>DASRLI010000032.1:0-16632 GCA_035648535.1 Occallatibacter sp. | reverse complement strand
AACAAGGGCGCTTCCGGGCAACTGGCATGATGAACCATCATCCCCAAGCCCTGCGCAGATCCTCAGTTGCAACCTTGATTACCGGACAGGTGGGTCACTTCTGGAAAGCACACCCGGGTTAATTCTCGAAAGCGCCGAAGCATCAGGCTTAATGATAACGGTTGCGGAAAGAATTTCTGCGGACAGCTGTGGGTTTACGGCAACGCCTGTTAACGGCGACCGAAAGCGAGCCAGAGACAAATCGGCAGAGACTGGCCGACATTTGAGGAGTAATCGCCGTCCGTGAGTGACTTGACGATGATGCGCCAATTGAAATGGGGAAATTGGTATTGAACTCAGCTTAGGCTTGGCTGCGACTCGGGAAGAATATATGCCGGCTTCTTGACGCGTGTCATGTCCCGATCTGGGCAACCCGGCTACTGCGCCAGGGATCCGCCCGGTGCGACTCTGTGCGCATTCTTTTTGAGTGACTCAATTGGTATGGAAGGTAAACACATCGGGCCGGTTATAGTGGCCTGCCACATCCAAGTCGAACTTGCCCCGCGGGATATCGTCCAAATCCAGGTTCGCAGTTAACAGTCGTTCGCCTTCGGCCGGGCCAGAGATGATCTCTCCTCTCGGAGAAACAACGAGACTTCTCCCATCGATCTCGCCGCCCGTCTCTCTCAGATCTTGCGCCCAATCGTCCTTGGTCAGGAACTGGCATGCGCTCAGCACAAAACAACGCCCTTCATACGCAATGTGACGCATACTCGACTGCCATATCTCTCTCGCGTCCACTGTGGGTGCACACCAAAGCTGAACGCCCTGATTGTAGAGATGCTGCCGGTATAAGGGCATGTAGTTCTCCCAGCAGATTGCCATGCCGATGCGGCCCAGCTCGGTATCCACTACTTGCATGGTTGAGCCGTCCCCTAATCCCCAAATCAGACGTTCACTGCCGGTCGGCATGAGCTTCCGATGCTTGGCGATGAGTCCCTGCTGGGGGGAAAAGAGGAGCGATGAACAATAGAGGGTGCCGCCTGCGCGCTCGACGACTCCGATCACAATATGAAGGCTGAGCTCCTTCGCCCAGCTCGCCAGTGTCTCTGTCTCCGGGCCAGGGCATTCGATGGCGGCCTGGGAGTAGCGGCGAAAATGCTCACGTCCCTCATCGGTTCGATTTCCGACGGTGGCCCCAAAGGTCAATCCTTTCGGATAGCCGCCCAGGAGCGCCTCTGGGAATACCAACAGCTGCGCGCTGGCAGACGCTGCCTCATGGCATCGCATCTCGACCTTCTTCAGGGTCGACGGGGTATCAAACAACACACTTCCTACTTGTGCGACGGCAGCTCTAATCATAACTTCATGCTAAATGTCGGCATCGGGAAGATAAGTACCCTGGTCGAAGGTCCTCGCACGAGCTCCGAGGGCTTCCGTTCCGACGGTCAAACTGGGACGTCAGATGTTGACCACAGGCCAAAGCACTCATTGAGCATCGGTTGCACGCAATTCTCAGGATTATTCCCCATAAACGCCGATCGCGACGCCGATCATAAACCCCGACTCGGTCATGAGATCCCGTGACACTGGCCGACATATCAGGACTAATCTCTGGGCGGCGAGGTAGGCGATTCCACACAAGACATGCGAATGATTCAAAGCGGTGTGGCTTGATACTGGGGGTCTTTTGTGAGCGCTAGGCGTAGCACATGTACTTCGAATAGCGCCGCACAATTTTCCGGCAGGTCAAGTTGTCGATTTCGCAAAAATCTCGCGCAGTGTATCGCCGGCGGCCGCGATATTTGCGATCCACATTTCCACGTACTCGCGCGATAGTACAACACCGTCCGCGCCCGCGCCCATGGCTGCCCTTACAGCTTGACGCACATCTTCTGGCTTCGTCCGATGGTCAGTCGGCTTGGTCGGCACGTCGATATCGATGGCAGGGTAAATCTTCGTCTGGCCCTGAACACCTGAAATCGCGCGCTTTGTTTCTTCCGCCACATAATCGGGCGAAAGGCCGGCAATGTGGAGTTGATCGTAAGGAGCTTCGTGGTAGTTCATGATTTTGTAGTAGAGAGGCAGGATGTCTTCCGGTGCTGCGTCGTGGAAGATGGTTCCGCTCATGCTGTCGAGAGTGCGCTGCATGCGGGGCCCTGCCGCGTTGTTGTAGTTGGCTAGTTTAACAAAGTCAGCGTAGTTTTTGGTCTTCGACCAATCCTCCGTAGCCCGGTAGAACGGGTTGAGAGATGTGGCGTGCATGATGTGGAAGCCGAATGGTTTTGCCGGAGCGAGCGTTTTAGCTGTGCTGTACAACTCTGAGCGGACCTCGTGGTAGCTGTCGTACCAGAGCATGTTCCAAGCAAGAATCTCCGGATATTCAAGCAGCAGTCTCCAGAACGAAACAAAGTAACCATCGCTGGGCCGCTGATCCTTCGCTGCGGCGCTGAACAACTGATCGAGCCGCTGGTAACCCGCCTGTGCGCGCTCGACGGAGATACCCCGCTCTCTGGCCTTTTGCCTACAGTAGGGGCAGAAGCAGGAGATTCCTTTTGTCTCCCATCCGCCGCCGATCATGTTCTCAAGCGGCCCCATCCGCTCGCAGCCCCACATGATTCCGTCGACTTCGTTGGCGTACTGAATCAGGTAAGTCTCGACCTTGCCGATCAAGAACGCACGGTAATCGGGATTGTTCCAGCAAGGACATGCTGTCCGGCGCCCGTACACGTCGATCTCGAACACTTCTTCTGCGTTGGGAATAGCGCGCATCATCATCGGGTCTGCGTTATTGAAGTCCCAAGCGAAATAGTCCATCCCGCGCGCTTTGACCTTCGCAGCGACATCGGAGATCACGTTGACCTTGCCGCCAAAGTCCGGTGACCGGAAATCCTTCAGAACCGTGTTCTGAAAAAACTTCGGGTCGTAGTCGTAAAAGGCACCGCCTACAAACTTCTCGTTGGTATCACCATAGCTCCCATGGTCAGGCAACGGAATTGGGTTACTCTTTTTCATGCGCGCGTCTTCACGGCTGTAGCTGAATGTATACGCAAGCATGGTGTTGACGTCACCCTTTTCTTGAACCAGATCAAGCAGGCGGTCGATCCCCTCATCGTGCCACGCGTAGGCCCTGATCTGGATGCCGACGAAGTTCTTCCGGTTCTTCACTATGCTCTTGTCGATCAATGGAAGCACCGTCGACTTGGTCTGCGGTTGCAGCTTCTGGCTTAGAAGAACCGCGCATGCGGACGAAAGCCGCATGAACGTTCGACGATCAAGGAACGAATTCATTTTTGGGATCCTCATTTTATCGAGTGCTGGCTGCGGGGTCCGATTCATTGAATCCCGCAGCCATGATGTGGAAAAGAGCTTATTTCAGCCGGTCTGCTCATGAATAGATCCAGCGCTTACCAATACAGCTTCAACGCGAGTTGTATCTCCCGGGACGTCCGTTGGAAAAGTGCCGGCTGGCCTGCGGAAGTAATCGTCCCGGCAGCAGCGTTCCCGATCGACGCATTGGGGTTATTGAACTGGGGCGTGTTGAGCAGGTTGAAGATTTCGGCGCGGAATTGAAGGCTGCGATTTTCAGCCGACGAGAGCGGGAAATCCTTGAAGAGGGACGCATCGACTTGCTTTGTTCCGGGCCCAACAAGAATATTGCGTCCGGAATTTCCAAATGTGTATTGTCCGGGTGAGGCAAAATCGGCAGTATTGAACCATTGTTTGGCCGTTGGGTTCGACACCTTTCCGGAACCGATGCGGTTTGGCCACTGCACGCCAGTGCCCGCGTTCAGCAAGCTGGTTGACATGACCGGGGTGAACGGGGAACCGCTCCGAAATGTATCGATGCTGTTCAGCTTCCATCCCCCAACAACCATCTGCTCCATGCCGTGTGCATTGCTGGCGAACTGTTTATTCCGGCCAAACGGCAGCACGTAAGACCAGCTCAATACAGCGCTTTGGCGGCTATCGAAATCGGAATTGCCCCTAAAAAGGGCAAAATTATGGATGTTCTGAGGAGCAACCGTATTCCCCACGCCGCTTGAATCGTCGATGCTGTGGCCCCATGTCCATGCTCCCTGAAAATCCAGGCCTCTGGAAAGGTGATTCATGTAGGTCACTTGCAGAGAATGGAACACAGAGTTGCCGCACATGCAGCTATAAGATCCATCGGCCAAGTTCGGATAGGGCCTGCGCGACGCCACCGCTCCGGCGCCGGGAGTCGCTTCGTTCATATTGTAGGTCAAGAGGATGTGACCGCCGGTTTGCCCAATATAGGCTACCGAAAGAACGTCCCGAGAAGTCAGTTGTCTCTGTATATTGAGGTTCCACTCGTTGGCGGAAGGGTTTGGGTATCTTCGCGAGAAATAATTGAAAGCAGAGTTGGCGACCGGGAACAGAAGTGGGCGTGTTGTTGGAAACCCAGCTGAGATTGGCAATGCTGCCGCATACCCAGCCGCGCCTGAGCTGTTGGTTTGAATAAAGGAGCCATCGTAGGGTGCGTTCTTCGCCATGCTGTGGTTGGACATGTTGTTTTCAAACGCGTAAAAAATACCGCCTCCTCCACGAAGCACCGTCTTGGCATTGAGGGTGTACGCGAATCCAAAGCGAGGTCCAAAGTTTGTGTAGCGACCCCTTGTAAGGGAATTCCCGTAGTAGGGTGCAGTTCCAACCGGAACCATGTTCCCGCCATTGTCAGGCACAAGACCCGAAAGCCGGTTATGGCGCTCCCTCCAAGGAGTCACGAGATCGTCGCGAATTCCATAATTCAATGTCAGCTTTGGAGTCAGGCGCCAGTTATCTTGAAGATATACGCTTGGCTGGAAACGTAGCATGCTGTAGAAATTCGATACGTCCAGTTCAGAACTGGTTGGTCGCCCATATAAGAAATCCGCTAAACCGGAGCCGGTATAAATGCCTGTGAATGAGAAGGTCCCCACAGGACTGCCCGGGGAGTAATACGCAAATCTT
Source organism: Occallatibacter sp. (assembly GCA_035648535.1). Taxonomy (GTDB): domain Bacteria; phylum Acidobacteriota; class Terriglobia; order Terriglobales; family Acidobacteriaceae; genus Telmatobacter. Next base: position 11,682 of record DASRLI010000032.1, on the reverse strand, counting down.
AAACTCCGCCAGTTGAAACCGACCTTGAATTCGTGGCTGCCTTTCACCATGCTGAATGCCTGGGCGACTTCCCAGTCGTTATTCACTTTCATCAGGCTTCCAGCCCCGTCGCCGAGGCCGACGTTCCCCGAAATACTGAAGTTGGTTAAACCTGTCGTATCCCCCATTGTGCCGACATTCGCACCCGGAATGCCAAGCTTTTGAGCCAGATTTCCCAAGGACGTATCTTCGTCGACTATCTGCTCCGTCATGCGAGAAAAGCCGAGGCGAGCTTCGTAATACTTGTTCGCTCCAATTGAGCGGCCGTAGCCCAGGACGACTTGTTTTGATGGGATGAGAGTTTGACCGGGACGCGATGGGCCGCCTCCGACCGCCGGGGCCGGCAGGTAGCCTGGAGTGGTGCTATCGGCGTTCTCCTGACTGTAGCGGCCGAAAATTGAGGTCTTTTCTGTGCGGTAATCGATCCGTATGTCTCCCTGGTTGATGTCGTTAACGTTGGCACCGTTGTAGAGGTAATTATTAATGAGTGCGGGGCTGTTGGGGTTGATGTTCGGGAGAGGGAACAAGGCCATCAGATTGGCTGCCGTCGGATCGATGCTCTGTACATGATTGTTTGGCAGCGGAGTGGTTGTGCCTGGCACATGAAGGACAGTGGACAGGGCAGAGAAATCTCCGGTGTGGAACGCCGCAATTGGAACTGTAGAGAGGTTGGTCTGGGCCTGGTTTTCCCGCTTCCCTTCGTAGTCAGCAAAGAAGAAAAGTTTGTTGGTCCCGTTGAAGACATGGGGAATCCTGACTGGTCCGCCCACGTTCGCCCCAAACTGGTTCAAATGGAAGGGCGGGATGGGTTTGGAAGCTGAGTCGAAGTAATTCTTGGCATCCAAGTCCGAGTTGCGGACAAACTCATAGAAGGTTCCTTTGAAATCGTTGGTGCCGGAATGATATGTCAGGTTGATCATCGACGGGTTGCCCCCATAGGAAGCAGGCGCACCGCTCGTCTGAACCTGGAATTCCTGAATGGAGTCTACCGGCGGGAAGAAGAAGATATCGCCGGAGTCGTTCTCGACGCTCCAAATTCCGTCGAACATGTAGACCGTATCTTCCGAAGGATTGCCGTTGATAATCGCACCATTAGTCCCTCGACCGGTCGTGTAGCCCTGCGATATGGAGTTGCCTGAGGTTCCGTAGTTATTGACACCGGGCGCTAACTGCAACAATTGCGTAAAATTGCGCGCGTTCAACGGAAGATCAACCACCTGTTGGCTTGTACGCAAATTAGTGATTTCAGACGATGCGGTTTCGAGTGTTTCGACGTCCGCGCTGACAGTAACAGTTTGGGCCGTCGCGCCAATCTGGAGCGCCATATTCATATCGAGACGTTGGCCGACGGCTAACTTGAAGTTCTGCTTTCTTTCCTGAAAGCCTGTCTGCTTCACAGTAATGGAATACATGCCCGGAGATACGGCGACAAAATCGAACGCGCCTACGGAAGAGGTAGTCGCTTGGCGATCTACATTTGTAGAGAGATTTCGGAGCGTGATGGAAACGCCGGGAATTACCAATCCCGAACTGTCCGATATCACACCGACTACCGAGCCAGCCTCAAACTGCGCCCAAGCGGCCGTACATACGAATAGAGTCAAGAACATCAGGACAATCCGGCTAATCATTGATGACGCTCCCGGATGTTCAGGCGTTTCCCTGCTCAGCAAAGCCGTCTGCCGTTCCTTCGATCTCGGCTTCCGGTTCGCCACATCTTCAACAAGATTTACCATCGTTATTCTTTGAATCATTGCGAATTGTCCTTCCATAAAATTGGCTGTTTTGCCAGCGTGACTGTTTGTGCCAAACGAGCACACCACCGCAAACGCGTGGCAGTGCCCAGACGCGGACACCAACAGCTTCTTAATACGTCACTTGGCAAGTACTGGTTGATTTAGCGCATTTATGATAGTCATATGGCCTTACCATTGTCAAGGAAAGGGATCTGATCCACAGGGCAAACGCATCTTAATTGCTATATGCGTGAAGTGTTTGGCGAGATGAGATGGGGAGATGGACACCCCCCTGAAGTACTTTGCAGATTTACGTGATCCGCGGGTGGAGCGAACGCGGGAACATATGCTGGAAGAGATACTTTTGATCTCGATTGCAGCGATCCTGAGCGGGGCCAACGGTTGGAACGAGATCGAGGATTACGCTCATTCCAAGTACGCGTGGTTCAAGAGCTTCCTTACTCTTCCCAGTGGTATTCCATCGCACGACACGTTCAATAGGGTCTTCTCGGCGCTTGACCCGGAGGAACTGGAAAAGGGCTTCGTAGCCTGGGTGTCGTCGATTGCCAAACTGACGGCGGGCGAAGTGGTGGCCATCGACGGCAAGACGCTGCGGGGGGCCCAGGAGCCGAGTAAAAAGGGGGCGGACAAGAAGGCCATCGTGCATATGGTCTCGGCCTGGGCGAACACCAACTGTCTGGTTCTGGCCCAACGCCGCGTCGATGAAAAGTCCAACGAAATCACGGCGATTCCGAAGCTGCTCGACGCGCTGGAGCTGAGTGGAACGGTGGTGACCATCGACGCAATGGGTTGCCAGCGGGCCATCGCCGAGAAGATCGTCACCAAGAGTGCCGACTACATTCTGGCTGTCAAAGAGAATCAGGGCCATTTGCTGGAAGAGATCAAGGACTCGTTTCAGATGCTGGCCGCCGACGCGATAGACGAACAGATCGACTGCGGTCATGGGCGGGTCGAGCAACGTAGTTGCTCGGTAATCGCCGACCTGTCGTTAGTCGAGAAGGCCAGCGAATGGGCGTCTTTACAGGGCTTAGTGCGCATCAAGAGCGAACGATTCCACAAGGCCACAGGAAAAACCGAGCGTGAAATCCGCTACTACATCACCAGCCTGAGCCCGGACGCGGTGCGGCTGAATCGCTCCATTCGACAGCACTGGGGCATCGAAAACAAACTGCATTGGGTGCTGGACGTCGGCTTCGGCGAAGACCTGGACCGCAAGCGCGCCGGACATGCCGCCCAGAACTTCTCTGTGCTCAACCGCATCGCACTCAACCTGCTCAAACAAGACAAAACTTCCAAACGAGGTGTCCACGGGAAAAGACTCAAAGCCGGTTGAGACAATGACTACCTGCTACATCTACTCCGCAATTAAGATGCGTTTGCCCTGATCTGATCCACAGGGCCGACGCATCTTAAATGGCCAGTAATTTCAGCAGGTAGTTGTTGTCCCAGCCGGCTTTGAGTCGTTTTCCTTTGATGCCGCGTTTTGAAGTATTGTCCTGTTTGAGCAGATTGAGTGCGATGCGGTTGAGTACGGAGTAATTCTGCGCCGCATGGCCTGCGCGTTTGCGGTCGAGGTCTTCGCCGAAGCCAACATCCAAGACCCAGTGCAATTTGTTTTCGATGCCCCAGTGTTGACGAATCGAGCAGTTCAGCCTCATCGCATCGGGTTCGAGGCTCGTAATGCAGGAGCGAATTTCGGTTTCTGTTTTCCCCGTCGCCTTGTGAAACCGCTCACTCTGGATGTGTACGATCCCTTGTAAAGACGCCCATTCTGAGGGATTTTTCAGCAGGCTCAGGTCCGCGATCACCGCGCAGCGGCGCTGCTCGACGCGCCCGTAGCCGCAGTCAATTTCTTCGCTAACCGCGTCGGCAGTCAGCATTTGAAATGAGTCTTTGATCTCTTCCAGAAGATGGCCCTGATTCTCTTTGACGGCCAAAATATAGTCGGCCTTTTTCGCGACGATCTTCTCGGCGATGGCCCGTTGACAGCCCATCGCATCAATGGTCACTGCCGCTCCACTCAACTCCAGCGCATCAAGAAGTTTGGGAATTGCGGTGATTTCATTGGACTTTTCATCGACCCTACGCTGGCCGAGCACCAGGCTGTTGGTGTTGGCCCAGGCCGAGACCATATGCACGATCGCTTTTTTGTCCGGCCTTTTTTGCTTGGCTCCGAGGCTCCCCGCAGCGTCTTGCCGTCGATGGCCACCACCTCGCCCGCCGTCAGCTTGGCAATCGACGAAACCCAGGCCACAAAGCCCTTTTTCAACGCCTCTGGATCGAGCGCCGAAAAGACCCGATTGAAGGTATCATGCGATGGAATGCCCCTGGGTAGAGTGAGGAAACTCTTGAACCACACGTGTTTGGAATGAGCATAGTCCTCGATCTCATTTCACCCGTTGGCCCCGCTCAAAATCGCCGCGAGGGTGATCAAAAAAATCTCTTCGAGTAAATATTCCCGCGTCCGCTCTACCCTCGGATCATGCAAATCAGCAAAGTGCTTCAGGGGACTGTCCATCTCCCCATCTCAACAAGCAAAACTCCCGCTGCATATGGCAATTAAGATGCGTTTGCCCTGACAACCCCCAGGGAACAGACAGCATCCTTAATCCAGCGCGTACCCGTCTAGCTTCTTTGCAAATTGAATTCCGTCACAGCGGCGCCGCCTCCGGAAAGATTGGCGAGGCGCATCTCTGAATATTTTCTTGAAAGGATCACACCCTGCGCTCCCGCCTTGAAGGCGGCCAATGTGGCAGCGTGAACGTCTTCAGGAGTGGTTTCCTTTTCTCCATGGGAGGTTGGAATGTCTACGTCAATGCCAGGATAGATTTTGCATTGACCCTTCACATCATCAAGCGAACGCTTCGTCTCACGCAGAACGTAGTCCGCAGACAAACCGCTGGTGGGGATGCTTGCTAACGACATTTCGCCATAGTTGAGGAACCCATTGTTAAAGCTGAGGACTTGCTCTTCCGGAACGTCGTGAAAGATCGTCTTCTGTACATTTCCAATAAAAGTGGCGTAACGCGGTCCAGCGCAATTGTTGTACAGAACTGGCTTGATGAAATCCGCATAGTGCGAATAACGTTCAAAATCCTGTTCTGCGCGGAAGAACGGACTGAACGAGTTTGTATGCCATATATGGAAGCCCACTTGCAATTCAGGCCGGACAGACTTCGCCGTTTCGTAGATGCCCTCGTATGTCGAATTCTTGCCGTCGTTCCAGAGCTTCTCCCATGCAAGGATCTCCGGATAATCCACCAGAATCCGCCAGAACTGAACGAAATAGCCATCGGTTGGGCGTTGGCCTGCCCGGGCCTGGGCGACGAACTGGCCGAGCCTTTTGTACCCTTCGATGGCACGCTCTACGTCGATTCCGCGATCCTTCGCTGCTTGGCGATGATACTGACAGAAACAAGTAGCGGGGCTAGGCCAGGTGTTCGCGCCAATCAGATTGTTGAGCGGTCCCTGTTGCTCCGCACCCCACATCACTCCATCGATATCGTATGAAGTGCAGTGATCGCGCGTGATACCCAGCACGAAGTTTCTGTAATTGGGATTGTATGCACAGCACGTTGCACGCCGCTGACCTTCATAGTCCACTTCTTCCAGTTCTTCGACATGAGGAATATCGGTGCGAAAAATATTGTAATTCCAGGCGTAGACTTTCATTCCTCGCTTCTTGGTTTCAGGCAACACCGCCTCGAGTATGTCGAGGTCGCCATGATCCGGAGCCTTGGTATCTTTAAAGACTGTATCCGTATAGAACTGAGCGTGCGGTGTCGCAAAGTTCCCGCCATGAAAATTGTCATACTCCTGCTTGCCGTGGTCGGGCAGCGGCCTGCTCTTGACCTGCCTACCGCCAGTTCCGCCGTCATAAGTGAACGTGGAGAGGAACAGAGTGTTCACCTTCCCACGCTCCTGCAGAATGTCGAGTACCTTGTTCACGCCCTCGTCGACGAAAGAGACAGCGCTGATTTGAATTCCGATCATCTTATCTGAGGCCGCAGACGAATTCGCGGCGGGCGACGAGCTTGCCGCTCTCGCCCAACTGGGAGCGGCAGCCGCAGCTGCAACACCAATGCCTGCCTGGATGAAATCCCTGCGGGTAGCAATTGCAATCTTTTCGCACATTGAAGTTTCTCCAACTTTCTTCCGACGTGATTCAATCAGTTAGTACGACGCGGTACGCCGCAGTCAAACGGAGGCTTCAGCAGATTCCCTTCAGGCGAGTCGTGCAGGAACGTTAATCTTCGCTGCCTCCAGGCCGGTCCGGATCGCGCGCAGCATCGGAAACTCTGCGCCGTCATAGTGGCCGAGCGTGATGCCCACCATGCCGCACTCCGTCGCGATCTTTACTCCCTCTTCAATCAACTCGGGCGTTGCTTTCGGGCGTACGGCGACAGCGGACAGAACAGGAAAATCGAGGCCAAGCGCCTGTCGCTCAGACGTCAACCATTCCCTCTTCTGCGGCATCAGCGCAGGATTACCCTTTTGCTCCGTATAGTCACATACTCGAACCGAATCGAGGTGAGGCGCCAGCTTTCCCAGTCCTAGTCCCCATTTCGCTGCGTTAGCGAAGCAGTCGTTGAAGCGAAGGTCGGCGTGCTGGCGAATGGCATGGATACCATCATGCATGATCTTGTAGTAGCGGGCCATCGAGTCCTCGCGAAACGATTGCCATTGGCTTAGCTCGGCCGGGGCCAGAGGATTCGCTAACAGGACGGTTTTGATTCTTGTCAGATCAATTCCGCGATCGCTGGCCGCTTTGACACATGAATCGCAGAAACACCCCCCCGTATCTGAACCGCCTGGCATGAAGGGAAGCGTGCAGGTCTGAAGGTAGTCAACATCATAGTTCGCTGTCAGATCGCTAAAGAGCGCGAGAACGTATTGCTGAACATCGCGATTATTCGGGCACAAGGGATAAGCGCGCCCATAAATCTTTCGCGGAACACCATGAATATCCCTTTGCACGCAGTCGCCGAACTCGCTCTGTTCGCGGTCAAGGTCGACCAGCGTGTGAGAAAGCTCCACGCCCGTGCGCAGTCCGCGCTTGCGGGCGGCTTCGGTCAACACTGGCAACCAATCAGTCTGGTTGAGCCAGTCGAAGTCAGAGAGCCGAGGCTTGATGCGGCCATATCGCTTCAGATCGGGATGCCAATACGCCCTCGAGTCCTCTGCCTGCCAGGTCTTGCGGGCAGGATTGTGCGGAAATGCGGGACTGGTTAAGGGTCGGATTTCGTAATGCATGATCCCGAGAAGGTAAACCGAGTTCACTGCCGACATCTGTTGAAGGTTATCGAGAATGTGTTCGATGCCCTCATCGTGCAGGTCCCAGGGATACAGGCTTGCGGAGACCTCAAATGGCCGGTGTTTTACAGGCGCCGCGCTGAGCCGCCGAGGCAGTGCCAGCGATGCTGCACCCGCGCCGGCCATGGCTAGAAATTGACGGCGGGACGAGGTTGGAAGATTCGGAACTTCAATTTCTCTGCTCATACTCTGATCCCTCAAGTTTGCGCCCGTGCGTAAAAACAGGAAGATGGCCTGGTTATCCAGACCTTATCTTTCGTTCAGGCTAATTGTTTCGTTTCAGATACCGCTTCTTAAGCTTTCCACCAGACCGCTCTCACAGCAATGTCGCTCTGGGAATCAAGCAGCGGGATGGCTCGACGTCACCCCGCTGCCTGCAGGCACTAGAAGTATAGCTTCAGCGCAGCCTCCAGAATGCGGTTGCTGTTGAGCGTGCTGGTAATCGTACCGGCCGACGATGTGCCAATGGACTTGTTGGGCGCACTGAAGGTTGGATGATTGGCAGTGTTGAATGCTTCCAGACGGAACTCCACGTACTTCGATTCACTGAAGGTAAAGTTCCTCTTGAGCGTACTGTCAATATTAATGATCCCATCGGCGCTCAGAATATTGCGCCCGGAGTTGCCGTAGGTATATTTGGCCGGAAGCGTGAAGTCGGCCACATTGAACCACGCCTTCGGGCTGCGATTAGCAAGTTTTCCGCTGCCAATGCGATTTGGTACCTCACTCGATGCGCCGGTATTGGCGAGATCGCTTGAAGTGAAAGGAGTATAGGGTAACCCGGAACGCAACGTGGCAAGAGCTGCAACGTCCCAGCCACCAAGAATCATGCCCAATGGATTCCGTGCCGAGTTAAGGAACGTACGGCCCTTTCCAAAGGGCAACTGGTAGAGTCCGCTTGCAACGATTACGTGACGCAAGTCGAAGTCGCACACACCTTTTGGGTTCGTGTAGGCGGGATCAACGCCAAGGTAGGCGTTATCCATGCACTTGCTGTAGTTATAGGAGACGAGTGCCTGGACGCCGTTTGAGAAGCGCTTTTCCAACTTCGCCTGGAGTGCGTGATAGTACGAGGATCCGTTTGTATTCGTAACATTGATCTGGCCCCACTGCGCTTGCGGCCGGCGCGTTTGGATGGATCCGGCTCCGGGTGGCGGCAGATTGGCGAGCAAGCCATTCAACTGCAAGGCTGTGGTGTGATTCCCAACATAGGTGGTCTCAAGGGACAGATTCTTCGCCAGCAGTAACTGCACTCCGAGGTTCCATTGCTGCATGTAAGTGTGCTGGAGTTCCGGAGGCGCTGTATACAAGCTTGGAGTGACGCAGGTATTGAGCACGAGAGTCGTGCCAGGACATACGCTGCCATTGTTAGCCGCGACGATGGATTGGCCCAGGAATGGATTCGCCCAATTGAAATTTGGAGTTGTGCCAGTCAGGCCGTTGTTCGCCGTTTGGGTGATCAGGAACGGCGGAGCCTTGGTCCAATTGATCATCATGTTGGCATCCATGAACATCGGGAACAGGCCGTAGGCGCTGTGAATCACGACGCGGTCGTTGTTCAACGGGCGGAATGCGAGTCCAATACGTGGAGCCCACTGCCCCATGCCTGTGCGGCGAATCGACTGGGGAAGGCTCCGCGAGTCCGTTCCGACGATACGATCCGCATAAAGTGGATATGCGATTGGAACAACCGGCTCTGCGGCCGGAACAAGCAGCTTCCCACCCTGCATCGGCTCGATGAGTTTTCCGGTCGTTGAGTTCAAGCTTCTTCCCGTGAAGTCGTAAGCAGCCACCTGCCCGTTCATTGCGGAGAAGAACGGATTGTATTCCCAACGCACGCCAAGATTCAGCATCAGCTTTGGGAAGATTCGGTAATTATCCTGAACAAACAGCGCCCAAAGATTGGCGCGCTCTCCATAGGCTTGAAGCGGATAAGAGCGAAGTGCGGACGCCGGCAACCCAAGAAGAAAATCGCCGAAGGCGTCGCCCGTAAACATCGTAGTGAACCCAAACGTGCCCTCCTGAGACTGGCCGATAATATAGAGGTCCTTCTGGTGGTTCAGCTGCACTCCGATTTCAAGGTCGTGCTTGCCGGCGTTGTAGCTCATGGTGTCTGCATACTGCCATGTGCGGATGTAGATCGTCTTCGGCAGATTGTTGAGTCCCGAGCCGTTAAACGCTGAATACCCCGAGAGCGTGATGTAAGGGAAGCTTGGCTTTATTTGCGACTGCTCATACCCGGTTATCTTTGCGTTGTTCAGATAGTTTGTGCCGCCATTTATCGCATCGAAGAACAGAAAATCGCGGTAGTAACCAACGCGCAAGTCATTGAGCCAGTGACTGCTGAAGATGTGGGACTCATTCAACGCGAGATTCTGAGCTCGGGCACGCAGAGCCTGGTCCTTCAAAGCTGGAAATTGATTCGGATCGGATTCTTCGTTGTCCAGAAGGGAGTAGCGGCCCATGATGTGGTCAAGCCCGGTGAGAGCAGAATCGACACGGATGTCGCCCTTATATGTGTGCACGAGTTGCCCGGCTGTGAATATTGCCTGGCTCTGAGTTGGCATGAAACCCAGGAAATACTGGGCCTGGCTCGAGATGCGATTCTGGGGGATTGTATTGCTCGGAAATTGCAGCCCGGTGGTCGGATCGATGAGTTTCTTCGAATTCGCGCTGAAATCGCCTGTGCGCATGGCGTTGCTGGGAACTGTGTCGTTGAAGATATTCGCCGAAGATTGAATGGTCTCCTCGTAATCAGCGAAGAAGAACGCCTTGTCCCGTTTGATGGGCCCGCCTACCCCTCCACCAAATTGATTGCGCTTGAGACCGTCTTTCGTTGTTGTAGCGAAGTAGTTATGCGCATTAAAGTAGTCGTTGCGCAGGAACTCGAAAGCTACACCATGAAACGCGTTCGTTCCGCTCTTGGTTGTGGCCACAATGACGCTAGGCTCATGCCCATACTCCGCAGACATGTTCGACGTTTCGACTTTGAACTCTTCCAGAGCGTCGACGTTCGGTTGCAGGTTTGTTCCACCTGCTTCGACATCGGTAATGTCCGATCCGTCCAGCCGCCAGCCGGTAAATGTGGAGTTCGCCCCATTGATCGAGACATTCACCGAGGAAGATCGAATGCCGGATCCGCCGCGGGAGATCTGCTGACCGCCAGGCGTATAGCTAGCACCGGGGACCAATGACGTTAGCTGCCAGAACTGTCGTCCATTGAGAGCGAGACTCTCGATCGAGCGGTTTTCAATCACCTGACCCACGGCCGAACTTTCAGCGTTGACCAGCGGCAATGTCGTTGTGACAGTGACCTGATCTGTGACGGCGCCGATCGGCAAGGTGAGGTTAAGTTCCGCCATCTGACTCACCTGGAGAGTGATTGATGGAATCAGGAGCTTCTTGAAGCCCGGGGCTGATGCGCTTACAGAATATTGGCCAATGTCCAAATTCGGAATGGAGTAACTGCCACCCGCGTCAGAAACTATAGTGCGGGCCTGGTGCGTGCTGATTTGCGTCACTACGACTGTCGCGTTGGGTATGTTCGCACCTTGCGGGTCCGAGACAATTCCAGAAAGTGTTGCGCTCGTGGATTGCCCCAGCGCAGTCGTAATACACGCAGCAACTAATGCGGCGGAAATTGCTAGCTTATAGAATCTCGATACCATTGCGGTCTCCAATACCCATCATGTGGGTAAGCGTTTCCCTGGTTGATCAAACTACTGAAGGAATCCTGAAACAACTTTGACGATAAGTAGCCAAAAGACCAGTGACGCTGCGTCCACTGCCTAAAGGCCTAGACCCGTCCCGGTAGCCTGCAGAACTTTTGGGCTCCTGTCGGATGCCTGCTGGAGGGTCGGAAACATGGTAGGCTGGTCCGACCATACTGTCAATAGGCCCGGATGTGTGCTGCCTGAAAAAGCTACTTACTCTAAGTCCGACTGGAAGGCGGAGGGTTATCAAAGAGCGTCTATTCAGTGCTGAGCGAAGCCGATCTGCTCAAACTCCCGTTCGGAATATCAATCCTGCTTCGCCTAGACCAATTTGCGGAAGAGTCGCCTTCCGCTTAACATTCGCAAGCGGAAGGCGGCGAGGCGCTCTATTGATTCAACCCCATAGGGACGTTTTTCTAGAATACAATTCGCAAGGAAACCTGCATCTCGCGGCTGTCAACGGCGGTATTAGAAATCTGACCGTAACTGGCGCTGTTGAGAGTAGCGTTAGGCAGTCCAAAGATTGGGTGGTTTAGCGCCTTCGCGAGTGCCTATACGTAATGTAGACGTGCCTGCCGGTCCGATGCATTGTGGTGAATATCCAACGGGGGCATCGATTGTGTACACCAAGGAGCAAATGGGCCACAGTTCGATTCAGGTGACGGTTGATACCTACGCTCACTTGATCCCTGGCGCAGACGTTTCCTTCGTTGATCGTCTCGATGAGAAACCAAGCAAAAAGCGGACAGCGACGCATCGATCTGCAACACTCGCGCAATCGAGCGCGAAGGCTGAGTCCGAGCATGCTGCGTAAGTTATTGAAAGGATTGGTTGCGGGGGCTGGATTTGAACCAGCGACC
>DASRLI010000031.1:0-2084 GCA_035648535.1 Occallatibacter sp. | reverse complement strand
CATATGTACGACCGTAGTGGAATCGCGGACCAGCGTCTCCGGAAAAGAGAGGCAAAAGACCTGGAGGGATGCAGGATCGGAGAAGCCAGGATCGACATCGCGCATCGCCATGAACGTGCGGATCATCAGCACTGCGCCGATAAGCAGCACGAGCGCCATCGCGACCTGGGATACGATCAGCAGGTTGCGGCCGCGCTGCCGTTCGCGGCTTACGCTCGCCGTCCGCATCGCTCCAAGCAAGGTCATGCGCTGCCGCGAAGGAGCATAGCGCAGAGCCGGGATGGCGCCGAAGAGCAGGCCGGAAAGCACGGAAAGAATGAGTGTGAAGCAGACCGACCGGCCATCGAGTGAGATCTCGGTCAGCCGCGGAAGGTCCACTGGCCCGATCCTTGTCAGCAGGCGGAGACCGGCATAGGCCACGGCCACGCCTGCTGCTCCGCCCAGCAGGCCCAGCGTCACGCTCTCCAGCAGGAGTTCACGCGCAATCCGCCATCGCCCGGCACCCAGCGCAGAGCGGACGGCAAGCTCCTGCTGGCGCGCATCGGCGCGGACCAGCAGCAGGTTGGCCACGTTGGTGCAAGCAATCAGCATCACAACACCGATGGTCCCCATCACCACCCAGAGCACCGTGTTGATGCTGCCCACCACGGTGTCTTTCAGCGGTTCCAGCGCGGGCGCGATCCTCCATCTCAGATACCAGTGCGGATCGCCGCCCAAAGGGTTGGACCATGAGTCCATCCATACGTTGAGCAGGCCCGCCACATCTGCATTCGCTTGTGGAATGGCAACGCCCGGCCGGAGCCGCGCGATGCCGCGATAACCAAAGCCCGCCAGAGTCTCATGAGTCGGATCGAAAGCCAGCGGAACCAGCAGATCGAAGTCGTAATTAACGACCTTGAAGCCGCGCGGCATCACGCCGGCGATTACGCGCGATTGAGAATTCACCAGGATAGTGCGCCCTGCAACGCCAGGATCGCCGCCGAAGCGTCGCTGCCAATAGCCATAGCTCAACATCACTCGCCCCAGGCCATGGGCGTCCTGATCACCTGCCGTAAGCCATTGGCCGGTGAAGGCGGGAACATTCAGCGTCTCAAGAACGCCGCCCGAGATCAGCGCGGTGTTCACCTGCTCTGGCTGGGCGAGGCCGGTGATGCTTGCGGTCCCCGCCTGCCACACTCCTGCAGACTGGAAGCTGCGATTGTGCTTCGCAAAGGTGATATACATCGATGGAGACAGCCGAAGCTCATTGCGAAACTCAGCCAGCCCGGGCGCGCCCGGCGCATTGAGGTGGAGTGAAACCAACTGTTGCGGCTCTGGATAGGGCAGTGGCCGTAGCAACACGCTGTTAAGCACGCTGAAGACCGCCGTATTCGCGCCGATCCCGATGGCAAGCGTCAGAAGCACCGTGGCCGCAAACCCAGGAGACTTGCGCAAACGACGGATTGTGAATTTCAGATCCATCAACAGGGATTCAAGCGTGCGCCACTGCCACTCCTCGCGACTGCGTTCGTGGATCAGGGCCACATTGCCGAACTCACGCCGCGCCGTCTGCTCGGCTTCCTTGCGTGGCATCCCCTCTTCCATCAACTCCTCGGCTCGCTCCTCAATGTGTTCCCGGATCGAGACGGAGAGATCGTCGTAGCGTCGCCCGCGTCCGAAAATTCGCCCGAAAATCTTATTGAAAATACTCATCAGCGCGCCTCCTATGCCTTCGCGGCGGCCAGCACGCGCGTGATTCCAGTGAACATCTTTTCGAAGCTGACGACTTCCTCTTCCAGGTGGCGCAGCCCTTCGTCGCTCAACCGGTAGATCCGCGTGGGCCTCCCTTTGGTCGAGATCCCGGTCTCCGCTTCCAGCCAGCCTTCCCGGAGCATCCGTTGCAAAGCCGGATAAAGCGAGCCTTCTTCCACCTGCAGCAGGTTGTCAGAAACCTCTTTGATGTGTTTTACAAGCGCGTAGCCGTGCATTGGTTTCGCGCGCAACGACTGCAGAATCATCACTTCCAGCGCGCCGGGGAAAAGATCGCGGTGTTCAGGGTTCTTCGCCATATGCAGGACAGTACACCAAGAATACCTATTCTAGCA
>DASRLI010000030.1:0-4332 GCA_035648535.1 Occallatibacter sp. | reverse complement strand
AAGCCGACTTCGAGGGGCCGACCCTCATCGGTTAAGCAGTTACGCACGATCCGCTCTTGCGAGCTTCGCGTGCTCATGGCGCACGATTACCGGCTACACGTCTCCAATGCAGTTTTGGCCTGGCCGGAGTCCAGCCGCTGGGCTCTGCCCAATTCAACAAACCGGCCTGGAATGATCCATTCATTGCTGCTCAAGCGCTGGGCCGCTGATGTGCATCAAACCATCCAATTACACGGCGTGCGTACTCTGCAGGCTCAGCCCCGGACGCGCCGCAGTGACCGGCATCCCTCGGTTCCCATAGAACGACCTGCGGATTATGACTGTGATTCCGGCCAACGATTAACTCGGAATGGCGGGGAGGCAGGTTGTTGTCCATGCGTCCGTGAATCAGAAGAACGGGAACTTGACTAGCCTTTACTGCCGCGTCTGGTGCCGCCCTGGACAGGTCAACACCGTACTTGAGACGCGCATACAGAATTCCCATTTCAACGGCTGGGCGCAGCAGTGTACGCCCGGCCCAAGGCCCAGCGCCGACCTCTTGTCCCTTGCGGTCGTAGGAGGCTTCCCGGAAGTTCGCAAATGGGGATTCGGCGACAACCGCACAGAATTTGGGCTCATCGCTGAGGGATTCAAGGAGTTGAGCTGCTCCCATGGAGTCTCCCAACCCATCGACGCAGTGTGGGCCTTGGGTTTGCTGGAGCCAATCGAACCAGCGGCGAATGTCGTCAGCCTCTCTTAAGCCGTATGTAGCGACCGCGCCGTCACTTGAGCCGTGAGCCCGCGCATCGGGCAGTAACACCGAATAACCATGGCGAAGGAGCAACTGGGCGGCTCCAATCATTCCAATACGATTGTCGGATTGGCCGTGCAACAGGATGACGGCATCCCCATTCCCGTGAGTCGGGCGAAATCCCTATCCGCGGAGCGTAAGGCCATCTGCTGTTACGATCGAGGCACTCTCGAAACTGGCGCCTTCGCGCTGAGCGATTGCAATTGCTCGTGCATCTCCTGGCGCGGCGCGACGTCCTGGGTGCAACGCCCATTCCGCCGCGATGACCCCGACCGCACCGCAGGCCATTAGCCAAAGAACGAGAGATGCCAAGCTGCATAGCAGCCCCATGCGCAGCAACTTCATAGGCCCAAGTACGCGGCGGGGTTCTGCATGGTTCCCGAGTGACCGCCCACCGATGCCGGCGGACCGGGACGACAATGAGTCAGGTCCCCACACCGACAGCTTTACAAGCTACGTGATGGTGACCGTTACTTCTTCGGCGCCTTCAGGTCGTGCCCATTCTGATGCAGGATGAGGTAAGTCACTTTGCCTTGATCGTCCTTGAAGAATCCAATCTCCGCAGGTATCACAGTTGGAAAGAACTTCGTCTCGGATTCGGCGTAAACAGGGACTTTGCCTTGGCCTGTGGCCTGCATCTTCAATTGGCCGCTCTCAACAGTGACCACTAGGTTGAAGCCCGGCTGAAGTTCAAAGGTCTCCTCGTCAGAATTCAGCTTCATGTACGGCGCACAGTCCATCATCCAGTGCCAAGCCCAGCCAAGGTCGTCTTTCCGCATTGTCACGCCACCCGGTGTATGCAGCTCGTGAGCCAAGAACCAAGTCCTCCTTTGTTCCTTCAATGCCGGAATACGCACTTCTCTCCTAGCTACCGATCACTATCTGCTAGCGATCCGGAAACTCAATCCAATGTAATCAAATAGCCCGCTTCGGACCGGAGGTGTCGAGGGTAACGAGACTCCTCCGGTAGCCTTCGTAATCCCAGTACTGGCTGTCGATCTGAAGAAACTCTTGTGCCAGGAAACCGATCGGGCCGGGTCCTGCCTCTACATGGGGATTCTTCAAACGCTGGAGCGCCCGTTTCATGACAAAACAGGGCGTTCGTGGAGCTAATGTTCGGAAAGCCGGTGCACTGAGACCTCAGACGAGCAGGATAGGCCTGATTGAAAACAGAAAGCGCATAAAACATGAGCGGCTTTCACTCATAAATTAACGAGATACGCCTTGACAATGACAAGGGCCCCTCCTTAGGATTAGCAATTAGAAGACTAGAGTGCTAGCACTCTACTGGTGGAACTGCTTGAACGGGTTTGCTGCCCCAATCTTTTGGAGCCGAAGTCCGCAATCTCAGAAGCCTTTCTCTCAAAAGCCACCCAAGGCCCGCGGCCGGGGTTCAACCCTGCCTGCGCATGAAAGAGAGGCATTAAATGGCAACAAAATCTGCGACAACCACCTTCACTCCGCTGCACGACCGCATCCTCGTCCGCCGTATTGAAGAGGGCGAAACCGTTCGTGGTGGCATCATCATCCCGGATAGCGCCAAGGAAAAGCCCCAGGAAGGCGAAGTCATCGCTGTCGGCAAGGGCAAGTCAAACGACGAAGGCAAGGTCTTCCCTCTGGACGTGAAAGCGGGAAACCGCGTGCTCTTCGGCAAGTACTCCGGCACCGAGATCAAGATCGACGGTGAGGAGTTTCTGATCATGCGCGAGGAAGAAGTCCTCGGCATCATTAAGAAGTAAATAGCTGGGCAACTCAGCATCCGGAAGATCAGCGGGATTGAGGCTGATTGGCCGTATCGACACGGGAAAGCCCGACCACTGAGCGTTGAGAACCGATACACGAATTGGAGAGTTACAAGCATGGCAAAGCAAATTCTGCAAGGTGAGGATTCCCGTCAGGCGATCCTGCGCGGCGTGAACACGCTGGCGGACGCCGTCAAGGCGACGCTCGGACCCAAGGGCCGGAACGTTGTGATTGAGAAGAAGTTCGGTTCGCCCACCATCACCAAGGACGGTGTGACGGTGGCCAAGGAAATCGAGCTGAAGGACCCGATGGAGAACGTTGGCGCTCAACTGGTGAAGGAAGTCGCTTCCAGGACCTCAGACGTGGCCGGAGATGGCACCACGACCGCAACGGTTCTCGCCCAGTCCATCTTCCGCGAAGGCGTGAAGACAGTGGCGGCCGGCGCCAACCCGATGGCGCTGAGGCGCGGCATCGAAAAGGCTGTGATCGTGATTATTGGGACGCGCGACAAGGACGGCAAGTGGGTCGAAGGCGGCGCGCTGGGCAAGCTGTCGAAGCCTGTGGGCGAGGATTCCGTGGCCCAGGTGGGCGCCATCTCGGCCAACGGAGACCAGGAGATTGGCGAAATCATTGCCGGAGCGATGAAGACGGTCGGCAAGGATGGCGTCATCACTGTCGAGGATTCGAAGACAGACCATACCTTTCTGGAGACTGTGGAGGGTATGCAGTTTGATCGTGGTTACCTGAGCCCCTACTTCGTCACCGACCCCGGGCGCATGGAAGTAGTGCTGGATGAGCCCGCCATCCTGATCTTCGAGAAGAAGATTAGCAATATGAAGGATCTGCTGCCCTTGTTGGAGCAGGTGGCCAAAGGCGGAAAGCCGCTCTTGATCATCGCTGAGGACGTTGAGGGCGAGGCCCTGGCTACCCTGGTGGTGAACAAGCTGCGCGGCACCCTAAAAGTGGCTGCCGTCAAGGCTCCCGGCTTCGGCGATCGCCGCAAGGCGATCCTCGGCGACATCGCCATCCTGACCGGCGGCGAGGCCATCACTGAGGACCTGGGCATCAAGCTGGAAGGCGTGAAGCTCGAGCTTCTGGGCCACGCCAAGCGCATTACCATCGACAAGGACAACACCACCATCATCGACGGCGCCGGCGAGGCCAGCAAGATCAAAGGCCGCGTGAACGAGATCCGTACACAGATCGAGAAGACCACCTCGGACTACGACCAGGAGAAGCTCCAGGAGCGGCTGGCCAAGCTGGTGGGCGGCGTTGCCATCATCCAGGTGGGCGCTGCAACCGAGACCGAACTGAAGGAAAAGAAGGCTCGCGTTGAGGACGCTCTGCACGCAACCCGCGCGGCAGTCGAGGAAGGAATAGTCCCCGGCGGCGGCGTGGCCCTGGTTCGCGCCATTCCGGCGATCGACGCCCTCATCAAGACGCTCGAAGGCGACGAGAAGATCGGCGCGCAGATCGTGCGCCGCTCCCTCGAAGAGCCGCTGCGGCAGATCGTCGCCAATGCCGGCGAAGAAGGAGCTGTCGTCGTAGCCAAGGTCCTCGCATCCAAGGAGCAGAACTACGGATACAACGCCCTCACCGGCGTCTTCGAGGACCTTGTCAAGGCCGGCGTCATCGACCCGACCAAGGTGACCCGCACGGCACTGCAGAACGCAGCCTCGATTGCCGGTCTGCTTCTCACCACTGAAGCCCTGGTTGTCGAGCTTCCCGAGCGCAAGGCTGCTGCCCCGGCCAGCGGCTACGGCGGCATGGACGGCGAATACTAAAACAACCAAACGCAG
>DASRLI010000029.1:0-3262 GCA_035648535.1 Occallatibacter sp. | reverse complement strand
TCCCTCCACCGAAGCGGCTTCACAGCGGTATGGCATGATTCTTCACCTCCAACCGCTGTTATGGCGGCGGAGAGGGAGTTGTTTGCATAAATGCGGCACAACTCCCAAAAGCCTTGAAAACGCTGGCAGTAACCTCTGGAATGAAACCTATGGAAACCGGCGCGCAAAATGGGCGCGGGGGAAATAAGGCAACCGGCGCGGAAAAGGGGCGCACCGTAGCGAGCTCCGTGGAATTGACTTCTAAGGATGGAGTCAATTTCTACGGAGGTAAGGATGCTGACGGTGTACGACTATTTGATGATTCGGACGGCGCATGCGCAGGGCGAGTCGATTCGCTCTTTGGCGCAGCGTCTGGGGCGTGCGCAGAAGACGATTCGCAAGGTGATTGCCTCGGCGACGGGAGAGCCGGAGCGTTATCGGCGTGGGGGTCGGGTGCTGTACCCGAAGCTGGGGAAGTTCCTGGGCATCATTGAGCAAATTCTCAAAGACGATGAGACGGCACCGGTGAAGCAGCGGCACACGGCGATGCAGATCTACCGTCGGCTGGTGGTTCTGGAAGGGCAGGAGGTTTACCGGGGCGGCTACGATCAGGTTCGGCGGTACGTACAGGTGCACCGTCAGCGGGAGCGGGAGACATTCGTGCCGTTGACGTATGAGCCGGGGGTGCGGATGGAGTGTGACTTTGGTCATATCCACGTGGATTACCCCGGGGGTCGGAGGCTGGTGAGCGTGCTGGTGGCGGTGTGGTCCCACAGCCAGTCGTTGTTCCTGATCAAGCTGCCCCACGAGCGGACGGAGTCGGTGCTGGCGGGGATCGTGGCGGCCTTGGAATTTTTTGGGTGTTCACCCAAAGAGCTCTGGTGGGACAATCCCAAGACGGTGGCGTGGATGATCCATCGGGGGCGGGATCGTTCGCTCAACGCCCATTATGCATCGCTGGCCAGTCACTACCGGTTCGATCCGTTGTTCTGCATGCCTGCCAAGGGTCAGGAGAAGAGCGACGCGGAGCGAAGCGTTTATGCCCTGCAGCGCCGCTTTGGCACCCCGGTGCCGGTGGTGAACGACGATGTCGAACTCAACAGGTATCTGCGGAAGTTCTGCGAAGCGGAGCTGACGCGGACGGTGGCGGGGCGATCCCGAACGATCGGCGAGGAGTTCAGCTTGGAGAAGGGCCAGGCGGTGGGGTTGCCGGCGCACGGCTTTGACGCCTGCGTGAGTCGCTCGGCGATCGTGGACAAATACCAGACGGTGCTGGTGGAGTGTTGCCGCTACAGCGTGCCGCGGGCTTGCGCCTTCCAGCCCGTGACCGTGAAGCTCTACGCGGATCACCTGCAGGTCGTCCATGCGGGCAAGGTCGTGGCCGAGCACCCGCGGATCGAGCAACCGGAGAGTTCCCGTTTGGAACCGCTGCATTATCTGCCCACGCTGCTGCGCAAACCCGCCACGCTCGACCACGCCAATGTCTTTACCGCCTGGGAACTGCCGCCGAGCTTTCAGCAACTGCGGCAGACGATGGAGCGCATCCACGGTCCGCGGACGGGCACGCGGCAGTACATCCGGGTGCTGCAGTTGCTGATGCGTCATCCGGTGGAACGCCTCGCGCGGGCGCTTCTGGCGTGCGAGCGCCAGCAAACCTTCACCGCCGAAAACATCGCCGAGAAAGCTGCGGCGCTGGCGGCCACGGCCGCGTTGCCCAGTGTCTGCGTGGCGCACCTCGCGCCGACGATTCCCCAAGTCAGCGTACCGCCGCCGGATCTGCGGCAGTTCGATCAACTTCTGTCGAGTTACACCCTTACTGAGCCTCAGGCTCAAGGAGTACGGAATCATGGCCACCCCTTCTGCCCAACCCAGGGAGATGCTGCTCAAATGCCATCTCAAGACTTTGCGGCTGCCCACGATGCTGGCGGAGTATGCCAAGCTGTCGCGTGAAGCCGCCGACGCCGACGAGAATTACGAAGAGTATCTATTGCGTCTGACGGAACTGGAAGTTGCGCAGCGGAGCGCCAATGCTCTGACGGCGCGGATCAAGTCCGCCGGATTCCCGGTGCTCAAGGACCTGGAGACGTATGACTTCTCGGCCATGCCCTCGGTGCCCAAGGCCAAGATCGTGGAACTGGCGCGGGGACAGTGGATCGAGGAGAAGTTCAATCTCTGTCTGCTGGGCAACGCGGGTACGGGCAAAACGCATCTGGCCATCGCCTTGGGCCAAGCCGCCTGCCGGGCGGGCCAGCGGGTGCGATTCTTCACGGCGGCCGCGTTGGTCAACGCCCTGGAGGAGGCGCAGAAGCAGTATCGGCTGGATCGGCTTCTTGGGCAGCTCGACAAGATCGAGGTCTTGATAATCGACGAATTAGGTTATTTGTCCTTCAGCCGCGCCGGAGCCGAACTGCTCTTCCAGATCTTCGCCGAGCGCTACGAGCGGGCGAGCATTCTGGTGACCAGCAATCTGGCGTTCAGCGACTGGGGCAGCATCTTCCAGGGCGAACGCATGACCGCGGCCCTGCTGGATCGCTTTACCCACCGCTGCCACATCTTCGAGATCAATGGCGAAAGCTACCGCTTCCGCGAGTCCGCCAAGGCTGCCAAGGAACGAAAAGCGAAAGGAAATTGATATGATCCCCCGCGCCCATGATAACGGTGGCGGCCGGAGCGCCAATCCCCAGCGACATCGACAGCGCGTAATCACCCGGTGGGCGAAAAAATTCGCGGCGGGATCAAGCCTGTTCCACGACACTCGGACTCGCTGCGCTCGGCCTCATTGCGTTCCACAGTCTTGATCCCGCCGCACCCCCACCCCTGGCGCTTCTATCGGAACACCACACGTAAGAGGAACCCATGTTTGCCCAGTGCGTTACTCGGTGACTATACTCTGACCCAGGTGCATCCCATTCCCGCGCCTACCCGCATCCCTTTTGCACGCCTATTCCCATGGGGGACCCGATGTTCAAGCGGGCCTATCATGCAGCCAGGCGGGAAGCATTCGGCCATGCCATCGGCCTTACGCAACGTTATGCCCCTGTCGCGGTGAACACGCTGGTCAAGGTGATGAGCGATCCCCAGACACCGGCAGGTGTGAAAGTGGCGGCGGCGGCAGTGTTGCTGCGGTTCGGTCGCGACGGGATTGAGCTCGACGACCTGGCCCAGCGATTGGAAGTGCTGGAGGCGGCCGCGGAGCAAAACTAACCCCTTCTGGAAGGGTCGTCGTGAGAACATTAAAGGCTCGGATCGAGCGGTTGCAGCGGCAGTGGACAGGGCTCACAGG
>DASRLI010000028.1:0-10349 GCA_035648535.1 Occallatibacter sp. | reverse complement strand
CCACACAGGATCGTGCGAGTCCCACAGATACCGTTCGTTATTGTTCAGAACGTAGGCCATCATCAGAAAGATGAGGCCAAACACAAAGTGCTTCGGACGCAGCGAAAACCCCGGCTGCGATGGCACAGTCGTATTGGACATAGGCAATCGTTGACCCCCAGGGAAAGATGTCTCATTTGTATACCAGCCCTCGACGGTTCAAGCCACATAATTCGCAGTCTAGTTAAGCGGTTCCGCTGTTGAATTGAGCGCCGGAAGCAGGCCGCCATATACCCGCATTGGAGCAAACCACCCTCATCCTGCTACCCTTTTTTGAGGTCCGGCAAATCGGCCTCCCGTGTTCGAAACTCAACCGAGTCAGAGCTCGGTCGCAGCATCTGTCCCACTGCTCACTGTTCACTGTCAACTAGTTTTTAGGAGCTTCCCGTGCAGCGCATCTGTGTCGATATGGACGAGGTCATGGCAGACACCCTCGCCGAACACCTGCGCCGCTACAACCAGACCTTCGACGAAGAGGTAACCCCCAAGGATCTGGCCGGCAAAGGCCTTTGGGAAGTCACGCCAGCGGACCGCCAGTTGCAGCTCCGCGCCTTCCTCGATGCCGAGGATTTCTTCGAGGACCTCGCCCTCATGCCTGGCGCCCAGGAAGTCCTCAAAAAGCTCGCCGCCCGCTTCGAAATCTTCATCGCCACGCAGGCCATGGTCGTCCCCAACTCTCTTGGACCCAAGTACCGCTGGCTGCAGCGCCACTTCCCCTTCATCCCGCCCACTCACTACGTCTTCTGCGGCAACAAGTCCATCCTGCGCGCCGATTTCCTCATCGACGACCAACCCAGCAATCTCATTACTTTTGAGGGCCAGGGCCTGCTTTACACCGCACCGCACAACCTAACAACTACAGGCTTCATCCGAGTAGATAACTGGCAGCAGGTTGCCGACTACTTCGCCACCGTCAAGGACTAACGGCCATTTTTTAGACCTTGCCGGGTGTGCAATCGGGCTCATTTGCGGCGGCAGCCTTTCAGCTAACATGAACCCACGATGGGCTTTCTCCGGCTGCGAACGATTCTCGCGCTTCTGCTCTTGCTCGTGCTGCCATGGCATCGGCGTGCGGAAGCCTATTCCCTTCTGACTCACGAACAGCTCATCGACCTCGCTTGGCAGGACTCCATCGTTCCCCTGCTGCTCAGCCGCTATCCCGACCTGACTCCGGCCCAGCTCGATGAAGCCCGCGCCTACGCCTATGGCGGCTGCGTCATTCAGGACATCGGCTATTACCCCTTCGGCGACATGATGTATTCCAACCTGACCCACTATGTCCGCGCCGGCGACTTCGTGGTGAGCCTGTTCCGTAATGCCGAAAACGCCGATGAGCTTGCCTTTGCCGTTGGTGCGCTTTCCCACTACATCGGCGACACAATTGGCCACCCCGGTGCAACCAACGTCGCCGTCCCTGTCCAATTCCCCCAGCTCCGTGCCAAATACGGCCCGGTGGTCAATTACGCCCAGGGGAAGCGCCAACACGTGCAAATCGAGTTCGGGTTCGACATCGGTGAGATCGCCCATCACCGCGTAGCCCCGGTCGAATATCTCCGCCATATCGGGCTTCAGGTTTCCGTACGCCAGCTGGCGGTGGCTTATTACCAGACCTACGGCATCACCGAGGACTTCACTGGCGCGCGCAAGCACCGCTTCAACGTCAGCGGATATCGTTTCGCGGTCCGTACTTTCATCCCCCGCACCGCCTATGCCGTTACGCTTCTGCATCGCAACCACCAGCCCGCCGAAACCGGTAGCCCGGAGCGCGTCGAGATGGACAAGGAAGTGGCCGCGATGGCCCTGGCAAACAACTGGCAGGCCTACCGCAGAAAGGCGGGGATCGGAACCTACATGTTGGCGGGATTCATCTTCATTGTCCCCAAGATCGGTGCGCTGAAATTAGTCGCGATCAAAGACCCTACCCAGGCCACTGGAGTCGATTATCTGCACAGCGTCGTGCTCTCCAATGCCGCTCTGCGACAAAGGCTGGCCAGCTTTACTCCGCCGGCCAGCGAGCGTTCATCAACTGCGCAGGCCATTTCCAAGTCGACCGAGGCCCCGCTTCCACACGCGCAGCCACTGCCGATCAGCTCCGTCACCGGCCAAGCGACGCACCCGTTGCGGGACCCCTCCCATCCACTTCCCAACCGCGATCTCGACACTGGGTACGTTGTCCAACCCGGAGGTTATTCGCTTACTGACTCCACGTATGCCGATCTTCTCCATCGCCTGACTCGCAAGCCCGAGCAGCCCGTTCCTCCCGGCATCAAAGAAGACATTCAGATCTACTATTCCAATCCGGCCGCGCCTATCACCACAAAGAAGGATGCATCCGCGTGGGCACAGCTGCAGGCCGACCTTGTAACTCTGGCTGCGATGCCAACCAGCACCGCGCCCGAGCCCTATCCCACGTATGGCGATGTCGCGGACAGCACCCAGTAAATATCCTCCGGCAGAGCCGGAGGCTTTATGATTGGTGGCCCCTCAAAGGGGCCTGTGTAGTAGCGCTCCATGCAGGCAGCAGCCCGTCGCCCGCGCCGTAGGCGCAGTGGTTGTTAGCCCCGCGCTTCAGCGTGGGGTTGGCGGAACCAGAAATTCATCCGGAGTCCTGTAGGGACGGCGCTCATGCATGTAACGTTTTTGCGAGAAGTATGGAAAAACACAAAAGGGAGCGACTCCCGTAAATGTCAACCTTCTACTGCCACCCCGGCAAAGCCGGGGGTTCTCCCAATCGAAAATAGTAGCAATTCTGGCATCCTGCTCAGCCAACCCTCCTCATCGATTCCTGCCACTCCTGCACCGGCAGGTGGCGCCGGTTGACAGCCAAACCCATGGCATCGTGTAATTAACTTAACGCTGTGGTGATGGAGTTCACCCTTAACCGCTGTCCCTTCCAATAGGCCGGACAGATGATGACTCCTGACAGGGAATCCTGTCGGGGAGCCATGTCCCGGCGCGATCCCCTTGTAAAACCTGAGTAACAAGATCACGTGTCAGGAAGTTCCCTGGCCTGGTCGCAGATCGTTGCCAGGCCATTTGTGTCTTAATCCGATCAAGAGGAGAGATACCTTGCAAAAATATCTGCTCATCGCTGCCGGTGGCGCGCTCGGTTCCATCGCCCGCTTCTGGGTTGGCTCCACAGTCTCTGGCCGCCTGGGAACGAAACTCCCGTATGGCACCTTCGTCATCAACATCACGGCTTGCGTCATAATCGGCTTCACGCTCACCTACATGAGCAAGCGCGCTGATCTCGACCCGGCGTGGAGATATCTCGTTCCCGTAGGTATTGTCGGCGCTTATTCGACCTTTTCCACCTACGAGTGGGAGACACTTTCCACCCTGCGGTCGGGAGCGTTCGCACTGGGGGCGCTCTACGCCGTGGGCAGCCTGGTTCTCGGGCTTGCGGCCGTGTGGGCAGGCACCGCGCTTGCCGACCTGATTTGATCGGCCATGAATCGGCTGTGCAGGCGCAGCTGGTAAGCCCGCACTTGCAATCTTCCACTGGAAAGTGCTTCAATCCTTCGTTGGCCTTTAGTCACCGCACGAAGTTCCGGGACCGCTCGTCCCGCGCGGTTGACCAATTCTGAAAGGACACCCATGCTGACCTCCGGAAAAGCAGTCAAAGTCACCCTCTACCTGAGCGATGGGGCAAAACACCACGGAGTTCCGGTCTATTCCAGCATCCTCGACTTCCTCTTCCACGGCGGAATCGCCGGAGCCACAGTCATAAAAGGCGTTGCCGGTTTTGGCCACGCGCACCGTATCCATTCCGCCCATATTCTCGAGATTTCCGACCATCTCCCCATCAAGATCGAGTTCATCGAAACGCGCGAAAAGGTCGATGCCGTTCTCCCGGAGCTCCAGAAACGGATCGGCTCCGGCCTGATCGAGTTGCAGGAAACCACCGTGATCGTCCCAACACCGAACTGAAGCGCCAACTCAATGCAAGAGCCCAGGTTCGTGCTATTCGACCGACCTGAACGGTGACGCCGGAAGCCCCTCAGTGTTGAACAGATTGCACTGCGGACTGTTGGCCCATCCGTAACGGACAAACATCGGCTCCGCCACCGACGGGCTCGCAACCAGCACCGTTTCGCCATCGATCGTAGCCGGAGCAGCAACGAACTTCCCATCCACTCCAGCAACTTCAAAGCCGGTGAGTTCGCCGCCCTTTGCCATTAACCCTTTCGCATGATCGAACCATGCGCGGATCGACGCTCCCTCTGGCGTTGCCTGGCGGAAGATCGGTCCGGAGTCCTCAATAGCCTCGCCGTAACTGAGCACGCGGGCCGCCCGAGCCAGTCGCAGGCCCACATCCACCTTGTCCGTGGGATGAACATTGTCCGGGTTCCCTATGTCGATGGTTACCGCCATCGCCGTATTGCGCAGCGCAAGGGTCTTCAACTGCTGTTCACGTAACATTGCCCAATCTTCGGCCGGGGTAGATTGGAAGTTTGAAATCTGCACAAACAGGAACGGAAAATCGCCAACACCCCACTGGCGGCGCCAATCCTCAATCATGTCTCGAAAAATGCGACTGTAGAGCGGCGCCCTTTCCAGCAAGCTGTTGCTCTCGCCCTGGTACCAGATCGCTCCGCGTATCGGGAGAGGCGTAAGCGGCGCAATCATGCCGTTGTAGAGCATCCCGGGGCCCCAGCTATCCAACTGCGGCGTCCAGGGAAACACGGGTGCAGGCTTGCCTTGAGCTTTGGCGTCGTCAATGATCCGCTGCCTGTTCTTCGCGCGCAACTCCGCGTCCGCCTGGCGCTCGGTCATCCTGCCCCACGAAGCAAACAGCGGTGCCACTGCTGCGTCTTCGCCCAGCGCGGCCGTACGCGTCCACGCCTCCACCGGCGTGCCACCCCAGGTGGAGTCGATCACGCCCACCGGTACATGCTCGCGTTTCTCAATCTCGCGGGCAAAGTACCAGGCAACGGCGGAGAAATCCTTCGCTGTCTCCGGCGTCGATGCCGCCCAACCTTCGGTGTCCACGTCATCCTGGCGATATTCGATGGCCTTCTTCTTCACTACGAGCAGGCGGATCTTCGCGTTGGCAGCATTCGGGAGATCCTGGTCCGCCGTCTCCGCCTGCTTCATCAGGAACTCCATGTTTGACTGTCCTGAAGCAACCCAGACGTCACCCACCAGCACATCGTCCAGCGTCACAGTCTGCGCAGGCGCCGCGTCGCTGCCGGTTGCCTCCGGTGTTCCGGTCACCGTCATCTGAAATGGCCCGCCCGCCGCGCCCGGCGAAAGATGAACGCTCCACCGGCCCAGTTCACCGGCTTTCGTCGAGCGCGTCTGGCCGCGAAAACTCACTGCCACCGTCTCTCCCGGAGTTGCCATGCCCCAAACATGCACCGGCAGGTCCCGCTGGATCACCATGTGGCTGGAGAGAATCTTGGGCAGCGTCACCTCGGCGAACAGGGTTGTGCACGGAACCAGGGCAAGCAGCAGCAGCGATCGAAGGTTCATTAGAAGCCTCATTGAATTTGGAATAGCGGAATACGCCCCGCACCAAATACGGCGGAGGTCCACACGAACTCCACGTTATCAGAGCAAGATGTCTCCCGTAAGATCATTGGCTGGTTCGTCAACGCACACACCGGAAACAACATTTTGCAGAAAAACGTGTCCAAATAACTGAGGGCCGCAGGCCAGAGCATTTTTGTCGCCGTGGCCCATAAAATCCACCGCTTCTCGAATTGCATCAACAATAATAAGTCGCATTTTTCCGAGCGGGCGCATAATGGAGAAAAGATCAGGAACCTGGCCGAGGGGGTCCGATGCTTTTGATGCGTAAGGCGAACATAACTGGCTTTATTTTTATTGTTTTACTTTCCCTATTCAGCCCGCCCAGCCACGCCCAGGCTGCCCTCCTTATGGAGGAGCCGTACGGCTTTTTCGGAACCCTCAATCCCACCGGGCACATCGCACTCTATTTCGGGCGCATCTGCGCTGAAACGCCAGTCGAACTGCGCCGCTGCCAGCCGCGCGAGTTAGGGAGTGTCATTGCCCGCTACCAGGGAATCCGCGGCTACGATTGGGTCGCCATCCCGCTCATTCCCTACCTCTATTCGGTAGAAGATGCTTCTGAGGTGCCCGAACAAGTGAATCGGCAAGAGGTAAAGCGGCTGCGCAATCGGTATCGCGAAGCGAATCTGCAGTCCCTGGGAGACGACCTGCCTTCCGGAAATTTCGTCCACGGCGGCTGGACACAACTGGTTGGCACGGCGTACGAGCGGCGCATTTACGCATTCCGCTTTGACACCAACCCGGCGCAGGACGACGCGCTCATCGCACGAATGAACGCTGGCCCCAATCGTTCCCACTTCAATCTGCTCTTCAATAACTGCGCGGATTTTTCGCGGGTGGTTCTCAACTCCTATTTCCCCCGCACCTTCAGGCGAAGCATCTTGCCCGACGCCGGCATGACCACGCCCAAGCAGATCGCCTACAAGCTGGTGCGGTATGCGCGCAAACATCCTGAGACGCAACTCACCGTCTTTGAGATTCGCCAGGTGCCCGGCTATCGACGCCAAAGCCACTCGAACAAGAGCATTGCCGAGTCGCTCACTACCACCGGCTACGCAGTCCCTATTGTCCTGATAAATCCCTACCTGGCCGGCGGCCTGTTTGTTGACTTCCTCGTGCGCGGCCATTTTCATCCCATCCCGAGAAATCCTCCGGTTCTGGGACCGGACAATCTGTTTGCATTGACAGCTACCACCGGCGTCGAGCAAAATCCGGGCAGCGCAGGTGAACAGGCCCCCAGCGCCGCTGAGGGCGGCTCCGCGGAAATGCAGCCGTCTGAACCAGCAAACTCCGGCCTGACAGAAATTAAGGCCCTTCATGAGTGAAAAGGCACCACAGAGTCTAAAGAACCACGGACGGCTCGATCCGCAGTTTCACGTTGTTACGTTTTTCATCCTGATCGCGAATCTGGTCTTCTCCATCTTCCACTTCATGCACCACTGGCACGATTCACCCTTCGCTTGCGCGTGGTTTGTGCTGCTGTCGGTGGTCGTGTTCATCCCCTTCTTCAAGCTGCGCACCTATCCGCTCAAGGTACAGGACCGCGTCATCCGCCTTGAGGAGCGCATACGCCTGCAGGCGCTGGCGCCGTCGGAGTGGCACACGCAAATCTATCGCCTCACCGAAAGCCAACTCATCGGCCTGCGCTTTGCAGCCGACGACGAAGTTGTGGAACTCGCCAAACAGGCGCTCGAACACAACTTGAACCGCAAGCAGATCAAGGAGCGCATCAAAGAATGGCGCCCCGACAACTGGCGCGTCTGAACCCGCGCGCAGATCCCAAAACTAAAAAAGGGGAAGCCTCCAACAGCATCTCAGAAAAGATGCCGCTGGATTGCTTCCCCCTTTCTCTTTCTCTAAGGCCGAATTACCGGACTAGGCTCTTTCGATAAATATCACGCAGATAACTGCCGGATTTATATAAAAGCTCATCTCTCTTCCAGTCCTACTTCTCTTCCTGCTTTGCCCCAGCTTCCGCTTCGCCTTCTTTCAGCGTCTCCGTATCCAGCCCGTGCTCATGCTTGTAATGCTCCACCGGCATCTTGCCGTCCCACCACGCCCAGTTCATCGGATAGACGTCGGGATCGAGAAACACCTGGTAGAAGTGCCACACCACAATCGCCAGCGTAGCCAGAATCGCCTCATAGAAGTGCACTGCCGTTGCGATATCGACCCACCAACGTGCCAGTGTATTGCCCACCCAAACCTTGGCCCACAGCATGATGCCGGTGAGCCCCATCAGCGCTGTACCCCAAACCAGAGCCCAGTATTCAGCTTTCTCCGCATAATTGAAGCGCGCGAACTTGGGCTTCTCCGCTCTCAAGCCGAGGTAGTACATCATCGTGTAAATCGCATCGAACGCGTCCCTCGGCCTCGGTGCCAGGTCGCGAATCAGCCGCCGCCCTTC
This sequence comes from Occallatibacter sp., assembly GCA_035648535.1. Taxonomy (GTDB): domain Bacteria; phylum Acidobacteriota; class Terriglobia; order Terriglobales; family Acidobacteriaceae; genus Telmatobacter. The sequence continues at coordinate 2,368 of DASRLI010000028.1, read as the reverse complement.
CCGCGCTGCCGCAAGATAAAACACGTGATAGATTCCCGCGCCGATCAGAACAACTCCGGCCACGCGGTGAATGATTCCACGCCATTTCTCGCCCATGCCAAACACGTGGGCAAACCAGGTATCCGGGAACTTCAGTGCAAATCCCGTAATCACCAGGATGATGAAGCTCGAAAGCAGAATCAGGTGCTGCCAGCGCTGGTTGGCCGTCATACGCACCATGAACGGGTTCTGCATCTTGCGCCGATCAACCGCCTTCTTCCGCCAGATGATGAAGTTGTGCAGGAACATGGCTCCAATCACAAGCAGAATCAGTGCAATGTAAATCAGCCGTATCCACTTCACCGCAATCGAACCAATGTCGTGCGGATGGACGCCGTCTTCCTGGTGCACCCGCGTCTGCGTAAATTTCTGCGTCACGCCCTTGTGGCATTGGCCGCAAGTCGCATCCAGATTGGCGTGGTTGATAGTGGAGTGCGGATCGCTCGACGGCAGAATGTTATGCACACCGTGGCAGCTCGAACAGTTAGCCGCAACCACCGATCCGCCTTCCGCGGCCAGCCCGTGATAGCTGTCAAAGTAGCTCGACACCTTGTTCCCAGGCACGCCGAACTCCTGTGACAGCCGCACTCCCTCATGGCAGCGCGCGCAGGTGTCTCTCGAGACGTTTTGTTCCGCAGACGGCGAATTCGGATCGGCGTGTGACTTGATCGAGTGAATTCCGTGGCAGTCCGTGCACACCGGAGCCTGTGCATTCCCACGCGTAAGCGCCTGCCCGTGAATGCTCTGCATGAAGGTGTTATCGATTTCCGTGTGGCACTTGCCGCATGTCGCCGGAACATTAAATTTATAGATCGGCGATTTCCCGTCGTTGGCGGCAAGAATCTCGTGCGCGCCATGGCAATCGGTGCAGACCGCGGCCTTCTGCGATCCCTTCTCCGTCGCACGGCCGTGCACGCTTTCCTGGTAGCTGATGAAGGGCTGTGCGCTTTGGCCGCGCGACTCCATCAGGAATTTCTGCCCGTGGCATCTGCCGCACGTATACGGAATATTCTCATGATTCACCGGCGATTTTTTGTCGTCGGCGGCCATCACTTCGTGCGCGCCGCCATGGCAATCCTGGCATCCCGCCGCGGCCGCGCCCGCCTGGCGTGCGATCGCGTGCTTGCTGTGTGCGTAAGCATCCTGCGTATCCGCATGACACTGCGCGCACTTGACCTTCTCAGGCGTCGTCTCATGCGCCAGGCTCTTCACATCCTTGTGGCAATCAACGCATGAAAACATTGACCCGTGGATGGAGTGCTTCAGCTTGCTCTCGTCCACAAACAGGCTGACCGTCTTCCCGTTCTCTTCCTGCGTCAGCGCGGAGTCGGAGTGGCAGGCAAGGCAGTCCGCATCCTTGAGCTTCTGCGCAGCATGCGCCGTACCGGACCAGGCAAGCAAGGATAGAGCTAGCGTATAAGTAAAGATTCTTGCAATAACTTTCACGCCTATGAGGAGATGCCTAGACGCAAATTATCTCAGTGATTGGAGTCACAGCCTCAAAATCTACCCATAATCGACCGCTATTACGAACGCAGCAATCCCCGAGCCGATGGACTCTGTTCATCCACCGTCACCCGCTGACTTGCTGACTTGCTATCCCCGCGCGAGCGGGGCTGACTCGCTGTATTTATCTAGCTCCCCCAGGGTCCCCCAGGCCTCAAATTCAAGACCTGGGATCCCCGCGATCAACAACCATAAAGAAAATAAGTAAGCCGTAATCTAACTAAAATATGCCGTCAATGTCAGCACCAGCAGCGTAAGCCCAATCGCAATCGCTATCGTCCCAACCACTCGCGAGAAGTTGATCAGCCATGTCTGCGGAGCCTCTCCCAGCCTCGCCTCCAGCTTTCCCTCGCGCTTCAGCCGTTCATACTCCAGCGGCCGCTTGTGCTTGAACTCTTCTTCGCTCTCCACTCCCGTAAACACCACCATATCCATCGGAAAACTGTCCGGCCGGAGATGGGTGTTAACAAAGTGAATTGAGAAGATGAACAGAATCGCCAACAGCCCTTCTTCGCTGTGGATCACCAGCACCGCGTTCAATGCCCAGCCTGGCAGAAAGTGCGCGAAGAATGGCGCGAACCACATCGCGTATCCTGAAAAGCCGATCACGATCATGCCCCAGAAAACCGCCCAGTAATCGAACTTCTCCCAATACGCATAGCGGTCGAATTTCGGCTTCGGTCCCAGGCCAACCATCCAGCGCAGGTGTCCTAACAGGTCCTTGGCGTCCTTCCAGTTGGCCACCATCGAATTCGATCCCCAGAAGATGCCCTTCTCGCGATGCACCAGCCCGCGCGTAAACACATCCTTCACATGGATAAGA
>DASRLI010000027.1:0-3791 GCA_035648535.1 Occallatibacter sp. | reverse complement strand
TCAGAGATGTTTTTGCGGTCGACCTTCCGGTGCAGGATTTCTTTGAGAATCCCACCATTGCAGAAATCGCGAAGCTTCTTCCGGATTCTGAAGATTCTACGGTGACCGTTCAGAGAATGGAAAGGCATATACGATGACCATCCAGAGAATGGAAAGGCATCACGGCGCAACGTCCTTTCCACTTTCCGCTTCGCAGGAGCAGTTGTGGTATCTCAACCACCTTGCTCACGGAAGCCCTGTCTACAACGTTATGGACTTGATCGATCTGGGAGCGACCTACAACCCTCAGGCACTCAGGAAAGTAGCGATGGAGTTGGTGCGTCGTCATGAGACATTGCGCACCGCATTTTCTTACGTCGGTGGACAACCAATGCAGGTCGTCTTGCCAACCGCGGAATTGGAGCTTTTGGAATTTGACCTGACTTCTCTGCCCGAGACAGAACAGGAATCTGAATGGACTCGCGTTGTCCGTGAACAAACCTGCAAGCCCTTCGACCTATCCCAGGCTCCGCTGATTCGGTGGACAGTCATTCATCGGTCAGCCACAGAGCATAGGCTGTTGGTGGTAATGCACCACATCATTACCGACGAATGGGGAACGGGCATTCTCCATAAGGAAATAACGCAGCTCTACGAGGATTTTTCTCGAGGCCTATCGTCATCCCTTGCGGAATTACCGATCCAATATGCTGACTTTGCCTGCTGGCAGCGGGATTGGTTGAAAGGCGAAGTGCTAGAGAAACAGCTAGCCTACTGGAAAGACGAACTGGCTGGAGCCCCGCAAGGCCTGGAACTGACTACAGACAAACCACGGCCCGCGATCCAGAGCTTCCGCGGCGCTTGGGAGTCCTTTCAGTTGCCATTAGAAGTTTTGGATCCGCTGAAGTCTCTAGGCCGTCAAGAACGGGCGACTCTATTCACGACCCTTCTGGCCGGCTTCATGACATTACTGTACCGCTACACTGGCCAGGATGACATCCTGGTGGGAACGCCCATCTCGTTGCGCAGGCATAGTGAGACGGAAAACCTGGTTGGCTATTTCCTCAACATTGTCACCATGCGCGCGCAATTCAGGGAAGGTCTGAGCTTCCGATCTTTGCTTCAACAAGTGAGGAAACGAGCACTCGGCGCAATTGCTAATGCTGAGCTGCCATTCAATCATCTTGTCGCCGAGTTGGCCCCCGAGCGCGATCCTAGCCGGGCGCCTCTATTCCAGGTGGCGTTCATCCTCCACGATCGCGATGGTGTCTCCGAAGTATCGAAAGTATCTGGCAAGGACCAACTTGGGACCGGTACGTCAAAATTCGACCTGTCGCTCTACGTCTCAGAGCGGAAAGACGGCATGGATGTATCGATTGAATACAGCACCGATCTATTCGAGCCCCAAACTATTCGGCGCATCTGCGGACACTTCGGAAATTTGCTGGAGGCAATCGGCTCCAACCCGGATGGAAATGTATCAGAACTTGCTATGCTTGCTGAAGCCGAACGCCGCCAAGTTGTTTACCAGTGGAACAACACGGAAGCCGGGTACCCCAAAGACGTTCCGCTGGCACAGTTAATAGAGCAGCAAGTGCAGCGAACTCCGAACGCGGTAGCTGTAGTCTATGGCAAACAGCGGATTACCTACCAGGAGTTGAATGTGCGTGCCAACCGGCTGGCCCACCAGTTGCGCAAGCTTGGCGCCGGTCCCGACGAGACGGTTGGCGTGTATCTGGAACGCTCGACCGACATGATTGTGGCTCTGCTGGCGATTGTGAAGGCGGGGGCCGCGTATTTGCCGCTGGACCCGCTGTTCCCTCCCGATCGCCTTGGCTACATGCTCGAGGATAGCAACGCCCGGTTGCTGATAACCCAACAGAGCCTTCGCGCGGATTTGCCCAAATTCGCTGGAACCATGGTCTTGCTTGAAGACGAAGGCTGGCAGGGGAATGCGAGCGACAACCTTGCCATCGCAGTTGGGCCTGAACATCTGGCCTATCTGATCTACACCTCGGGTTCAACAGGCAAACCGAAGGGAGTGGAGGTTCCGCGAGGCGCGCTGACCAATCTCCTGTGGTCGGTCCGTGAGTGGCTTCAGTTCAGCGATCGCGACCGGCTCCTAGCAGTTGCCACGATCTCCTTCGATATCGCGGCCGCCGACGTCTGGCTGCCGCTAGTGGTGGGGGCGCAAATGGTGGTGGCAAGCCGGGAATCGGCGGCGGACGGCAACGCCTTGCGAGACCTGTTGGAGCAGCAAAATATCACTTTTCTGCAGGCAACTCCCATCACCTGGCGGCTCCTGTTCGAGGCCGGATGGCGCGGCAAGCAGGATATGCAAGCGGTATGTACGGGCGAAGCAATGCCGCCTGAAGTTGCGGCCAAATTGGCGCCCGTCGTGAAGCGACTGTGGAATCTGTACGGACCGACGGAAACCACTATCTGGTCCACTGGCTTCGAGGTGACGGATGGGGAAAAGAAGATACTCATCGGTCGTCCGTTGGCGAACACGCAGTGCTACATCCTGGACGCGCAGCGGCAGCCTGTACCGATCGGAGTCACGGGAGAGTTGTACATCGGTGGCGGGGGCTTGGCGCGTGGATATCTGAACCGTCCGGAATTGACAGCGGAGAAGTTCGTGGCAGATCCGTTTGGCGGGGCAGAAGCAAGGATGTATCGCACCGGAGACCTTGCGCGCTATCTGCCAGATGGCAACATAGAGTGCCTCGGGCGTATCGATCATCAGGTTAAGCTTCGCGGCTTCCGCATCGAGTTAGGTGAGATTGAGGCCCGTCTGGCCGAACACCCCGCGGTACGCGAAGCTGTGGTAGTTGCCCGCGAGGACACGCCCGGCGATAAGCGGCTGGTTGCCTACTACATCGCCTCGCCCCTCGTGGACGAGTCCGAAGAAGGCACAGTCGGCGCGGAGCAATTCCGGTCGCACTTGTCCGCGAGCCTGCCCGATTACATGATTCCGGCGGCCTTTGTGCGCTTGGAGTCATTGCCACTTACGCCTAACGGCAAGCTGGACCGCAAGGCACTGCAGGCCCCTGAGGCCGATGCCTATTCCACTTATAACTACGAACCGCCTCAGGGCGAAATGGAGATGGAGCTGGCCGCTATCTGGACTGATGTGCTCAAGCTGGAGCGCGTGGGCCGGCACGATAACTTCTTCAAACTCGGCGGTCACTCATTGGCTGCGGTTCAGGTTGTTACCCGCTTGCGGCAGGCGCTGGGCGTGGAACTGACAATCCGCGACCTGTTCGCGCAGCCCGTACTCCATTTATTCGCGGAGCATATAATCAATTTGCGTTTGGCGCAGTTCAGCCCAGCGGACTTAGCACGTGCACTCAAGCTCATGCAAAGCGCATAACTCATGTCTTATCCTCCATATCGCATTTTTCGAGGAAGAAAGTGTCAGGAATGGGAAAGCCATCGATCGACGAATTGAAAGCAGTTGAACGGGAGCAATTGCTTAAATTAGCCAGATCCTTGAGTTTTGAAACTAGACTCCCAGTAATGTCGTCTATCACGCCTTGTGAACGAGGCGGGCGATTGCTGTTGTCTTTTGCGCAGCAGCGGCTGTGGTTTCTGGCGCAGATGGAGGGCGCCAGTGAGGCCTATCACATCCCGCTTGGCCTGCGTCTGAAGGGTGATCTCGATTGCACGGTTCTTCGCCGGGCGCTGGACCGTATCCTGGCTCGACATGAGGCGCTGCGTACTACCTTCGTCTCGATCGACGGTGAGCCGGTGCAGCGGATCGCCGCAGTGGAAGACAGCAGTTTTCTGCTGATCGAGCACGATCTTCGTTC
>DASRLI010000026.1:0-12021 GCA_035648535.1 Occallatibacter sp. | reverse complement strand
GTTTTGAACTCCGGCCACTTCGCCTTCTCCGGGGTATCGGGCTTCTCCGATTTGATCTCAACGTACTTGCTGCGGGTGATGATCTTGCTGCCATCCTGCGTCTTGCCGTAGGCCGTGCTGATCTGGACGATCTCCGGCTTGGCCTTAATCTGCTGCTGAACGTGCGCCTCCAACTTCGCGGCGTAGCAGGTTGGATCGGTACACGCATCTGCGTTCCCGCTCACGACCGCGAATAGCAACTTGTTGTGTCCTGTCCGCTTGGGGCAATCGGCACAGCTTCCGGCGGCGGGTAGCAGTTGGGCATCGCGCTTGTTGAACGGAGCCTGTTTCAAGAGCAAGAGGACGTTATGCTCTATCCAATACTGGAGATGCCGGACGGGGAGGACGATGCGCTTGGCCTTCCCTGCTGCTCCTCCCCAATCCTCACGAAAGCAGCTTGCGAGAGCGGCTTCCTGTTGGGCTGGTTGGAGCTTCGCCAGTAGCAAGGCGTGTCCGACGCCGATCTCCTCGGCATAGAACGCCTCGACCACTGCCGGGATAAGCTCGGTCAACCGGGCGCGGCTGGCGACGTATGCAGGATTTTTGCCAACCTTGGCTCCGATCTGTTCGATGGTGTACTTCGGTTCCTCCAACTTTAGGAGCGCATGAAACCCGTGTGCCTCCTCCAACGGGTGAACATCACGACGCTGGAGGTTTTCGACTAACTGAATTTCCAACACTTGGGCATCTGTCAGATTGCGGATGCTGCATGGGGCATCATCCTTGCCAGCTTTCTTGGAAGCGGCGAACCGCCTCCCTCCAACAACAACCTCGAAGTCCCGGTCGGTGACAGGGCGGACAATCAGAGGCTCCAGAACGCCGTGTACGCTGATGCTCTCGGCAAGCTCTCTGAGCGAATCATCTTCGATGATGCGACGCGGGTTGGTCTTGGATGGAATGAGGACGTTAAGGGGAAGGTTGCGGTACTCGGTTGCGGTGGTGGGATTCATGGTGGTTCTCCTTGTACGGTTGGGCGTTCGGGGGCATTGGAGCGAACGGCATCATGCCGTCCGCCTATAGAGAAGGGCTTAGTTGTCTTGGGGCTGGCCTCCGGCTTCCGGTTCCGCCGTTGGCTCTTCCGCTGCGGGGGTTTCAAGTGCGGAGAGGATGACGGCTGAGGTTTTCTGAATGACTTCCAAGCTCTCTGTGAGCAGTGCCGCGTTGCCGTGGTACAGGTGGATGTAATCTGCTGACGCTCGGCCTGTGTCGAGGCCGATGGTTCTGCCGACTACAAAGGCGATTGCCTCGGCTTCGGTTTCACGCACAACCTTGGTTGTGGCGGTGCGCCGTTCGGCCTTGTGCAACATCTCGTGTGCGACTTCGTGAACAAGGGTGCTGAACTCCTCGGCTGGGGTCTGACCGGGAAGCAAAACGATCTTGCCTCCGTAGCTGACACCCAACGCCGGGGCGATGCTCTCCTTGTACTCAAGCAAGATGCCCTGGACGGCAACGAAGTCGAGCAACCGTTCCATGCGCTCTCCTACATCTCCACTCACACGGCTTGAAAGCTCGGGAAGCTCCAAGCCCTCTGTCTGCGAGACATCGAAGACATACACGGAACGGAAGCCGACTAGAACGGACTGATTATGTGTGCGGACATCCTTCGCGGCTTCGTCGTCCTTCTTGCGACGAACGCCTGTCATGGGGGCCAAGATGCGGATGCCTTTCTCTCCCTTGTTGACTCTGCGGCCAAGCTGGTTCCACGCATACATTCCGGCAACGCGGGTTGCGCTCGGCTTCTGCCGTGCGATCTCCAAGATGTTCCCGAAGCTGTAATTGTGAAACCTGCCCATAGCCATGAGGTAGGCGGTTAGACCTTCGCTGTGTCCCTCTTCCAACTGCTCGATAAGGGCTTTGACGTTGGCTGCAATGGCCTCTTTGGAGGTTTGCGGCTTCTGTGGCTGCTGCTGTTGGAGGTTCGCGATAAAGGGGCTGACGGTGGCTGCGGCTGTGGTGACGGTTGCGGTGTTCATAGGTGGTTCCTCCTTGGGTTGTGCGTCCTGTTTATGCGGGGCGCGGGTGGTGTTTCGCTTGGTGCCAATCGAGCACGGGGGTTATATGGGTTGTGGTGAGGTCTTCCAGTCCATCGCTGAGAAGTTCCGTGGGGACATTCCCTAGAACCTCTCCGCAGGTAAGGCAGGAGACGGCGACTGTATCTCCGCAAAAGCCCAAATCCTCTAGGTTTACGGTGTCCTCGCCGAGGATGTAGTCGCCCATCCGCACATTGGCGAAACGCCGCCATGTGAAGGGGTTTGGTGTGGTTGGTATGGTGGTGTGCATCTGTCCTCCGGCTGTTGCCCTTGCTGTTGCCGTGAATGGGCAAGTGGCAGGTACATACATGCCGAACGCCTCCTGGCGAAGAGCGGGGGTAGCAAGGCGCAATGGGGAGGGGTATCTCCCACCCGTAGGGCGAGAGAAACGAGTGATTTTTACGAAGGAAAAATTATGCGGGACACCCCTTGCGCCGCGCGTGGGGCAGAGCCCCTAGCGTTTTGTCTGTTGCTTGTTCTTGCTTTTGAGCAAACCAGGGCCGGCGTTGCGGGCAGGAACAGGCCCGCTGAGGTGGGTGGCGGAGGACCGAAGGGCCGGAGACAGGGAGGAAACTTCCTCTCAAATCGGCCTTGCAGAACGAAGTGATCGGCGCGTTTTCTGACAAGTCTTCTAATTTCAATGCCGTGGCGTCTACAATGACTGAACATCGCTGTGACTACCGAAAACCTTACCGAAGAGAAATTTAAATTTGCGGTCGATAGCGCACTCCTCGGGGAGCTGGGAGAGAAGCTCGTTTCAACGGTTCATGTCGCGATGACGGAATTGATTAAGAACTCCTACGATGCCGACGCTCAAAAGGTTGAAGTCTCCATTTCACCGGAGGAGGGGAGCGCCCCCCGTGTTCGAGTACACGATGATGGAGTCGGCATGACCCTCGACGAGGTTCGAAAGTTCTGGATGAAGATCGGAACATCGAACAAGAGCCTCGATAGGGTGACGAGCAAGTATGGTCGGCTTAAGACAGGTTCGAAAGGAATTGGCCGGTTCGCTTGCCGCCGTCTCGGGTTCAACTTGAAGCTAACGACGTGTGCTGAAATTCATCTACCGAAGACCAAACATCCCCGGTATCAAACGACGGAGATTGCATTTGACTGGGCTGACTTCAAGCCAGGTATCGATGTCGAATCTGTGTTATGTGATGGCCAAACGACGATTTCGCCTTCGGGAATACCGGGGACGACTTTGGAGATATGGGGAGGGCCAATCGATGAATGGCAAACTCGCGGCTTCAACTATTTGCAGCGCCAACTAGCTGTTCTTGCGAGCAATCGAGGTACGGTGCGATCCGGTTTTGGAGAAGATCCCGGGTTCAATGTGGTTTTGTCTGCGCCCGGTCTGACCGACAAGTCAATTGATCTCAGGGATGCGGTGGTGGATGCAACCTGGGGAACATTGACGGCCGAGGTCGGCGCAGACGGAAGAGCCGTATTCAAGCTGAATGCCAAGGGCCTCGGTGGAACCAAGAAATTCGTCAGTAGTGAGAAATTTCCAAGAGTCATTGGCGCGCATCTCCGGATAGGCATTTTGCCAACCCGCAAAGAAGAGGCGAGAAAGCCTGAGCTGCTGGCAAATTATGTGCTGACAGATTTGGTCGACGAGTGGGGAGGTATCCATGTCAGATACAACGGATTTCGGATGTATCCCTATGGTGACTCTCGCGATGACTGGCTTCGCATTGACGCCGATCGAGGTAGAAGACTGGGCAAGCCCGAAGGGGAGTTGTTCAACTTTGCTTCCAGCCTAGACCGAGTCAACGCAACTCGAGCGCTGCTGAATATGTTGAGTATGCGCAGCTATCTTGGCCAGGTAGAGCTGACGTCTCAAATCGTTGGTTTGATTCCTCGTATCGATCGGCAAGGCTTCATCGAGAATGAGGTCTTCTCCGAAGTGCGCAGATTCGCACGTTTCGCGGTCGATTGGGCGAACATTTACCGAGATCAATTTATCCGCCTCAGAGAAAACGAAGATGCGGAGCAGGCACGCCAAGCAGTTCGACCAATCTTGAATCTCGACGGGCCGAAGGAAGACGTTGTTCCCAAGGCAGCGACCTTTCTGCGTCATGAGATCAAGCGGCTTGTCCAGCGTCTTCCTGAGACGCAAAGGAAGGAAACGGAAGTCAACCTAGTCCGGACCGTCCGGGCAATGGAGACCGCGAGCTCGGAGAGTTACAGACAACTTGAGCACTTACGCTTGGTCGCCTCAGCATCAACATTGACCTTTCTCTTTGCGCATGAAGTTCGTACCGTTATTGGATCGCTTGGAGCATCCTCGGCCCGATTAAATCAGCTGGCGCGAGTTATTCCGGGGCATTCCGAAGAACTCAAATTACTTGGCTCGCAGCTTCAGGAGACGAAAGGGCGTCTGGATGATCTGGTAGGAATGACTGGCATCGTAGGTGCATTTCAGAACAAAGACAAGCTTGCGGACATACACTTGAAAACCGCAATAGACCGAGCGACCTATTGCTTCAAGCTCATAATCGACAATTATGAGATCACCGTCGACGACTTGGATGTGCCAACCGATCTGACCGTTGGACCCATCGTTGAAGGAGAGCTGTACACCATTCTTTTGAATCTCCTATCGAATGCTGTGAAATCGGTGATCGCAGGAGGCGGTGATATGCGCACGATCAAATTCGATGCACGTCGTAGTGGAAACAGGACAGTCCTTCGCATTCTAGACACCGGCGTTGGGCTAGCCCCCGATTTTTTCGACGAGGTCTTTACCCCCTTCATCTCTGATCCGGCAGGAGACCTTTACGACAAGCTGGAGGCCAGATCCAACCCTGAAGACGGTTCAATCTTTGGTACGGGCAGCGGGTTGGGATTAGCGATTGCGCGAGACGTGGCCCGGTCACGAGGTGGCGATATTCACTTTATCGCTCCCGATGCACCGTGGAGTGCTTGTGTGGAGGTAGAACTGCCGTGAAGACCTTGCGCTTTGTTTGGATCGACGATAAGAGAGGCAAAGTAGAGGACTACAGGCCTGTGATCGAAGCGGGAGTGGATGGTAAAAGGACTTCCCTGGAGCTTATCGAGGTCAATAATGACATACTCGGCAGGTTGAACGATTGGTGTTCGGCAAACAAGAGTCATCCGCCGGACCTCATCATCATCGACCACATTTTCACGATGGCACTCCCGTTTGGTCTTAAAGGATCGTCAGTTGCGCACCTTCTTCGGAGCGAACTTCCGAGAGTCCCGATGGTGTGCGTCACTGCCATGTTCAACAAGCCACACTCCTTTGATCAAGAAGACATTTCGGAATACACCGCTCTCTTTCGCTATCAACACTTGAATGATGGACTAGAAGATCTTGCTGCCATTGCCCGCGACTTTCCTAAACTCCACCCAACGACTGCAAAGACCCGGGAGCACTTCATTTCGGCCTTGAAGCCACCAGCGCGGGACAGGGAGGATCTGAACCAAGTTCTTCCCGAAGAGTTTAAGAGCGAACAACATACCACCACTGAACATCGAGTGGCACGATGGATTTTTACCGTCTTCCTGCGCAGACCGGGCTTCCTATACGACCGCTTGTATACAGCGACATTGTTAGGGCTGACGGTAGATGGCTTTTCCAAGGTCGAGGATAAATTTGACAAGGCCAAATACAAGGGCGTCTTTGCGACCAAATCGGAGCCTAAGTGGTGGTCCAGCGCAGTACGAAAGCTCTTGTATGAACTTGCTGGTGAGGACTCACCGGATCTCCCACAGTATGCGGGCCGCTCCCTTCCAGGGCTAACGCCAGCCGACTTCAGCGTCTGTTACGTCTCCAAAAAGTCAGAGCCGCCACCAGACGCTATCGTTTCGACGGATTCGACATCCGCCGCCAAACTTCGTGTCGTGCGGAGACAGTATTCGGATCGCAATCCATCGGATGTTGGTGTGACTCCAGGATTCGAAACGCGGCTCATTCTCAAGAGGACTGGAAAATAACCGTGTACCCGGACATAGTGACGATTCGGACTTTAGAAAAAGAAACTCTTCAGCAGATAATCCGAATCAGCGAGTTCGGACGGCTCGGTGAGTTGCAAGCTGCCGCAAGTGCCGGATTGGCCGGCATAAACGACCAGCGCGGAGGCGTGAATGTCCATTTGGGATTTGCGTTAGACATCAGGCTCCGTGGTGATCGTCAAGGAAAGGCTGTGTCTCGACGCATAGATGTTGGAGCTCTCGTTGAGGTTTCGCCGGACAAGAAGACCGTGAGCAACGCCTCTTATAGCCTATTGATATGTCGCTACGCGAATCCGCAGACGAGTCCGATTGTCCGTAAGGTACATTTTGATTATGAATCGTTTGCCCTAAGGAATCACGAAGAGGCCAAGCCGACGGCGCATTTACAGATTTGCGGCAAACTCAGCCCTCATCATATAAGTGTTGGATATACGGCTACTCGGCTCAATGGACTGTATCCAGCTTGGGAAAAGCCTCGTTTTCCGCTTCCCCCCACTAGTCTCGCTCTGATGCTTAACTGGCTCTTGCTTGAATTTCAAACAGATCCAGCATCGCAGGGCATTCTGAATAGTCCTGAATGGCGCAATATGGTCGCGCGTGCGGAGCGTGCCGTCCTCACAAAATATTTTTCAGAGGCCTCGAAATTTCTGTTGAGTTCTGGCGACAAGCAAAAACGGTTCCTTCAAACATATCTCTATAATATGTCGGTTGATTGAAGTCGTTGTTTCACCGGAACGACAGATCACATTATCTAGATCGCCTAGTTGGCAAACGTTGTCGCTTTAGATCATGCAGTCGGTCACGCAAGACGTTTATCTCTGCGGGAGTGAAGATGCCAGTATCCAGGTAAAAAACTTTATCTGCCAAACGAGTTGCGGATTCATATTCCCTGTTTCTTACCATCGAGTCGATTTGCCGAACAATTCGTTGAGTCACCGAGGATTCGAGTGTCAAAGGCGTTCCCGGGATCATGAGTTTAGCAACATCAGCGGGCTCCAGTTTGAGAACGCCCGCCCCTCTCACTCGAGCTTGTAGTTCCGCAGAGAGCCTAAACAGCGTCGTTGATGCCACCGCGGCTAGGAGAATCCCCCATCGAGAGCCCTTACGACGATGGAGCTTATAGAGACCGTTTGCACAGGATATTTTGGCGGAGTTCCAGATAATTCTTGGGGATTCATGCGCCATCGAGCCTATAAATGCGGACGCAGTGGTTTCATAGCTCACCGAATACCAGGGGGATCGTTTTGCGAATGTACTATTTCTTAGGCGTACAGTCGACGGATACGACTCCAGATACTCTTGTATCGCCGTATGTTTGGATTGGCCGGGGTAGAGAAGGAACGGAACCGCTCCGTAGAGATCCGATATCTCTCTCCGAACCAGTTGGATTCCGGGACTTTGCTTGACGCGAGTCAGGAGAGGCCGCAAGCTCCGTCTAGGAACCTTCAAGAGATCCCATTCATCGCCCGACTTAACCAAGTATGCGGTGTCACCGACAACCTCCCCAATCTTGATCGTGACTACATCTCCCAAATAGCGCACTGCTTCACGACCAATGGCGGCGTGTACCAGTGACATGGCAGGATCGTTTGGAAGCACAGGCGCATGTGACTGATGCATCGAGTAAAACAACGAATTGCTTTGCTGTAGGAGTTCGGCGAGTTCTTGGATATTCTCGACAGGCCGCTCGAATCGCTTGCACGGTATGCCAGCTTGAGCACGACGGCCTTCAGCGAGCAAAATAACCGTTCTCTCTTCCGCGCCGGCCTGGATGAAGAGTTGCTCTCTCATGCGATATACGGCCAACATATCGAATTCCGCCTGAAGCATATTCAATATAGGTTGTGAATAGTCTGAAGAATATGCAGCAAATGGTAAGACAAAGGCCATCCGACCACCTGTTTTTAGAAATGAGATTGAGTGAGTCAAGAAATAGGCCCAGAGACTGGCTGTCATCGCGAATGGTGGTCCATAGCGAGTTCGCCAGTTGCGAATTATCTCTCTTTGTGTGAGATCCATTCGGTGATATGACACGAACGGCGGATTTGCGATGACGGCGTCAACGGCAGTCTGATTAGGTGTAACGGTCAAAAAATCCTGAAGCGTAAAGTGCTTGTGCTTAGATACGCCCAGGACTCTTCGCAGATGGCCAAATGCGGATTCGTCAACATCGAAACCGAATAGTTGTGTAGAGGGTTCGTTGCACCCCAATACACGAAGCTGATTCACCGCAGCTTCGAGAATTGTGCAGCCTCCGAAACTGGGCTCAAGGACTTGGTCTGCCGCACTGCGGATAGCCCATTTTGCAAGTAGAGCCGCAGCACTTCGCGGGGTATAGTAAATGCCCAAAGCACGTCTGCGCTTGGCGTTCAGTTCTGTGGGCCTTATGTGTTCTTCAGTTGGAGAAGGGAGGTCATCATGCATGGCATACTCGATTAGAGGCAAGCCAAAGAACTCTTTACGCGTGGTGCTCTCGGTGGCACACATCTCTAAGTGTTGAATAGTCAATGACTTCCCTTCGGCGCGGTAGAGAATTTCACCCCCTTGATCTTAGCGCAGGATGAGTCGGAAACTTCGAGATATCTCTGTGACTGGAACCAGCACGATCACTGAAGATTAGACCTGCACACTCAGCTTGTTCTTTTCGATGGGGCGCTGCGGGGAGGTGGACCTCCCTGCTGAGGTGGGTGGCGGAGGACCGAAGGGCCGGAGACAGGGAGGAACTCCTCCCCGCTCAGACTCCTTCTGGTTCTGTTTAAGCAGTTAGTAATGGCTACTCTGCAAGGTGTTGTGAACTGTCTGGAACTTCTACTACAAGCTGATTCCTTGATCGTTGTTCTTATCGCCGGTGCTATTGGATTGCACCACTGCGTTCTCCGCAACTGAATGGGACGGCTCGTGCGCTGCGTGCTCCAGGGCATTTTCTCGGCTGATTGGTTGAGCCTCACGGTTGTAGAAGTTGCTCGCTGGATCAATATGCAACCAACCTCCGGTCTGATCGTGCTTATAGCTCTCAATCTCCCCTGTCTCGCGCTTCCATTCGTACCCTGCTGTTTCGTTGGGCATGGCTGCTTCGATAGGCGCGTAGTGCCGGGTATCCACTTCTGCTTCGTGTCGGATGATTTCGGGAAGCGAAACCATCGTCTCCGGCGACGGTTCACGACGTAGGTCGTCCTGCGGGTGCTCTCTGCTGTTGGTCATGGGTGGCTCCTTGGTCTGCTGGTTGGTGGTCGGTTCGACCGGCGCTTTTTGAAGGTCAATGGCTGAAGTCTTGGTCACGTCCGTACTGAGGCGTTCGCCAAGGCTTCCGGTATCGTTGGTGTAAATCCGCGCGTCCTGCGAGGCGCGGGAGACAGAGACATACGCGAAGCGGGTATTGATGAGTTCCGGGTGAACGGTTGTGTCCATGTTCACCAATACGCGGTCGGTCGTCAGCCCTTGGGAGCTGTGCGAGGTCACGGTGTAGCCGTGGTCGAAGTGCCGCATCTTGGCGGAGTCGAAGCTGACGGTGCGGTCTTTCTCGCCGTCCATCTTTACGTCGATTTGCGTTCCGTCGATCCGCTGGATGGCTCCGAGGTCGCGGTTGGAGACGCCGAGCTCGCGGTTCGTTGCGGTGAACTGGATGCGGTCGCCCTCGGCGAAGTCCCGATTGATCTCGCGGTAGGCAGTGATGCCGCGCAAGCGTTCCGGGTCGTAGGTGACTTGCTTCCCATCGTCTTTGGCGACTGTGATCTGGTTGGCTACCGAGTCGATGGAAACCACCGTCGCGTAGCTGCGAGGCTCGATCCCCTGTTCCTTGCTGCCTCGCGTGTAGTAGAGAACATCGTCCGGCTGATACTTCACGGCCCAGGTTCGGTCGGCGCTGGTAAGCTCCGATCGCTGCGTCAACACTTCGATCCGGTGGTCGTCTTTTGAGACGGCGCCGGAGCCTTTCAACTCCTGGCGGATGGCGTCGTTGATCTCGCGGCGACTGGCGTTGTCGGGCGAGACGACAAGCGTGTTCTCCGGCTTGGCGGCGTAGTCTTTGGCGATGGCCTCGATGCGCTGGGCGTTGTCGGGGATCTCTGTCACGCGCCCCTGCTGCTGCAATAGGCCGACGCCCACGGCGGTTTCGTTTTTGGAGAAATGCTCCACGACCCGCAGCAACTCCGGGTCTTTCTGGCGCACGATCTGGTCAAGCTGCGAGGTCTGCATTCCGGCCTGTTGCATTTGCTCGAAGGGCTTGCCGGCGTCTACGCCCTGGTGCTGGCGCGTGTCACCGATGAGGAGAACGCGGTCTTGCGGCC
The DNA here is from genome assembly GCA_035648535.1 of Occallatibacter sp. Taxonomy (GTDB): domain Bacteria; phylum Acidobacteriota; class Terriglobia; order Terriglobales; family Acidobacteriaceae; genus Telmatobacter. Next base: position 1,685 of record DASRLI010000026.1, on the reverse strand, counting down.
CAATCTTCTCCATGAAACTCTGCATCTGGCGAGTGCTGGCGAGACTGGATTCATCGACCATGTAGAGGTGTCTCCGGTCGGGGTCGCCCTTCGTCTGCTCCTGGCCTCCGCGCACAAGGAAGCCCTGCAAGGTATCTGCCGAGATGCCCGCTTCCCGTAGCTGGGCAGCGGCTCGGCTGGTCGGGGCGAAGCCCTCGACGGCATAGCCGTTGCGCTCCGCGCCTTCGCGGATCGTCTCCAGCGCGGTCGTCTTCCCGGACCCGGCGAGTCCCTGCAAACCATGCACCCGGTCATGCGAGGTCAGCACTTCCTCGATGGCTCTCCGCTGGGCAGGATTGAGGAGTTCGCGCGTGTTGGCATGAGCTGCAGCCTGGTCTTTCGGAAGAATCGGCTCAACGGCATTCTGCCCGCGCTGCATGTGTCCGATGGTCGCCAATTCCGCGGCGATGGTGTCGCGGGTAGTGAACTGCCGCCCGGTTTCATGCTTCTGGCCGTCAACGGTTTGGAACTCACCGCTGGCGTGTCGCTGATCGAAGTTCGTCCGCACCTGGTCATAGGTGAGGTCGCCCATGCCGCGCCGCAAGGCGTCGCGCAGGATGTCCCGTTCGTCGGTGACGGCCTCACGCTCGAAGCTGCGATCTTTGGCAAAGGTGACTGCTTCCTGGGCCCGCTGTGGCGCATCCGGCACCCGGTTCTGTGTCAGACCTTCAGCTCGTTCTCTCGCTGCCGTGACGACATGATCGGCCTGGTTGCCGAACTCGGCCGCAATCTGCTTGTGGGCGGCTAGCACCTCAGCGGGCGTATGGATTTCCTTGCGGTCGCGGGTGTTATGAGCGGCAATCTGTGCGGCTTCCGGCCCGCTGAATCCGCTTCGCGCTATGGCCTCTTCGATCTGCTGGCGGCGTGGGCTGGACGCTTCAAGGTACTCGGCGGTGTAGCCCTTTACGTCGGGAGCGCCGCTCTTGCCCGCTTCGATCTCGTAGCCGAGATTGCGGAGCCGGTAGGTCAACTCCGACTGGTAGACAGCGGTTGCAAACTGCTGGCTATCGAAGTAGCTCTGCGGCTGAATCGCGCGAGCGGAGCCATCACCGCGCTCCGTCATATTGAAGATCACGGCATGGGTATGGAGTTGGGGCGCGGCATATCCGTCGACCGGGCGAGCGGTGTCATGCTCGAACTTGGCGACGATGAACTTGCCGGTAGTTTCGGCGGGATGGTTGCCGCCGATGCGTGCTTGCGTGTACCGCTCCAACTCCGTAAGGGCGACGGTCACGGCCTGCCGGTGCGCTTCGCGGATACGGTCGTCGCCGCCAACAAGGGCGGTCAGCGACACAGACTTGGGAGCCGAAAAGGTAGCGTCCCACCCTGCCCGGTGCTCCATCGGCTTGACGGTAGTTCCGTCTGCGGTGGTGTACTCCTGGGCTTTGCGGTGCTGGATCAACTGCTCGGCGGTATGGGGATTTTGCCCCTCGCTCAGACGAGCGAAGTGTTGGCTATCGATGGCTCCGGTGAGGCCGTACTTCTCGGCCATCTGGCCCTGCCACTCGCCACGAATGGTGTCGCCCTGCTTCCAGTAGTTCTGCTCGGCGGAGGTGAACTCTTTGGCGTGATAGGTCTGGGCCTGGCCGGAGCTAATGGACTTCGAGATGGTGAGCATACCGCCTCGCTATTCTTCAAACTGGAAC
>DASRLI010000025.1:0-8818 GCA_035648535.1 Occallatibacter sp. | reverse complement strand
ACCCGCGAATATCAGACTGATCAATCGTCGCTGAAAACTGCCCCGACTGCTGCTCGCTCTGTCCTCGGGAAACGACGAAACCAACGACAACAACAAACCCACAGATCAAGCAGGTTGACACGGTCACTCCATATCAGACCTATAAACTCTTCGGCAATCGGACGGATTGAGTGATTGTGGTCGGGCATAGCCGGGCCTCCTTCCTCAGTTGTGCGGTTGTACCCCGACCCCAGAACTCGGTCAAATTCTCGCGAAACAGCGAGCTGAACGCGGCTTCGGGCCACGTTCACTCGCCGATTCGGGCTGTGAGGGCGCTACGCGGTCACGGTTTTGGCAAGGACGACGTCCCTGACCACTTGCATGGGGCTGACTGCTGCGGATGGCTTAAGGACGTTTGGCAGGCGGCGGGCGCCTCTTCCAGAGTCCGAAAAGGCGGACGCTTCGGCTTGGGAGATGCGGAGATTGATCGAACGGATACGATTGGCGGACAGGCGCATGACGGCTCCTCCAGGAGTTGAAGTGGGTTGAAGGTAGGTTGTTTGGGGGGCGAACGGGGTGGGTTAGGCGGCGGCCGATTGCAGTTGAGATAGCAGGCCTGGCTGCTCGACGTAGCTGAAGAGCTTGTATTCAGAAAAGACCTCGTCGAACCGCTCGGAGGTGAATTGGTCTTCACACCCTTCGAAGCAGAGCATGTACCAGTCATCCCGCAGCCGGTCGAAAACGTAGATCGCTCCGGATGCGGTGTTGTCGGGAGCCATCTGCAGTAAAAGGACTCCCTTCGGCGTCTGAATCCATCGGGTGGCGATGGCCTCACCGACGTTCAGGAAGGCAGAGATGGTCTGTTGAATGGTGCTCGCGGTGCTATCGCGCCAGTTGAACATCTTGTACGCGGACATCTTTCCTAAGCTGCGTTGCATGGTGACTCTCCTCTCTTTCGGGTTTGGGTTAAAGGCAAGCAGCGCTAACGGGAGCCGCTGCAAAACTCGGAATTCAGTTGGCTTCGCTCCCGGCGAAAGCGAGTTCTATGGTTTGGTGGGGGACAGACATTCACCGTCGGCATAAGGAATAATTACCTATGCAGACGACTCCTCTTCTCCGCGTGACGGCGGTGGACAGGTCGGATGGCGGCGTGATTGTCTCGTTCGATGACGGCAGGAACTTCCTTTATCCGGCCTCGCTACTGCAAAACATCATCTCCCAAACTCAGGAATTGCTCGACGGCGAAGAGAATGACTAAACGCAAACGAGGCCCATTAGGGCATCGTTTGCGTTCGGGTAATTCTTCATCAAGACGGGTGCAGAGTTGTTTCAGAAGACCCTGACGATATTCCGATGTCTGTGCGATGCGACTCCTTGCTGAGGACAATGATCGTCACATTGAGGTCACTGGGACCGTGGAGACAGCGAGACGGCTCGGCGTCAACAGTGTTGACGTGCTCCATGACTCGCCTTCGGTGTTAAACGCCTGGGCTTCGTCCCGGTGACGCTGACCTGCGCAATCCTGACGCTAACCCGAGTAGCCCTGAAGCTAAATTCGACTTTCGCGACGGAGTAAAGCACGAAGTAGTAATCAGTTCTGGCGACAACAAGATTCGCATGCAGCAGGCGTGGTTCAGTTTCGGCAGTTCCATCTCTTGGTCTTCGGCGCGCTCATTCAACCGCGATCTGGGTCCTTATGTTCATCCGTCCACTAATCACCTATTCCACACATTCCACAACAGAGACCTGTACAAGGGGATAGTCAAGAAGCAAGCGGCTGCTGGACAGCGACTTAGGACGGGTCGATTTTGGTCAATAGGTAGGCAAAGCAGGTCAATGGGTCCTCAATCGGAAGGGATTGGGAAGGCAATAGAGGGCCAATCGGTAGTCAAAGCTCCGTGCAGTTCCCACCGGCGATACGCACAAGGATTTAGAAGCCCGACGTTGCAAAGAGATATCGAAAGGGAACGATTTCTGATGCCGCCGTGTTGAGAAGCGTGCGCGTCTCCAGCAGTGATCTCCGGAACGATGCGCTGAGCGCAAACCCAATCCGCTTCCTGGATGAGCGCATTTCAACAGCAAGAAGATACAGGATGTCGTCATTGGCGGTGAGATATAAAACAGTATCAGTCGTCTCATCTTTGTCGAGAACCTCTCGAATTGCGCGATAGCGAGCGGAAGCCTTGGGGTTTCTTTCATACTCGATGGCGAAGTTTCGACTCGTTCCATCGATATCAATCTCGGCGATAGCGTCGTAGTCCTTGGCCACCAATCCTTCAAGCATCAAGTTCCGAGACGTGATCTCAAGGTCACATTTCCAGGAGCGAAGTATGCCTCCCTTGGCTAAGGCGATGCGGATATTGACCAGTTCCAGGGCGTGAGGAATCTGCGAGGCATGAAGAATCTGATCTGTTGTGCTAGGCAATGAAGTCAGATAGTGACCACGCGACTCAAGGGAAACGAGTCCCGGCGGCGTGATTCCATACACGGGTTTGCCGAAGTGTCGATGCGCATCCGCGCGCGCTATCAGGCCCGCCGCTTCAAGGCGAGCTATTCTCCAACGGAATGATCGCGAGGGCGGTGCAATTCCATCGAGCGCAAGCAGCTCGCAAAGCTGATCGAGACAGATGGCGCGAGCATTGCGAATGTGCAGCAGCACCGGAACATCGCAGGCATCCGAGAGTGCGATATACCCCTTGTAGTACCTCACTGGAGCTCTCCTTTCTCGCGGCCGGAGAGCAGGAGTCGGGAATCGGATTTCTCAATACACCAGGATCCCAGCTCGCTCTGAACCCAGTCCTCCGGCCCCAAAAGGAGCATGGCTTCGTATCGAGGTCCACGCAGACTGATCGAGATAGGCTGCACCCCGTTCGACTTCCAGCCCGGTTTGTCGAAGCGGATAGCCCCATGATCGGTCGAGTTCAAGGTCACGAGAAATGCATCCGGCCTTGCTGCGATTGCCGGCCGGGTGAACAAGAGGTGACTCTTTCCCCCGAATTGAGACGGTCCCGTGCACAAGAACGTCTTCCCGATTGCGCGGGACGGGAACTCTGGATTGAATCCGCTTTTGGCGTTGAATCGAATCTGGCCGGGATAGATGGCGCTGTGACGCAGGCGCCTTCCGCACATAAGAGCGGCAGCATTGAAGTACGCCGCCGCTCGTCGGAAACAGTAAGGATCGCTTCTGTCAGGCGAGCACATTCCCCACCAGTTCGTCCCGAAGCTGATTACGCGGATGTGCATGCCCCAAGCTCCGCCGTTAGTGTGTTCAAGAGGGAACGCGTCTGGAGCATTCTTTCCGGTCCGCGAAGGTAGTGCAGGAACCAGGTACGCTCGAAGAAATACTTGGGAAGTGGTAGATTTTTGTCGCGGAAATGGAGGAGAAGTCTGTCCAACTCCATCATCGCGTTCGTGAATGCAACCTCGTCGCCGCCATCTATTCCAAGTTCCTGATAGAGATAGCGCTCCCAATCTCCCGCATCGATATCTCCGGCCAGCTCGTTCTTGTAAGCAGTCCAAAGCGCGAAATAAGGGTTCTTCTTCTCAAGGTGGTCGAGCAGTTCCTGAATCTGCTCCCGTGGGGAGACGGAAGCAGACACCGCAGCCTCAGCGATTTTGGGCTGGGATTCGTTGAACAACAAATCGGTGAGGCTTACGAAGATCCGCTCATTGAGCGACTCAAGATCGTCGGTTCGCGCAGGATCGCAAAGTATGCGGATACGTGCCAGCTCCTGAACAAACTCGAGAGGAAAGGTCTGTTTGCGGACTTCGTAGAAGCTCTTGAATAGTTCGGTGCGGCCGCAAGCGAGAGCATATGCCCGCTCGGCGGCGGGAATTTGATCGCGAACATAAGAAATCCAGTCGTTGTGGTTACCGAAGTCTGCTGGAGTTTTGCTGTCCATGTGGCCCTTTCTATGCTCCCTTGAGGGAAGCGTTTCGCCGGCGCTCCTGGTCGAGAAGGAGCGTTGTCTGGTTGAGTCGCTGCTTCAGATTCTGTTCGGTGTTCTGCATCGCCTCCAACTGGCGCTGGAGTAATAAGGTGCTCTGCTGCGAGTTGGCAGTGCCCGTATCGGGCGCTCCGGCAATCGCTACTTCCGCTGAGGGTCCGCTTGAAGGGACATCTCTACGGCCTGGTGTTGCACCGCCCTGCGTGAGCTTCCGGACGCTTCGACTCAAATTGCCGGCCGCCTCCCGCTCTTGTTCCGACGGCGATGGCTTGAGGGATAAGGCCCTTTCCACCTCTGCATTGTGTCTCGCGGCGAGCTGATTAAACTGTTCGGTGCGACGTTCAATCTCGATCCCATCACTAGCCATCGAACCGACCCAATAGTAGCAGCATCCATCGCTACATTCGGAAACATCTCAGGGCCAGGATACAGAGGGGCAACCTCGATGCTGCGGTCGATTCAGCGACTGGAAGACTTCAGTTTTCGCGCTTGAGTTAGATCCTCGTGCTCAAAGGCTGAAGCCACTGTAGTCATCTCAGCCGCCGCAATACCTAGAGCCGTAGCTTCTTCCCTCCAGCGTGAGACGGCACTGCCGACTTCATAGGCCGTCTGCCGTGCTTGAGTTGGGCTGAGGCGGAAGTATTCCGCGACGCTCAGAGCGAGTTCAAGCGAAGCGTCTCCGTTCTGCTCATCAATGAGCGTGGACAGAATGCGAGGTCGGAACTGAACTGGAACCGGGTTAAGGTCGTAGGCCGGGGACAATCTCCAACCTCGATTCCCCTCATAAAGGAAGCCGTGGTTACGAAGATGATCGTCTGTGTTCGAGATCAGAATGGAGAACACTATTCTCCGCCAAAGCTCGTGCAGGTCTTCCGGGGGCGTAGCACCGTATCGCTGAATCGCATCGGCGATCTCCAGATAGCTTCTCGTCTCGTGGTCTACAGCTCCAAGCATACTCATGGCCGATAGAAAGGGTCGTCGAGTAGTACCTTCGCGGTCAAAGCGCCGCAGAAGGAAGACTGGTCTGCCGGCAACTCTTTCGACCCTACCGATTGCGGTATTGATTCCTGCGGCGGAAGCCAGCCGCAATGCCACAGCCTCCCAAAGAACAGTGCTGATGAGGTCGCTGTGGTGTGGGAACTTCGCAATGGCAAGTTCGCCATCACGATCCCTGACAGACGCTTTCGGCCTTGCTCCCCCGAGTGACGATCCAGGCGCAAGCAGAAGCCGCAAATCCGCTGCTGTTTCCACCTCGTCGTAGACGTGTTCGCTGGCAGCAAGAAGCGCGGGAAGCTCAATCAAGGGCGGCGTTCTGTGATCGACGACTTGATGCAAGAACGGGCCACCCTCCTTCTCCGCAAATCGAAGAGCCCCTTGGCGTGTCTCATCGTCTACCAGAAGCAGGTAGTCGCTCTCCCAGAGAGTGCGCTGAGGCTCGCCAGCTTTTCTCTCGCGTCTTGCTTCGGCCCGCATCATCAAGGCCCGACCCCAGCGGTCTGGCGCCGAATCCCCCATCGCGCCAAACAGTCGTTTCCCTGCGGTGGTGTGATACGGAGCAGCATCCATTTGAAGAGCTGGCTCCAAGGCAAACCGCTCCGGGTTCTGAAGCCATGCCGCGTCGTATTGGAATGTGGCGCTCTCAGTCCTATTGCGAACGCGGAGCCACAGACGCCCCACTAGGTGGGGCGTGTTGTTGAGATCGACATAGACGAAGATTTGGCGGTCCATTACTTCTGCTTCCTCACGTCTGACTTCGTTGTCCGTCGGGGACGTATTTCAATACGCTTGGGCAAGCGTTCCTCTTCAAGTGCAAGCCCGATCTCATCAGACCTAGCTTCCGCGAGTTCACGGAGTCTTTCGATCATGCCAAGCGCAAACAGCACAGCGGCATACGTCCCAATGGCGACGCCCGGATAGCCCTTTTCAAGTTTTACGAGCGTGGTGCGAGAGATGAACGCGCGTTGAGCCATGACCGCTACCGGAATGCGGCGGCGCAGTCTCGCATCTCGAATGTCGCTTCCGAGTTTACGGAGGGCGTTTTTGACTGGAATGGGAAGAGTTTCCATAGAGCGAATCAATAGACTACGTTCCTAATTATGAACGTAATACCATATTGTGTCCACAATAATGAACTCAGCTTAGAACCCAATACCACAACTTTATTTTTATTGTAGTATAGGGCCGAATGCTCAACCCGCAATCCGTTCGGGATGGTCAAAGCGGGCGTATTGACGCAGGTCTGAAACGGGGATCAGAACTCTTCCGCCAATTCTCCGCGTCGGCAATCGCTTCGTCGCTACAAGGTAGTCGAGCGCGCGCTGGCTAATGGAAAGCATTTGGGATGCTTCTTCACGGCTCACCAGAAACTTGTCTTCCGGGGCAACGGTAGCTCTTTGCGGTGGTTTCTTACCTTCCACGTTGATGTCTCGCATGTGTGCTCCTCTGGTGATGGGTTCTGTCATCGCATCCCTTGAACTCAGGGGTGATGCCTGCGACATACTGCCTTACCAAGTTGCGAGATACACATCCTCAATCTTCTTGAGGAGTTTGGCTTCCGATCACTCATGGCTGGAAGCTACCCAGAAGAACAACGGGGCCCGGTGCGACTCGACCTGCTACCAAGGAGACTAGCCCTATTGCGGGCGAATGCCTAATCGAGTATCACGGAATATCCTCGCCGCATATTTACTTTGCGAGATGAACCGATGTCGATACGAGCTGGGCAAAGGCCGCTCACTCAAAGCCCCATGCCGATATCCATGCTGTTTTCCTGGTCTTGTTTTGGTGCCTTGCCGATGTCCTGCTCGTTCTTGTCTTGCCCTTTGGCCTGCGCCACATCCTGCGAATGCGAATGGGCCTCTCCTTTCGGCATCGCATGATCCAAGGCTTCCTTGGCCGTGATCGGGTTTCCATCCTGCCTGTAGAACTGGCCGGTCGGCCCGTCAATGTGCAAACCTCGTTGCGTATCGAGATGCTCATATGACTGAATCGTGCCCGTCTCGGCCTTCCATCCGAACTGACTACCCTCGGAGGCTGTCACCGCATTGTTGAGCGGCGCCCAGTGCCGCTCAAGTTCAGGCCAGCTATAGATCTTTTCAATAGGCTCTGCGACTGCCTTTTGCTCCACCACTGTCTCTCCCTTCGGCGCTACCTCCTGCTCCGGCACTTTGGCGGCCTGATCCTGCTTCACCTCCGGCGCCAGTGCGCTCGTGTGCGAGACATCATGGCCGAGCGCCGAGCCGAGCTTCTCACGACTGTCTGTGAACAGTTGCGCGTCGTAGGCCCCACGCGAGACAGCGACATAAGCCATTCGGTTGTTGAGCAAGTCTTTCGCGCCAAGCTCAGTGTCCACGTTGATGAGTACCCGGTCGGCAGTCTGCCCCTGGCTGGAGTGGCTGGTCACGGCGTAACCGTGGTCGAGATGCGGATGCTTCACGGGGTCAAGCTGCACCTCGCGGCCTCCGTCCATCTTCACGGACATACGCCCTTCCGCGATGCGCTCTACTGTGCCAAGCTCACGGTTCGCTAGTTTCAACTCCGACACGGGAGCGGTGAGCTGCACTCGGTCTCCGGTAGAGAACGCCCGTTCCTGCTCACGGTAGACAGAGACGCCCTGCTGACGACGCGGATCGTAGCTCTTCTCGGTGCCGTCCTTCAGTTCCACGGTGAGCCGATTGTTCGGAGCATCGACTTGTGTCACTCGCGCATACTCGCCCTTGGGGATGCCAGTCTCCTGAGATGTGCGACTGTAGCGCAGGACATCGCCCTCGTTGTATCGCGCGGCCCACATGCGATCAGCTCCGGTGAGGTCTTGGCGCGGAACAAGCACCTTCGTTGGATGCTCTTCTTTGCTGACAACGCCCTTCGCCTGCAACTCCATATGGATCGCCTGGTTGATCTCGGTGCGTGAGCGGTTGTCGGGTGAGACGACCAACGTGTTCTCCGGCGACTTCGCGTACTCCTTCGCGATGGCCGCAATACGCTCCTCCGGGCCTCTGACTTCATGGATTCGTCCCTGCCGGTCTAAGCCCGCTATCGCCAGTCCAACCTCTCCACGGGCAAGCTGCTCAACGGTCTGCTTCAACTCCGGGTCTTCCTGGCGAACGATCTCATCCAGCCTTACAGTCTTCATCCCGGCTTCTTGTAACTGAGCGAAGATGCGACCAGCCTCAACGGACTCATGCTGGCGAGTGTCACCAACCAATAGAACGCGTTCACTCGGATGGAGACGGCTGACGAACTCGTGCATCTGCCGAGTCGAGGCTAGCGAGCTTTCGTCCACAATATAGAGGCGCTTCTCGCCGGTATCAACTTTTTGTCCTTGGGCAAGATGGGCTTGCAATGTCTTTGTCTCGATGCCGGCCTCGCCGAGCTTCTGTGCTGCGCGGGATGTCGGCGCAAAACCTTCCACCCGATACCCGGCTTTCTCCGCACCCTCCCGCACCACGGCCAAAGCCGTCGTCTTTCCCGCGCCCGCGACCCCATCCAAGCCAACGATTTTCTCACGCGACACAAAGACATCTACCACAGCCTGCCGCTGTCCAGTATTTAGCTCCGGGTGACGTTGCTCGGTATCAATGCGCGTTCTTCCGTCTACCAGCATGGGATCGGCAAATCCGCGCTGGTTGCCGTCTTTCATGTGGCCTATGGTTTCGCGCTCCATGCGAAGCGTCTCCGCCGTCGTGTACTGCTGGCCTTCATGCTTCGGTCCATGCTGGACGGTGCGGAACTCTCCCGACTGCGCCCGTCGATCGAACTCCTGCCGGACTTGCGAGAAGCTGGCCTCGCCCATGCCCCTGTCGAGCGCCGCCGTCAGAATCGACCGCCCGCTCTCTACCGCCGAACGCTCGAAGAGATGTTCACGGGCGTAGGTCACTGACACCTGGGCGGAC
>DASRLI010000024.1:0-8648 GCA_035648535.1 Occallatibacter sp. | reverse complement strand
CTGGCTCGTTACGCCGCCGCTCCAGAACTACTACCTAATTACCTACCTCGACAGCACGGAGCGCGGGAGCCAGCCCGACGCGACGACCAAGGTTGAATGGCTGCTAAAGACGGCGCCGGGACGGAAACCGGAGGTGGCTTTGGGAGCCGATATCGTCTCGGCAACCATCGGCAACGGGAACGAATTGCCCGTCAAACTTTCGCCCCGCGCTGTCGCCGACGGCTGGCGCGGAGTGGTCAAGAGCGAGCCGCAGCAAGTCGAGTCCGCGAAGCTGGAGCGTTATCTGGAGGCCGCGATTTTCGACGGAAGAGGCATCTGGCGGATGGTTCTCCAGCCGTTGTTTGCGTGTGCGGCGGCGGTACTTTTTCTGCTCGGGATGAGGGCTTGGTGGAAGACCAGATCGAAGCATGAAGAGCGGCACGGACGGCGGACGAAGGGGCCGGAACTGTCATCGCCCTTTGGCTGGCTCAAAGCGCGGAAGGAAGATGGAATACGCTTTCAATTGCAATCGGGCAACTCATCTTCCAGTTGGAGGACTCGGCTTCCGTTTGGGCCGAGCTATCGCATTCCCCGCCGTCTGGAGTCCAGTCACATCATGCTCATGGGCGACACTGGCAGCGGCAAGTCCTCTGCCATCCGGCAGATTCTCCGGCAGGTCCAGGAGCGCGGCGAGACCGCCATCGTCTACGATCCGGCGATGGATTTTGTAGGCGAGTTCTACGATCCGAAGCGTGGCGACCTGATCCTAAATCCCCTTGACGTCAGGTGCCCTTACTGGTCACTGGGTGCTGAGCTTCTACGAGAGGAAACCGCGACGACTATCGCCGCCGCGTTCCTTCCAGATAAAGAGTACGAGAAGGCGTTCTTTACCGATGGTCCGCGCAGAATCCTGGCCCATCTTCTTAAGCAGAAGCCGCAGCCGAGGGACATCTTGAAGTGGATGTCCGACCCGGATCAGATGGCACGGATTCTTAAAGGAACACCACTTGCCGCCCTCATCGACCCGACCGCTCCGGCACAGCGGGCGGGTGTTATTTCAAGCCTCAATATGGTTGCCGACAGTCTGGAGTTGCTACCTGAATATGACGATGCCAATGGTAAAACCTTCTCTACGGCCGAGTGGCACACCGAGCGCAAGCGGTGGGTGTTTCTGACCTCCAATCCCGGCTACCGGGAGAAGATTCTGCCGCTCCATTCCGTATGGCTCGACCTCTTAATTCTGCGCATGATGGGCTACTGCGAAGACCGCTATGCAAAGCCGGTATGGTTCGTCATCGACGAACTTTCCAGCCTCAACAAGCTGCCTCAGCTCCATACCGCCGTCACCGAAAATCGCAAGTATGGCAACCCCGTTGTGCTGGGGTTTCAGGGGCGCAGCCAGATGGAAAAACGGTACGGCAAGGACGCCGAAGCGATGCTATCGCAGCCGGCGACCAAGGTGTTCTTCAAGACCTCCGAACCCCGCGCCGCGAAATGGATCTCCGATGCCATCGGTGAGGTCGAGGTCGAGCGTTTGAAGGAGTCACGCAGCATGGGCCTGTTGCGGAGCAAGAAGTCTTTCTCGCTGGAGATCGTCACCAAGCCGCTCGTCATGACCTCCGAAATCTCCGGCCTTGAGCCATTGCGCGGCTTCATCAAGCAGGAGAATCGCGTCGTGCCGGTGCGCTTTGCGCTGGCAAAGGAGAGAAGCAAACAGCCGGAGTTCATCGAAAGGAAGCTGCCCGAGTTGATCCCAAGAGTGCTGGTGGAAGCAGCCGCACCGGTGTCCATAGCGGTAACGAAATCGCCGATAAAAAAGCCCGTTGCTGCGTCCCAGGCTTCGCTCCCGCTGTCCCCGGCAATCGACCTCGAAGCGAAAGAGGTTTACGTCTGGGATGAGTCCAAGGGCATTGACTGACAGTCTCTAACAGAGGAGCAACCGTGTCCAAGAGGAAGTCTTGAGGACTGATATGTTCGTGATTTGACGTAATCTTGAATGCTCTAAGCCTTTTGCAGAGACTCAATGGTAATCGACTTGCCTTGCGTCAGATTTGTGATCGCACGGTGTACGAGCGTCGCCCTAGCACGGAGAAACGCTTCAAAATCTGGCCTTAGCTTGGCCGCCAATTGTTCGCCCTCTAACCCTTTGTAGCTTGCCTTCTTCAAAAGGTCGAAGTCGATTAGGTGCGACTTCATCCGCTCTTTAACCGACTCTTCACCGGCCCATTCAATCCGGTCCTCTAAGTATTCGAGTGGATCTTTCCTGCCAATGATCCGGTTGGTTTTCCATGTAATGAGCGCACAGTTGAGGGCAAGGTAGCTGTCAATGTCCGCCTCCGCTAGCAAGGCCGCTGGGAAGATATGGTGATACTCACGCTTCTGGTTGTTTTCATAGGAGGCTTGCTTGTTGTCTGCGAAATCAATTGCCCCGAGGTTTGTTGTCACTGCGAGGATTCCGCGGGCACTAATTCCAACTTGTTTTGGCCATCCTACACCGAGCAGCGATTCAACATCAGCAAGCGGGAACTCTTCACTATTGAGGACAGGCACGCTGGATAGCTCATCGTCTGTGTAGGAACGCTTGAGAAGGAGTGCCTTCAGCGCCTTGAAATCAGCATAAGCCCGAGACGCAGCTGTATTTTCGTAACGGTCTGTGAAGAAAGACGACCACAGGTATCGCCGAAGTAGTTTCTCACCCTTGGCTAAAAAGTCTCCGTTATCTGGGATGAGATCGTAGCAGGCCGCAATTACGGACAACACAGCATTTGTGGGGAGTCGCGCTTCATCGTACAGACCTTGACTGGAGAGAAACGCCGCCATTCGATCTAGCCCACGTTCAAGTGTGGCCCAGTTGTCTAACATGACGCTCTTATTCATATCTATCTGACCACGGACATTTGGGGTCTTGTCCTGTAGCAATGCTGAAGTCGAAAGAATCAAGTCTGAAAGATCAGCGTAATGACCTATGCTGGGACAGCGGGCGTTGATGTTTTCTTGCAAGTCGTGAAGCGACTTTTCGGCAACACTCTCAACTTCCGCCACGATGATGTCGTAAATCGATAGTGGCTTGCTGTTAGTGTTCATGTTGATAAACACTTGTAGGGCTACATCCTTGCCTGTGTCGGACGGAAGCGACAGATAGGGCAAGTTGAAGTGGGTGACGCGCTCCCGTAGCGTTGTTATTTCTCCCTTGATTCTGTCCTTTAGCGCAGAGTATTCCCTGTACTTTCTAAAGGCGTCTGGGTCTCCCTCAGAAGGCTCCATAGGCTTCGTTGCTGCCTGGAGTCACTTGTCGATTTCAGTTGCCATGTCTCCGGGTCTAAGCAACGAAATGGGTATCGAGCCACGCTCAAAGCACTTGGCGGGTGACTCGGCCCAGCGTGGCATCCGTTGTTTGTTCTTGTTGGTCCACCGGGGCACACAGAACACTCCAAATTCCTCCTCCACCGCCTGACGACCACGATCAAACTGTGGAAGATAAACGAAGAATGTTTCCCACTCATAATGGTCGTGCATTGCCCGCCAAAATGCCGTTAAGCGCTGCTGTCCATCCAACAGGTTCTGAGTCACGGTTCCATTTGTTCGCTCAGCGCCGCTTATGTAGCGCGAAACAAACTTCTCTTGACCAGCAACCTCCAGGACAAGTGTCACGCCCACTGGAAGGTTGCTGATGATGGTATTGAGAAAGCTCGTAATCCGTCCTCGATCCCATGCTTCGAAGCGCTGAAATCTAGGCAGCTTCACCGCGCCATGATCGATTTGGGTATACCAAACTCCCAGAGTGCGGTCTTGTGCCTTGCTGGATTGCTGCATGATACTCATCTCTATGCCCCCGCAAAAATCGGTCATCTGATAGGTTGGTCAATTCATTCTAATCAAATGGAGATCGTGATAGCTGCGCTTCCGTGTGAAGTCCGTTGCGAGAGAATACTTCGTCGTGAAGGTATAAAGTCTTGTCATGCGGCACTTCGGCAACCGCATCGAAATCGGGCCACGCTATGCTGTCTATCTCTAAACCGCTCTCGGCAGGTCAGGCGCGGACGTATCATGCGCGGGAGTTTGCTTCGGGTGAGCAGAACTACTGGAGCCGCGACCAGCAGGGGCATAGCGAGTGGCAGGGGCGGCTCTCCGCTGAGTGGGGACTTTCGGGAGCCGTGGGCGCGGAGCACTTCGCCCGCTTGAGCGAAGGCCAGCACCCGCAGACCGAGGCGCAGCTTGTTCGGCACCAGGTATCCAAGACCTATGAAGGCAAGGGCGGCAAAGAGATTACGTCGGTCGAGCACCGTGCCGGGTGGGATGCGACGTTCTCCGCGCCGAAGTCCGTCTCGCTGACCGCCCTGGTAGGCGGCGATGACCGGGTGCGGCAGGCGCACCGCGAGAGTGTCCGCGTTGCATTGACTGAGTTGGAGCGGTACACCGAGGCGCGGATCGGCAACATTCGGGAGCCGGAGACGACGGGCAAGTTTGCTGCCGCGACCTTCGAGCATGACACCGCACGACCAGTGGAAGGCTACGCCGCGCCGCAGCTCCATACCCATGCCGTGATCTTTAACGTCACCGAACGCGAAAGCGGGCAGACCCGCTCCCTGCAACCGCAGGAGCTTTTCGCCTCACAGAGCTACGCCACCAACGTCTACCGATCGGAGTTGGCCGTTCGATTGAGCAACCTTGGCTATAAGGTCGAGCGCGGCGAGTGGGGCGAGCCGCAGATCGCCGGTTACAGCAAGGAGTACCTTGCGGCCAACAGCCTGCGTAGGGAGCAGGTGAAGGACTACATCCGCGCTAACGGCATCGATGGGCCAGCCGCCGCACAGATTGCAGCGCACCGAACACGGGACTCCAAAGAACTGCTATCGCCGGAAGAAGTATTGCGGCAGCACCGCGAGCTGTCGGCGCAGTACGGCCATCAGGCCGACCGCGTTGTTGCCGAAGCGCGGCAGCATGGAAAAAATCACGAATCCCATCCCGGCAAATCCGCCCAGGTATCCGTGACCTACGCCCGCGAGCATCTCTTCGAGCGTTCGGCGGTAGAGAGTGGAAGGTCGATTCTGACGGCGGCTCTCGATAGAGGCATGGGCGAGGCCAGCTTCTCACAGGTTCGGCAGGAGCTCGACCGCAGAGCGCAGTCGGGAGAGTTTCGCAAGGTCCAGCATGGGCCGAAGCATGAGGGACAGCAGTACACGACGGCGGAGACGCTTCGCATGGAGCGCGAAACCATAGGCCACATGAAAGACGGCAACCAGCGCGGCTTCGCCGATCCCATGCTGGTAGACGGGAGAACGCGCATTGATACCGAGGAACGTCACCTGGAGCTGAATACTGGACAGCGGCAGGCAGTCGATGAGGTGTTTCTGTCGCGAGAGAAGATTGTTGGCTTGGATGGGGTCGCGGGTGCGGGAAAGACGACGGCTCTGGCCGTCGTGCGCGAGGGTGCTGAGAATGCGGGGTATCGGGTAGAAGGCTTTGCACCGACATCTCGCGCAGCGCAGAAGCTCGGCGAGGCCGGCATTGAGACAAAGACATTGCAAGCCCATCTTGCCCAGGGACAGAAAGTGGATACCGGGGAGAAGCGCCTTTATATAGTGGATGAAAGCTCTCTCGCTTCCACCCGTCAGATGCACGAGTTTGTAGGCCGCCTTCATCCGAACGAGCGAGTTCTATTGGTAGGTGACACCCGCCAGCATGAGTCCGTTGAGGCCGGTCGCATCTTCGCCCAGCTACAAGAGGCCGGGATGAAGACTGTAAGGCTGGATGAGATCGTTCGCCAGAAAGACCCGGAGTTGAAGCAGACCGTCGAGCAGCTTGCGCGTGGTGAAGTTGGCTTGGCTATTGCGGGCTTGGACCGGCAGGGGCGCATCCATGAGGTCAGAGGCCCGGAGGAGCGCATCGCATCCATTGCGAAGGAGTACGCCAAATCGCCGGAGAACACGCTGGTCGTCTCGCCCGATAACCGCTCGCGGATCGAGATCAACCAGGCGATCCATATGGAGTTGCAGGCGAAGGGCGTTGTCAGCAAAGAAGAGCATCCAACGAAGGTGCTTGTTCCGCGCCAAGACCTCACCGGAGCAGACCGCATGTGGGCCGCTCGTTACAGCGAGGGCGACGTTCTGCGCTATAGTCGCACATCTCAGGAGACTGGCATCCCCAAGGGCGAGTATGCGCGAGTGACACAAGTAGACGCGCCGAACAATCGGCTCACTGTTGAACTGAAGGACGGCACCGGGAAGAGCTACGATCCCCGCCGACAGCAGGGCGTCTCCGTCTACCGTGAGCAGGAGCGAGCGTTCTCTACCGGCGACCGAGTGCAACTCACCGCACCCGTGTCGGAGATGAAGCTGGCGAACCGTGAGCTTGGCACCGTGGAGCGCATCGCCGAAGGCCGAATGTCCGTCAAGATGGACGGAGGCCGTGAGGTGCAGCTTGACCCTGTGAAGCATCCACACCTCGACCACGGCTACGCCGTGACCAGCCACTCCAGCCAGGGGCAGACTGCCGACCGGGTACTCATCAACGTGGACACTGAGCTTGGAGCGAAAGACCTGCTCAACAACCGCATGGCGTATGTCTCGGTTTCGCGTGGTGCCTACGACGCGCAACTCTTTACAGATAGCCGAGAGAAGCTCGGTTCGGCGCTCGGCCATGATGTCTCACACACAAGCGCACACGCGCCAGAGGTGAAGCAGGATCAGGCCACCAAAGTGCCAGAGCAGGCGGTCGCGCCGAAGTCAGAGACAGTGGTGGAACAGAAGGCAGTCCCCGAGCCTATCGAAAAGGTCTATAGCTGGCCTGACCTTGAGAGGCACTGGGCGCCGCTCAACCATGCGGTCACAGCCGCCGAGGGGAGTCAATTCGGATGGAACTCCGAGACGGGAACGATTCAGTCATACGAGCATCTCGATACACAACGAGGTTTGCACATTGACGGGCCGACCGGCCAGTTCTATCGGCAGGATGGAAACCCGATCACGGCCAAGGAAGCCTTGGATCATGCGATGCCGAAAGGGGAGTCCCATTCGCATTCGCAGGATGTGGCGCAGGTCAAAGGGCAAGACAAGAACGAGCAGAACATCGTCCCGACGCCGAAGCAAGAGCAGGAACAGAGCATGGATATTGGCTTGGGCCTCTATTAAAAAGGTTGGGGATTAGAATCCCTGTCTCGCGTACGAGTTTTCCCAGAAGACCGTGTAGTCGAGCTTTATCCGGCGACGCATCCGCACCTCGATCATGGCTACGCGGTCACGAGTCATTCCAGCCACCAGCCCGCTTTGGTCCGGTACCGGGCCAAAGCACCGTTAGGTACTTGCACTTGCAGACGAACGTATGCAACCCTCCTTCATAGCACTGCACTAACTCTTTAAACGGCACAGAAGTTCGGGCGCGCCACCCCACTGTAGACGTGATAAACCCTTGATGGTGTTGAAACTCTCAATTCATCCGCGAGGAGGCAATTCGTGCATAAGCCACAAAACCGGAAAATTTACAGATTGTTCTACACAGTTCCTGCACAGGACAAAATGGCCTATTATCTGCTTTTGAAAGAGCTTGATACGAAATTCTTCTCACCTGCTCAGGATGACAGATTTGGGGTGGGGTTGAGATTGGGCTTGCGGAAGATGAGGGAGAGGGTGATGGTGATGGCGAGGACGATCGCAATGACGGCGATGGAGGTGAGGGGACCGATGTCGATCCAGTCGGTGGCGAGCATTTTGATCGCGGCGAAAGCGAGGACCGCGGCGAGGCCGTAGTGAAGGAAGCGGAGCGTGGCGAGCATTGCGGCGAGCAGCACGTAGAGGGAGCGGAGACCCATGACTGCCATGATGTTCGACGTGTAGGCGAGGAATGGAATGCGGGTGATGCTGAGGACCGCGGGGATGGAGTCGAGGGCGAAGACGACGTCGGTGAACTCGACTGCGAGCAGCGCGAGGAAGAGGACGGTCATCATGCGGCGGCCGTTTTCAATGACGAAGAAGTGGTCCTGGCGCTCGCTGACGGGCTGGAGGCGTGTGATCCACGCGAGCCAAGCTGGAGGTGCGCAGGTTTCCGGATTTTTTTCGGGCATGAGGAGGCGGATGGAGGCGATCAGGAGAATCAGCGCGAAGGCGTAGCTGACCCAGTGGAAACGCGCGAGCAGGCCGAGGCCGCCGGCGATGAAGGCCCCGCGGAGGATGATGGCTCCGATGACTCCCCAGAAAAGGACGCGAGGCTGGGTAGCGGCGGGGATGCGGAAGATGCGGAAGAGCAGAAGGAAGACGAAGAGGTTGTCGATGGAGAGCGCCTCTTCGATGGCGTATCCGGCGAGGTACTGCGTGCTGCCGGCGCGGTGGTAAAAGGGCACGAGGATGACTGCGAGGACCAGGGCGGCGGTCGTCCAGAGGATGGTGGCGTAGATGGCTTTTTTGCGGGTCTCGGGGACTGCCAGATGCAGGAGGTATTCCAGTCCCAGAAGGGCGACGATGGCGACGTGGAAGTAGAGCCAGGGCATAAAGGCGGTGGGTAGAGGATAGAGCGTAGAGTGTAGAGAAAACGAAAGCAAAGGCAAGAACAGAAACAGGTCCTTCGCGTTGCTCAGGATGACATATTCATTGGTGCTGGGTCGATGAGGCTAGTGCTGGTCGATGAGGCGGACCATTTCGAGGAAGAGGTCGGCGGAGATTTGGAGGCTGTGGGGG
>DASRLI010000023.1:0-31320 GCA_035648535.1 Occallatibacter sp. | reverse complement strand
GTGTTATACGGATAGAGCTTTCCGTCGTTGCCGATGACGAACTGGACGATGTTGTTGTCGTCCTGGTTCACCACGAAGAGATTCTGGTTGTCGGACGAAACGGCTTCGGCAATGGGAAAACGTCCCCCGGAAGGGACGGGCGAGGCGGGAATCTGGCGCATATGGCCCGACTCCGAGTTGACCTCGAATATGTTGATCTCACCGTAGTTGTTGGGGCCGGCGGCTTTGGAACTGGCCACGAAGACAAAGTCCACGGTGAGCGTGGCACAGGCAGTGATAAGTCCAGCTACCAGGATGCTGGCCGCGGAGACCAGCAGCAGCTGGCTCGATTTGTTGAACTTCATGCGCATCTTTCGTCACGGGGCCGGAAAAGCAGGCCCCTAAAAAACCAGGTTTGGAATCGAACCCCAAAGCGCCCAGGGAAAAGCCGCGCCCGGCATTCGGCTACGTTCTTTAAGACTTCCCCCGGAACCCTGCCGGGGGTCTCAGGCGAACCCGCTGGCACCCAGGCCAACTTGCTCGCCGACACCAGCCGCCATTTTGAGGCGGCACTGATCGTTAGTCCGTTCGCCCGTCAACCAGGCACCAATTAGCCGGACCTTGGAGCTTGTAGCTGCTGGCCACTTTAAGACCGTTGAGTACACCGTCGTTCGGGTCGACCGCTCGGCCCGTAATGGTCGAGTCGGCGAAGTTGGCGGTGTAAATGAATTGATCGGAGGGATCCTCAACCAGACACTGGGGGCCCGATCCCGTTCCGTAGGTGGAGGGAGTCAGGAAGGAGAGCTGGTAAGAGGGCGAACTGGAGATGAAATATCCGGAAAGGCCGCTGTTTGCATTGGTGCCCAACACGTTGTTCCCCTGGTTGGCCACATAGAGGAACTTACCCTTCGATTCCATCATCAGGTAGATAGGGTTAGCCAGCGTGGGATCGTCGGGAACGATGCCCCCGGTTTGCGCTTGGAGCGCGCCGTTGTTGCCCACCGTGAAGGGAAGAATCTGGCTGGGATAGATGCCGGCGGCGAAGGTGCCGCCCGACGGGATTGTGACCGGCTCATTATCGAGCACGTAGATCACGCTGGCGGCGTTCACGATTGCTGTCGCCTGCCTGATATTCAGCGGCTGTGGGCTGTTCTGGCCCAGAGTCAACTGACCGCTCGAGCCGGAATACACATATGGAAACACGCTGTCGCCGGTTGCGGGGGTTCCGCTCAGCGTGAGGACGTAGCCGGCGGACATGACAAAGTCGATGGGATTGGCGGGCACCGGGAAGTAGGTCAGCGGCGATCCGCCTGCCGACGTTACCTGGGCATTCACCACCAGCGTGAGGCGGCCCGTCGTCTGGTTAATCTGAAAGATCGTGACGTCGCCGCAGGTGGTTGCCGATGCGCCCAGCGCAAGCTTGCAGGTGGCGTTCGACGGAGAATCGTGGTCCAGCACCATCAGGTAATTGCCGGAGCCGTCGGCGATCAACCGGAACGGGTTGATGCCCTGCGTGAAGAAGGTCGCCTGGGGACTGAGAATGCCGTTTCCACCCAGAGCGAACTCGGTGATATTGGAGTTCTGGCAGGGATTGGCAGTGGTGCAGGTGGAACCGCCCTGGGCATTCACGCCCTGGTTCAGGACATAAAGAAACCGGCTTCCAGTAACCAGTACGGCGCGGCCCGGGTTGGCGCCGCCGGAGGAAACGGGCAGCCCGTTGATGGGGGTCAGGAAACCAGAATTGTGATCAATTTTGTAGCCACTGATGATGCCGTTACCAGTGGACTGGGCTGTCACTGTTCCCGTGACATAGATAAAACCGACTGTATAACTACGAACGCAAGACGAAACGCCGAGAATAACGCCAGCTGAGAGGGCGCTGAACAGAAGTGCCTTGCCGAATTTCGTGAACTTCATGCGATTCCTTCATCCTGGTCAGGCGTGCGCCGCCAAGTTTGCTAGTTCCACAGCAGAGCTGGGTTGGGACGGGTCCCTGATGCATTGTAAAAGCCAAGGGCTGTTTGTGCCTAGTTTCGGCTAAAGACTGGGTAAAACAAGACATTTTCCAGGGCGCCTATACCCCGGACACAACCCAATCCACTCCTCGGCTCTGTTGCTTTCCAGTTTATTACGCAGTTGCAGTTTGGACGTCCGGGCGCCAGGAAATGTCAACGTGCCCACGCCGGGAAAAGTGAGTGTCCAGCCTCAATGACCCGAATGCGCCCCGACGACAAAAAATGCTATTGCCGTCAGGGTAAGAAACCGGCCATTGGCAGGCTTTTCGCCGTGGCGCCCAGGAGAGAGCTCCACGGCTTGGTTGCTTGCCGAGCCCGTTTACCAAACGCGGCAGGAGTTAACCGGATACATGGGCTGCCCCTTGGTGCAGCCGAACGCCTTCCCGAACTCGTCGAAATTCTGTACCGAGCCGTTGACGCGCCATTGGCCCGGCGAGTGGGGATCGACCAGCGCAGCCTGGCGGGACGCCTGGTCAGTCTGGTTCTGGCACCACACCTGCGCGAAGCCAAGGAAGTAGCGCTGCGCCTCGGTGTAGCCGTCGATCTTGTCGCCGATCGTCTTGTGTTGCGCCGCCAGCGTATCCAGCAGCGCCATGTAGGCAATGCGCAGGCCGCCGTTGTCGGCGGTGTTCTCGCCCAGGGTCAGCTTTCCGTTCAGATGCTGCGCCGGTGTATCGCCCTTGGCCGGAGCTGCCTCAAAGCCGCTGTACTCATTGGCTACGCAATCGGTCCGCTCGGTAAAGGCCTTGCGATCATCGGCCGTCTGCCACTCGCGCAGGTTGCCCAGTCCGTCATACTTCGAGCCTTCGTCGTCGAAGCCGTGCGTCATTTCGTGGCCAATGACCACGCCGATGCCGCCGAAGTTGACCGCAGGGTCGATCTTGAAGTCGAAGAACGGCGGCTGCAGAATGCCTGCCGGGAAGTTGATGTCGTTGAACGATGGGTTGTAGTAGGCGTTGACTGTGGGAGGCGTCATGCCCCACTCCTTCTCATCCACCGGCTTGCCCAGCTTGGCGTAGTTGTAGTTGCGCTCGTAAACAGCGGTATGGTGTTCGTTGCCGATCAGGTCGGCTGTGTCCACCTTCACGCTTGAGTAGTCGCGCCACTTTTCCGGATAGCCGATCTTGTTGCGGACCATCGCCAGCTTCTGCTCTGCCGCTTTCTTGGTGTCGTCGCCCATCCAGGGCAGCGTCTTGATGTCGTCGCCCAGGGACTTTTCGAGGGAAGCCACTAGCTTGTCCATGCTGTCCTTGGCCGCGGGCGGGAAGTTCTCCTTCACCCAGTCCTGGCCAACTGCCTCGCCGAGTGCCCGATCGGTCATGCTCGAGCACTGCTTCCAGCGCGCTTCAGGCTCTTCCTGGCCAGACAAGGTCTTGGAGAAGAAGGCGAAGTTCTCGTCGAAATACGCCTTGGGCAATTCACGAGCTTGCCCGTGCAGCACGTGCCAGCGCAGATAGCTCTTCCACGACTCCAGCGGCTCGCTCTTGAGGAGCGCGTCAAGTGAGGTGAAGTAGTTTGGAGTTGCCACGTTCAGGGTGTCGAAGTGGCCAATGCCGACGGCCTTGAAGTAGGTGTTCCAGTCGAAGGAAGGAGCGCTCTTCTGGAAGTCGGCAACCGTAAAGATGTGGTAACGATTTTCAGGCTGACGCAGATCGGTGCGGCTGGTGGAGGCTTTGGCCATCGCAGTCTCGATCTCCATCACCGCGGCGGCCTCTTTGGCAGCCTGCTCGGGCGTGTCGCCGGCCAGCGTGAACATCTTGTTCAGGTGCTCGATGTACTGGGCCCGGATGGCCTTGAAGCGCGCCGAATCTACGATGTAGTAATCGCGGTCGGGCAGCGAAATCCCGCCCTGGTAGATCTCGGCAATCTGCTTGGAGGAGTCCTTGTCGTCCTGGCCCACGCCGAAGTTGAAGAAACCGTCGGGAGTGCCGTGGTTTTCAAGCTGCCCGAGCAGGGCAGGGAGCTGGCCGGCATCCGTCAGGCCTGCAATCTCCTTCCATGCCGGCTCGATGGGCGCAATACCCTTCTTCTCCACTTCGTCCGTGTTCATGCAGGCGGCAAAGAAGGCGCCGTACTGCTTTTGCAGCGGCGTCTTTGGGTTCTTGGCGGCGGCGTCCAGTTCTTCCCACAGCAGGTAGCGGTTCCGCTCCCGCAGCAGAGAGAACGACCGCGCCCAGCGCACCTGGTCAGAAGGGATGGGGTTGCTCTTCACCCAGTTCCCGCACGAGTACTGGTAGAAATCGGTGCAGGGATCGGCGGTCTTGTCGATGGCGGAGAGATCGAAGCTCTTGATCTCTGCCGGCGGTTCAGGCTTGTTGGCTTGCGGGGCCGCGGCAGACTGCGCCACCACGGCGCCAGGCCCAAACGTACCAGCCGCCAGAATCAATATTGGAGCGAAACGGGAACAATTCATCGAATGTCCTCTTGGAAACACGGTCAACCGGCCAGGTCGATCGGCACGCTATACGCTTGCGAATGGAGGCCGGGACGGAATTTTAGAACAGCCAAATTGGATCGAGCTGTATTGCATAGCAGCCTATCACGCGCAGTGAGTGGGGAGCGCGCTCCGCTCCATCCCCGGACACGCAAATTCGACCGTTTGTCACAAACTTGGCAATTTCCGCCGAGCCATATTTCCTGGCGCCGTTTTTCGCGCTTGCCATCCGGCAAACAAAACTAAAGCCAACCGTTTCAGGTACGTGGTATTCTCTGGCCGCGCCGTTCGTAGATCTGACGCGAATCCAGGCGCCCGGAGGTTTCAAATGCGCATGATGATGCTGGTTCAATGTCCCATTGAGCCGTTCAACACCCTGGTCAGGAACGGAAAAGCAGGGGCGAAGATGAAAAAGATTCTCGACACCATCAAGCCCGAACACGCCTGGTTCGGCGAACGTGAAGGCAAGCGCGGCGGAATCCTTATCGTGAACGTTGACGATCCTTCCGACGTTCCCAGGCTTGCTGAGCCATGGTTCCTTACGTTCAATGCCGAAGTCGAGTTCAGAATTGCCATGACCCCGGAAGACCTGGCCCATTCCGATCTCGCGGGACTTGGCAAGAAATGGGCCTAGAAATCTGAATCTCCGGGCCAGAAACTCGTCTTAGAAACATGCTTGGATGTTCGCCTCCTGGAGTAGGTTTGTTAGACTTCCCTTTCAAATCCTCCAGGAGGCGTTCGCATGTTCTGCAACCCCAAACTGATAATCGCACTAGCCCTGTCAATTGCCGGAGCACCGCTGTTTGCCCAGCCGGCCGCGAACCCTCCTGCGGCGCGAACACTGGTCCGCGCCGGCCGCCTGCTCGACGTCAAGACAGGCAAAGTGCTCGATAACCAGACGATCGTGGTGGTCGGCGACACCATTCAGTCCATCGCGGCCACTGCCTCCGTTCCTGCCCAGCCAGCGGACATGGTCATCGACCTCTCCGGCCTCACTGTGCTGCCCGGCCTGATTGATGTGCACACGCACCTGACCGGGAATCCGGACTTCGATCCCTACAGGGAGCTCGCCTCAACCAACGCGAAAGAAACCATCAACGGCGTCGTCAACGCCCGCACCACGCTGATGGCCGGCATCACTTCCGTGCGCAACGTGGGCAACGGCGGCTTTACCGATGTGGACCTGCGCGACGCCATCAACTCCGGACAGATTGCCGGTCCGCACATGCTGGTGAGCGGGCCCCCGCTGAGCATCACCGGCGGCCACTGCGATGAGAACCTGCTGCCGGTCCAGTACCACGTGGCGGCGGACGGCGTGGCCGACGGCATTGCCGCGGTGCAGCACATGGTAAGGCAGAACATCAAGTACGGAGCCGATCTCATCAAAATTTGCGCCACCGGCGGCGTGCTCTCCAAAGGCGACGATCCGCAGGCCGCACAGTACACGCTGGAGGAGATGCAGGCCATTGTCGCCGATGCCCACCGCCTGGGCCGCAAGGTTGCAGCGCATGCGCACGGCGCGCAAGGAATTCTGTGGGCCACTCAGGCTGGCGTGGACTCGATTGAGCACGGCAGCTACATCAACGACGAGGGCATTGCCGCGATGAAACAGCACGGCACCTACCTGGTGCCCACGCTCTACCTCGAAGACTGGATGATCCAGAGCGGGCATTTGCCGCCCTTCTATCACCAAAAGATGGTGGATGTGAGCGCGGTAGCCAAGAGCAATATCAAGCGCGCAATGCAGGCCGGCGTAAAGATCGCCATGGGCACCGACGCCGCCGTCTATCCGCACGGCCTCAACGCGCATGAGCTCGATGTTTACGTGAATCAGCTCGGCATGGCTCCGCTGGCTGCTCTGCAAACTGCCACCATCAACGCCGCCGACCTGATGGGCTGGACCGCGAAGACCGGCACGCTCGAACCCGGCAAATGGGCCGACATCATCGCAGTCGACAAGAATCCTCTCGATGACATTCGCACCATTCTGGACGTGAAGTTCGTGATGAAGGCTGGCGTGGTCTACAAGAACGACGGGAAATAGCAATCGACATGACGTTGCGAACATACTGACGGTGGGAAACGCGGGCGGCACTTGTTCTTTACATCCCGCCCCGCATCCTGCCACACTGAAACGTGGACACCCAAACAATTGTCATCCTCGATTTCGGCTCCCAGTACACCCAGCTGATAGCCCGCCGCATCCGCGAGCAGAATGTCTTTTCTGTCGTGCTCCCTTGCACGGTGCCCCTCGCCGAGATTCAGGCCCTCAAGCCAATCGGCCTCATTCTCTCCGGCGGCCCGTCGTCTGTGTACGATGCAGACGCGCCTGCAGCCGACCCAAAGCTGCTCTCGCTCGATGTGCCGATCCTCGGCATCTGCTATGGGCTTCATTTCATCGTGCATCACATGGGCGGCAAAGTGAAGTCGGCGCCGTTGCGCGAGTACGGCCATGCCGAAGTCACCATTGAAGACACCGCAACCTGGTTGTTCGCCGGCCTGCCCCCAACGCTTGCCGTCTGGATGAGCCACGGCGACGAAGCGCTCGAGCTGCCCGCAGGCTTCCATCGCACCGCTGTTACCTCCAATGCTCTCGCCGGCATCGCCAATGAGCAGCGCCGCATCTGGGCCGTGCAGTTCCACCCCGAGGTGCATCACACACCGCTCGGACCTCAGCTCATCAAGAACTTCCTCTTCAAGATTTGCGGCGCGGCAGGCGACTGGACTCCCGCGCACTTTATCGAGACCACCGTCGCGTCGATTCGCGAGAAGGTCGGCAAGGGCCACGTTATATGCGGCCTCTCCGGCGGCGTCGATTCATCGGTTGCCGCAGTGCTGGTCCACAAGGCCATCGGCAGCCAGCTCACCTGTATCTTCGTCAACAACGGCGTCCTGCGCAAAAACGAATTCGCCAGCGTGCAGAAAAATCTCCGCGACAAGCTCGGCCTCAACATCGTTGCCGTCGATGCCAGCGAGCGATTCCTCGCGCAACTGGCCGGCGTCACCGACCCTGAGACCAAACGCAAACGCATCGGCGCCGAATTCATCGCCGTATTTGACGACGAAGCCACTCGCATCGCCAAACAGAGCGGCGGAGTCGATTGGCTTGTTCAGGGCACGCTCTATCCCGATGTCATCGAGTCAAGCAGCGTGAAAGGCCCCAGCCAGACCATCAAGAGCCATCACAACGTAGGCGGCCTTCCATTGGGAATGAAGCTCAAGCTCATCGAGCCGTTGCGCGATTTGTTCAAGGATGAAGTCCGCCGCATCGGCCGCGACATGGGCATGCCGGAAGACGTTCTCGGACGCCAGCCGTTCCCCGGCCCCGGTCTCGCCGTTCGCATTCTGGGTGAGGTCACGCCCGAACGCGTGGCCCTGTTGCAGGAAGCCGACGAAATCGTAGTCGCCGAGATCAAGGCCGCCGGCCTCTATTCAAAAATCTGGCAGAGCTTCGCAGTGCTGTTGCCGGTGATGAGCGTGGGCGTAATGGGCGACCAGCGCACCTACGCGTACACCGCAGCCGTTCGCGCCGTGTACTCTGAAGATGGCATGACCGCCGACTGGACCCCGCTGCCCTACGAGGTGCTGAAGCGCATCAGTAGCCGCATTGTGAACGAGGTGCGCGGCATCAACCGCGTGGTGTACGACATCACTTCGAAGCCGCCGGGAACGATTGAGTGGGAGTAGTTTTTAGCGGCTATGTCAGCCGCTGACCTAAGACAGCGAAAGAGCCATGCTGCATGACGTTCATTCACTCACTCGCTTCTTTTTTTGAGGAAAATACTGAAGCGAGCGTGAAGTGGCCCGTCTTATTGATTCACGAGAACTGTAGCCGTATCATTGAGAGCAATATCCCAAGGACAGGATTGAATCATGTTTGAACGATTTCGCCAACGTCGCATAATTGTCGATGCCATGATTCAGATCGGCCAAAATAAGCGAGAAATGATCAAGATGCTTGAGCAGCAGATAGATGAGAAGTATGGAGAAATTTTCAGATCGGATATGGACGGAAAAGGTCGCGCTGATGAAATCGAACGCATGAAGCCGTCACGTGATTTCCTGCACTATCTCAAGCAAGAACAACTGCGTGAAAAGCTTCTTCATGCAGGCATCAAGATTCCTGACGAGTTTGGGACACCGTACAACGATGATGTTCTCCTAACCAAGAAAGGCGAGGAGTGGGCGTCGATTCAACTGCGCAAATATGGCGAACAACGAATGGAGTTTTGGGTAAAACTCGTCATGCCCGTTCTGTCATTAATTGTCTCGATTGTTGCACTCTACATCTCCACTCACAATCACAAGTGATCACACATCTGCACGCAGTTGTATCAAACGTTAGACGGCGTGAAACATTCCATTGATTCGAAAGACTACAGCTACCCCAGATTTCCCCGAAATACTTCGACAAAAGTTATGCAAAACTATTTTGTGTCTATAACCAACACAAGATACAAGAGTTAGAAAAGGGATTATGGAGTGGGAGTAGGTGGTGCTTGCCGTCCAGGCGTACGCGCCTGCGGCGCCATTCTTGCTCGGGCCAGGTAGTTCCTAGTTGGCGGGTTGCGGACGGGCTCCAATGCGGGTTTCAACATTTACACGGTTCCTGGTTTCAGCCCAGGCCTGCTGAACACCTGCGGGGAATGCGGCAAGAAGCTCTGTCACGCGCCCGGAAATTCTGGCAACGATATCTGGATGTAGTGGCGCTACGTCGTAACTCTCATCCACATCGAGATCCATGTCGTACAGCTCAGGATTTCGAAGAGCGTAATTCGTCTGCCGCTGTCCTCTGATCACACTGTAGGATTCCTGGTCGTAACGTGTCAGATGCAACTTCCAGTTCTTCCATCGGGCTGCTTGCAGAAATACATTGTCGAAGAAGAGCAGCACATCCCGGTCGATCGACTTCTTCTCGCCCGACAACAGCGGCCAAATGTCAATGCCGTCAAATGGCTTTTCCCCAGGCTGCGCACCGGTAAGCTTTGCGATGGTGGGCGTCACATCCATGAGGGACGCAAGCCCGTTGCACAACGAGCCGGCGGGAATTTTGCCGGGGAGGCGGGCGAGGAATGGTTCGCGGACGCCGCCTTCGTAGGTATCGGTTTTTCTTCCACGCAGGCGGCCTGGGCTCCCCTGGAACCAGGGCCCGTTATCTGAAGTGAAGAGAACCAGGGTGTTTTCGCGAAGGCCGTTGCGATCGAGCGTCTTCATAATCTCGCCGAAGCTCCAGTCGATCTCCGCAAGTGCATCGCCATAAAGCCCGAGCCCCGATTTTCCCTTGAACTCCGGTGAAGCGCCCAGCGGAATGTGCACCATCGAGTGCGCCAGGTACATGAAGAATGGACCGTTCTTTGCTTTCTCGATGAATTCGATGGACCGCTTGCTGTACTTCTGTGTCAGATAGTCCACGTCGGTCTCTTGTTCGATAACCTTCGTGCCATCCATCAGAACTCTCGGACTCATATCGACGCTGTATGGAACGCCGAGGTACTCGTCGAAGCCTCGGCTTGTGGGCAGGTATTTCTCCGGCAGGCCCAGGTGCCATTTACCCACCGCACATGTCTTGTACCCTTTGGCCTTCATCATGTCGGCAAGCGTCACCTCGTCCAGATTCAGGCCGTCCACATCTTTCGGAAATAGAACTCTTGGAACGCCAACGCGGGTCGGATAGCGCCCCGTCAGAAGGGAAGCCCGCGAAGGCGAGCATACTGGGTTGGCACTGTCGAGATTCGTGAATCGCATGCCCTCCGCGGCAAACCTGGTCAGGTTCGGCGTGGGGTTCGCACCGCCGTAAACAGCAATATCGCCGTAGCCCAGATCGTCACAAAAAACCAACACGACGTTGAGGGGCTTTTCCATTCCGAGGGCTGCATTTGGCAGCATGGCGGCAGCGGCAGTGCTGAGCAGGAATTCGCGTCTGGTGAATGCCATGTCTGGACTCTTTCTTGCGGTCGATTCGAACAGCGAGAAACTTCCCGAATTGTAATTCAGGCTATGCGCCCTGGAATCTCGCCTCGCGTGTAGCCTCGCGGAAGTTGCCAGTACAGAAGCGAGCAGAGGGCAGTCCTGGGACGTTGTCTAGGTAGACTTCTTCTTGTAGGTGGCGGGCACAACTTTGCTGATCCAAGGAGTGATTCATCGAATCCAGCCGCGCTGGATGGTCCGGCGCTACTGGCCACTCAGCGTCAACACTGGAGCCCGCAGCGGATTCGTCAGAATCTCGATGCGCGTGTCCCTGGGGAAGACCACATCGCGCCCTGAGCGCAGGAAGTTCTCGTAGACGGAGAGCGCCGCTGCGTAGTAGCCGAGGCCCGCGGCCACATTGTAGTTGCCTGCGGCCACGCCCACAATGCGCCCCACCAGGCCAAACCCATTTGAGGCCTCGCCGGTGTGCACGACCATTTCGCCGTCCTGATCCAAAGCGCGGCCAGCCAGCATGATCAGCAGAATGGGAGCAATGGCGCTGGACTGATTGTGCGGCGTGATGGTTCCCTCGGCATCGAGCGTCAGGTTCTGCGTTTTTTCCGTTGCTGCTCCAGCCAGCGAGCCCTCGACTTGGCGATTGAATCCCTCTGGGAATCGCACTTGTTGAAAGGTGAAGCGCAGCTTGCCGTTGCGGCCAAACGAGCGCGCCGCTCGCGCAGCCGTCACCTTTCCGACAAGCGTCGAACCCTGCGGAACCACAAGCTGTTTGTCTCGGTCGAAGACAGGTTCCACCACAAGCGCTTCCACCGGATCGCCTGGCCGCGCGCGGGCCGAAGTCAGATCGTGATTAAGCACTGCGTTAACGGACCAGGTCTCGGTCTTGCCTGTTGGCAGCGCAGGCGCCACTGGCACGGGCGCGACCTCAGGAAGGTCGGGCAGAGCCAGTGGCGCCGTCAGCTCAAACGACCAGGCGGTGTGGGCCTCGATTCTCTCCGGATGGTAGGGCAGTTGATGATAGAGCAACTGAAGTGCCCGATCCCCACGTCCCGGCGCGGTAACGTAGGCCACTCGATCGATTGCCTGTTTCTTAGCCCACGCCCACTCACGGGAGATAAAGCCTCGATGGGGCGTGGCGCCCGGGGCGGAAAGTTGCAGCACCGGCGCGCCGTCATCTGCCACCGCTGCTGAGATGGGCATCGGACCGCCCGGCAGCATCAACTCGTCAAACTGCACCTTGACCGTGTGGAACGGCGTAAAGTCCCCGCGCAAACGTCCGTGCCACCGGGTCGGTACGTTGGGCTCCAGCGCAACCACCCGGCCCTGCAGCATTGTGTGCTCAGGCACGACCAGCCGGCCATCGGCGTAGATCGGATGCATCAGCCTGCCTTCGATGGTCTCGCCCGCCTTCATCGGGTAATGCCGGGCGATCTCCACCTGCAGGCTTGTGCCCGTGAGCAGCGTGGACTCTTGCTTGGGTACCGCCGCGACAATTCCATCCGACGGCGGCACAGCATTTGTTGGCGCACTGAGCTCTGCGGGCGGGCGATATTCAAGTGTCTGTCCACCGGCCACCGTGGCCAGGACCAGCGTTACAGGGACAAAGCATGCAATGAATCGTAGGCTCGCGGAGAAACGCATGGGGAAGACTCCTACCGGACGGATTCTATAGTCTGAGACGTGAATACAGATTAAATGAAAGCGCTATTCGCTGGCCGGCTGCGCGCGCAAGGACTTCACGTCATTACTCAGCGCATCCAGCCTGGCAAGCAGCTCCCCGTGGTGCTTCTCGGCGTCCGACGGTTCGTACGGCTCAACGTAGAAGGTCCCGTTGGGCTCCAGCTCGCACTTGCGCACCTGTCCGAGCCGCTCAAAGCCCTGGCGGTGAATCACCTCCATCAACTCCTCCTGGGTCAGTGATTCGCGCTGCAGCGCCTTGCGCTCGATTTGTCCGTTGCGTATCAGGACGACAGAACGTCCCTCCAGGAGGCGGGTCAGGGCCGGCGAACGGAAGAGGACGCGCACCACAAGCCAGTTGATGGCCAGCAGTCCGATGGCTCCGATGACGCCCCCGCTTACGGAGTTGTCGTCGCCGATGATGGCATTCTGCACCGTATTCGAAAGCGACAGCAGCACCACCAGGTCAAACGGGTTCAGCTGCGCCAGCTCGCGCTTGCCAAAGATACGCAGCAGCACCACCAGAACCAGGTAGACAATTACCGGGCGAGCCAGCTTCTCCAGAATCGGAAGCGGCATTTGAAACATGTGGTCGAGGATCAGCGAATGTGGCATGAAAACGAGGATAGCGGGACCAGAGCACAGATTCCAGCCGGATTGAACGAATCTTCAGGAGAATGACCCCGGTCAACGAGCCAGGGCTGTGATCACGAGCAGGTTTCCGGGTCTGCTAGAGTGAGAATGGAGCGCGAATCCGGCAAAGCGCGTGTTTGTTTTCAAAGAGCTAATGGACACGCAAGCGGCCTCTTTCTCTCGAAGGCAGAGACAAAATTGATGACTGATCCAAGGCAAATTTCACCCCAGGAAATGGCGCCTTTCCGCATCGATCCCAAGTTTGATGTCAGGGTTTGGGGATGGCGGGATTTGCATCCCTGGTTTGATCGCGTGGCAGATAAAGACCCTCTTGGAGAAGTCTGGCTGACGGGCGATATGTGCCTGGTCGCAACCGGGCCCCATGCGGGAAAACGGCTCGACGCACTCTTCGCTGAAGCTCATGACTCGTTGCTCGGCGTGGGCGTACCGTCTCCGCAGTCGCCGCTGCTCATCAAAATTCTGTTCGCCAAAGAAAAGCTGAGCGTGCAGGTCCATCCCGACGACAAAATGGCGCAGAAGTACGGCGATCCCCGCGGCAAGACGGAATGCTGGTACGCGTTGGCGGCCGATCCGGGAGCGCAGGTGGCCGTGGGTCTCAAGCCCGGCGTTACCCTCGCGCAGGTGGAGGAAGGAATTCACGCGGGCACGCTCGAAGCCAGCCTGAATATGCTTCCGGTCGTCCGCGACGATCTGATCTTTGTGGATGCCGGAACAGTGCACGCCATCTGGCCGGGTTCGGTTCTGCTGGAAACGCAACAGAACTGCGATTTGACTTATCGCATGTACGACTACGGCCGCCCTCGCGAGCTGCACATCGAAAAATCATTGGAAGCCACAAAGCTGGTAACCCGCGCCGGCAAGGTTGCTCCCACAGCGCTGGCAGACCGCACGATTCTGATCGATGCAGACTATTTTCGCGTGGAGCGGATTCCAATAACCGGCAGCTGCACAAGCGAACGCCTGCGCGATTCGTCCCAGCCGGCTTCGGGACTCGCCTACCTGTTTGCCGCCGCTGGAGCGGGGCGAATTTCCGGGACTGCCGTCGCCCCAATTGACTTGCCAGCCCGCGGCATCGTGGCCGTGCCTGCCTCTTCGCCAGCTTTCACCGTGGAAGACCTGGGCGGTCTGGACCTGATTCGCATCACGCCGAATTGGCCGGAAGTAACAAAGTGACCGCGCTCGGCTGGCGTGAATCCGTCGAGGCCTACATCAGGGCTGAAGCATTGCCGGTGGACAAATTTGGCCACCAGCCACGGCTTTATGCGCTGGCCTGCCGCCTGGGCCAGGGAATGGAATTCGACGACGACATCCTGTTTGCAGCCGCCTGGATGCACGATCTCGGAGTCTTCCTCGGCCATCGGCCCGAAGATCCTGAGCGGTTGGCGCGCTGGGATCATGTCCCCTACACCATCGCTCGAACAAAAGAGCTGCTGACCGGCTGGGGGTTCCCGGCATCCAAGCTGGAAAGAGTTGCCGAAGCCATCCGGACTCATCAGCCGCAAGACGAGCCTGTGGGAATCGAAGCAACTCTTTTGCGCGACGCCGATATTCTGGAACAGTTGGGTGCCATCGGAGCACTGCGCGCTCTGGTCAAGGTGGGTCGCGATACCCGCTACGACACGTTTTCTTCGGTGCTTCCCGTAGTGCGGAGGGCTGTCGAACATTTACCGGGCAAATTGCGTCTAACGGCTTCAAGGGACTTGGCCGTACCGCGAGTCGAACTACTTCGCCTCCTCATCGCCTCCCTTGAAGAGGAAGCGGGCGGCCACTTGTTCTAATGGTTACTAGTTGGATGAATAGCAAAAAAGTCCAATGGATATCCGGTAGTCCGCCTACTAAAATGCAACTGCATACCTGCTAATCTCCTGCCTTGTACTTCTGTAAGAGACGTAAACCGCTCACCCGAAAGGTGTATTGCCGCGGGAGAGTGTGTCGATCAAATTTGAAGGAGACTTTTGCGTATGAAGCTCACCCCCAGGCTTATCTCCGCAGTACTGTTTGTCGTCGCGGTACTCCCTGTCTATTCCCAGGTCGGCCCTGCTGCCACCCAGGGTGGCTTGCCCATCACCGTTGGTGTGGGCCTTTCCGGTTTCGACCCGACCAACGGGTCCGGCCTCCTTCTCGGCGGTACGCTGTGGATCGACTACACCCCAACTCAGCTCCCAAAGATCCTGAATGGACTCGGCGTTGAAGCCGAGGCGCGCGACCTCAGCCTGAATCGTTCGTCAAGTCAACCGCCGAACTTGCGTTTGGATGAGGCCAGCGGCGGGGTCATCTATTCCTGGCGCCATATCCAAAATCTCCGCCCCTACGGGAAGTTCCTCATGGGATACGGCAACATAGACTCCATGGCGGGTTCCGTGCGCATTCATGATTCCCGCACTGTCACCACCCTGGGCGGCGGAGTCGACTACCGGGTCTATCGGAACATCTTTGTCCGCGGCGATTACGAATACCAATTCTGGCCTGATTACTGGAAATCCACTACTCCTGCCGGATCTCTAACTCCCCACGGCCTTACCGTTGGCGCGTCCTATGACTTCGGTTACTCCCGCTCCCGTTGAAGTCGAGGCCGGATGCAACTGTCGGCCGATGATCATTCCCCTGCGGTAATGCACGCCAAGGACAGAAAGGGGGCAACAGCCCCCATTTCCGGCTCCCTGAACTTGTCAGGCTCTTGCACGTGCCGCAGGTTGGTAGGTCCCCGGCTCCGCCCGGAATGCGATCGAGATTCGGTTCCAGGCGCTGATCTGCGTGATGACCAGTGTCAGTCTTACGAGCTCGGCCTCACTGAATTCCTTGCGGACATCTTCGTATAGCCCGTCAGGTGCGTGTCCCTGCTGGATATTGGTGATCGCCTCGGTCCGGGCCAAAGTGGCCCGCTCGCGAGGAGTGTAGAACGATGTTTCCTGCCAGGCAGAGAGAGCGTAAAGCCGTTACTCGGTTTCGCCCGCGGCGCGCGCGTCCTTGGTGTGCATGTCGATGCAGTCAGCGTATCCGTTCATCTGCGATGCCCGCGTCTTGACCAGTTCCTGCAACGAGGGTTCCAGCCCGCTATCGTGGATCACCTTTCCCAGGTTCATCAGCGTGTGCAGTCCTTCAGGGAATGCCTTTCCGTATCTCAGCCTTTGCCGCATCCTGCTCGTTCCTCCTCCCGTTTCAGGTACCTGCTTCCGTTTTGGATGCGCGCACCTCAGTTCGGTTCCAGCCCGCTGATTCCCAGAAACTTCCCGGGGGGATAAGCCCCTGAAAAGACGTGATTGCCTTGCCCAGGCAGCTTGGGCGCTGCCTGGTTGAATACTGCGGAACTTTTTTCTGGCCGCCGGGTTCTCACACATGACGGCTTGCGCGCCGGTTCGTCTAATGGTATGACCCGGCAGCACAAATTGTAAGCGTCTTTTCAGCCTTGCGGACATCAAACAACCGCCGCAAAAGACGCGGTAGCCATAGGAGAGATAAAGATGAATCGATCATTGCTCAAGAGAAGTTTTCTGCAGGTCCTGGTCTGGTCCGGGGTGGTTGTTCTGGGCGCAGCCGTGGCGCTTGCCCAGGACGCTCCGGCCGCAAGCAGCCAGCGTACTGACGGGCAGATCGAGATGGATGTGGTGCACGCCCTCGACGCTTCTCAGGCACTGAAAAACGACCTGATTACCGCAGCTACCATCCAAGGCGAAGTCACGCTCTCGGGCACGGTTTCTACTGACGAATCGAAAAAACTGGCCGAACAAATCTCCAGCCAGGTGCCGGGAGTGACTAAGGTTCACAACAACCTCAAGATCGGCAATCCACAGGATGCGCAAGAGGCGTTGCCGCCGCAACCCGCGGATGAAAGCGACCCGGGTCAGCCGCAGGCACAGCAGCAGCAAGCCCATAACCAGCCGGATTACGGTCAGCCGGACAATGGCCCCATGCCGCCCCCGCAGAATTACCCGCAGCAGGCACCGCAACAAGGTCAATACCCAGATCAGGGCCAGTATCCTCCGCAGCAGGGCCAGTATCCCAACCAGGGGCAGTATCCACAGCAGGCTCCTCAGCAAGGTCAATATCCTGATCAGGGCCAATACCCCCCGCAGCAAGGCCAGTATCCCAACCAGGGCCAGTATCCGCAGCAAGGCCAATACCCGTCGCCCTATCCGCAGCAGGGACGGCCACCCTATCCATATCCGCAACAAGCTCAGCAGCAGGGCTATAACCAGCCCCCCCAGCCTGCCTATGAGCCCGCCCATGGCCCGGTGACAGTTCCCGAGGGAACTCTGTTGCAGTTGCGGACCAGCGAAGGTGTTGGCTCCAAGAGAGCCAAGGACGGTGAGCCCGTTCAGTTCACCCTGATCACCGATGTCACCAATGGCGGCGTTTTGGCAATCCCGCGCGGCGCTGTCGTTCACGGCGTCGTCACCGAAGTCAAGAAGGTTGGCGCGGGCGACCTGGGCGGGAGTTCGGTCCTGGCGCTCACCCTCACTTCACTGGATCTCGGCGGACAAAGCTACCCGCTCAATACTGACCAGTTCAGGGTGAAAGAGCCAAATAAGGCCGGTCAGACGGTGAGCAATGCAGTTGGCGCCGGCCTGGTTGGCACCATCATCGGCTGCGCCGTGGGCCGTGGTGTTGGCTGCGCAATTGGCGCCGGGGCAGGCGTTGCAGCAGGCACCGCAGCTTCCGCAGCGTCTTCCGGACCCGGAGTCTGGATCCCAGCTGAAGCCCTCGTAGCCTTCCACCTCAAAGCTCCGCTGACGGTTAACCCGGTCAGCCCGCAAGAGGCAGCCCGGTTGGCCCAGGGACTTTATCAGGGCGGTCCGTCGCTCTACCGGCGCGGCTATCCTGCCTCCTATGGACCCCGGTATGCCGGATACGGCTACCCGTACGGGTACTATCCGCCGGTCTATTACCGGCCGTATTACGCAGTGGGTGGGTTCTACTACTGGCGATAAGAAACAGCTTAAGCTGATCCAAAACAAGCGGGCATCCCGAAATTCGGGATGCCCGTTCAGTTTTTGCGGTGCTTATGCCGCGGGAGGAATGTCCGACAATTTCTTCCTGATCTCCACGAGGTCTGCCCCGCGCTCGAGTAGCATTTTTGCGGCAAAGGAACTTTCTTCGTAAAGCAGGCCCAAAAGCAGGTGTTCGGGCCCGACTGCCTTGTGTCCCAGCGAGCCCGCTTCCCCCACCGCGCAAGAAATCGCCCGCTTGCCTTCATCGGTAAGTGGCATATTTGCCAGATTCATCGGTCCTGGTCTTTGGACGGGGCCATTGGCTTCAATTTCCTCTCGAATTGAGTCTTCCGTGACTTCGGAGTCCAGAAGCCGGTCGAGAGTTGGCTTATCTTCGTGCACCAGGCCCAGGAGCAGGTGTTCGGTTTCAATCGCAGACGATCCGAAGCGGCTGGCCTCATACATTGCAAAGATGATCGCGGAGGTCAGCTTTTGCGAGAAACGCTCGAATAAATGGGCAGGGAGTGGGGGTGACTGGGCAGCGAAGTTTTGGCGCGGACCTTCGGACAACTCCTCCCGAAGCCGCTTGAGATCCGCCCCACGTTTGGAGAGCATGCGTTCCGCAAAGCAACCGGTTTCGCGCAGCAGGCCCAGCAGCAGGTGTTCGGTCCCGATGTGGTTGTGCCCGAGGCGCATGGACTCTTCAGCCGCGTAGGCCAGCACTCGCTTGCACTCGTTCGAGAGCGGCAGGTCAACGCTGGTGGCGATCTTGTCGCGGATTGCAGCCTGTGATTTGATTTGCTTCAGAATTGATTCTTCGTATCCCGGCGAAGGCAGATGTCGGCTGACCATGGGGTTGTCCTCGCGCAGCAGCCCCAGCAACAGGTGCTCGGTTTCGATATAAGGCGAGCCAAACTGGCTGGCCTCATACCGCGCAAAGAAGATCACGCGCCGCGCCTTTTCCGTATAGCGCTCGAACATATGCCCCCATGTCTGGCAGGAGCCTTAACCCCCGCGAAGCCCGCCGGGTTCCCACTCGTCTATAATGGCAGAGTATCGCGCCAATAGAGAACTGCGCGAGAATTGCGCATCCGCTGGATTTGCCCTGCTGCAACTGGTCCTGTTTTTGCATCGGGAGGCACGCCACGTTCGCGCGTAGAGAGTTGAAGGTTCAAGTCCATCCATGATTCGTTTCCTGCAAACAGACAATCGCATCACCAAGGCTCTCCTTGTCGTCATCATTGGCGCCGCTTCCGTGTCCATGTGCGTGTACCTCATCCCGGGTCTCACCGGCGGAGGGTCCGCATCTCCTGACACCTATGCCGTCATTTACCCCCACTGGTACAGCCGCTTCCTGTCTTCGGGAGAATCGGTGAGCCAGGTGCGGGTGGAGCAGGCTGCCCGCCAGCAGTTGCAGCAGCGCAGCCCGCAATATGCCGACAATCCGATGATCCTCAACTTCTTTGAGCAGCAGGTCGGCCAGCAACTCGTGCAGCAGCAAGTCCTGCTCGAAGAGGCTGACAAGCTGGGGATTCGCGCCACCGACGACGATGTGCGCCAATACCTGCACACCGGTCCCACCGGCGAGGTCATCTTTCCCAATGGAAAGTTCATCGGCGACAACCAGTATGCGGCCCTCATTTCAGAGCGGCTCAACATGTCGGTGAAGGAATTTGAGAACAGCGTCAAGACCGACATCGTTGTCCGCCGGCTGCAGGCGCTCATCACGGCGGGAGTCACGGTCAGCGATCAGGAAGTCCGCGAAGCTTATCGCAAGAACAACATCAAGATCAAGTTCGACTATGCGGTCATCTCCTCGGACGATCTGCG
Organism: Occallatibacter sp.; assembly: GCA_035648535.1. Classification (GTDB taxonomy): domain Bacteria; phylum Acidobacteriota; class Terriglobia; order Terriglobales; family Acidobacteriaceae; genus Telmatobacter. The sequence goes on along the minus strand of DASRLI010000023.1, from coordinate 11,878 downwards.
CAAGACCATCAATCCCAGCGACAGCGACCTCGAGGCATTCTTCAAGAAGAACACTGCGCGCTATGCAACAGGCGTGCCGGAACAGCGCAAGATCACCTACTTTGCGTTTACTCCCAGCCAACTGCCCGGCGGCGTACCTCAGCCCAGCCAGCAGCAGATTCAGCAGTACTTTACCGCGCACCAGTCCGAGTACTCGGTCCCTGAGCAGGCCCGGTCGCGGCATATCCTCATCTCAGTGCCGGCAGGCGCGGACGCCAAGACCGATGCTGCGGCAAAGGCGAAGGCCGAGGGGATTCTCAAGCAGCTTCAGTCTGGCGGCAACTGGGCCGATCTGGCCAAGAAGAACTCCGACGACCCCGGTAGCAAGGGTTCCGGCGGCGAGCTCGGTTTCTCTCAGCGCGGCCGCATGGTGCCTGAGTTTGACGCCGCCATCTTCGGCCAGAAGATCAACGACATCAAAGTCATCAAGAGCCAGTTCGGCTATCACATCGTTCAAGTAGAAGAGCGCACCACGGCGCACGCCCAGTCGCTCAACGACGTGCAATCCACCATCCAGGCAACGCTGCTTCGCCAGAACGAGGCGGCTGCGGAAGACAACTATGCCAAGGCGCTCACCTCTGAGGCGATTAAGAATGGACTCGACAAGACGGCGGCTGCTCACCACCTTGAAGTGGTGACCACGCCTCTGGTCGGCGCCCAGGGCGTAATCGCAGCGCTCCCCGACAGTTCGTCGCTTCTCTCCAAGGCCTTCGCTTCCAAGCAGGGAGACCCACCGCAGGAAGCGCCCACCGGCGAAGGCTACGCAATCTTCCAAGTCACCGGCACCGCGCCGGCCCACGCACCTGCATTTGCCGACTTCAAATCACACGTCCTTGAAGATTTTCGCGACGAGCAGCTTCCCGGACTGCTGAGCCAGAAGACAACCGAGCTGTCTGAGAGAGCTAAATCGGAACACGATTTGGCCAAGGCTGCCAAGGCCGTCGGTGCAACCGTAAAGACCAGCGATTTGGTTGGCCCTTCCGGCCAGGTTCCCGACATGGGAGCCTTAGCCCAGGTCGCTCCGCAGCTTTTTGATCTCTCGGTCGGCAACATCAGCGGACCCATCAACGCGCAACGCACGGGCGTGGTTGCCAAGCTGATCGACAAGCAGGAGCCCACAGCGGACGAGATAACCAAGAACTTCGACCAGACCCGCGATCAGCTTCTCGAACAGCGTCGCTCAGAAGCATTCAACGTCTTCATGAGCGGAGTTCTCGCCGACTACAAGAAGCACAACCGCATCCGCCTCAACGCCAAGGCACAGACTCCCCAGTTGCCGGGCATGTAACCCAAAGGCAATTCACACAGCATTAAAAAGGCCCGCAACCATAATGGTTGCGGGCCTTTCTGCGTGTGGATTGGAGAGTTTCAGGTGCCCCATCCTTGCGACGCTTTTGTTCTTGTCGCAAGGGTGGGACTCGCAGCACTCGACGTTACTGGTTCAATTACCGCAGCCCAACCGTCTGGAACGGCAGTTCCGTCTCCGGCGAGTGCGCCGGATCCGCATCCAGATTCGGTGCCACTGCAGCGCCCTTGGAGGATGCCGGCGCAACTGTCACATTCCACCCATCGAACACCACCAGCGCGTTCTCCCCGTTGAACCCACTCAAATCTGCTTCAATCGTGATCGTGCGCGTTTCGTTGGGCACCAGCGAAACATAGTTGTCGCTGTAGAAAACCGGCAGCACGCGCTCTCCCGATTTCTGCCGCCGCAATTGCATGTGAGCCATCAGCGCGATGTCTTTCGACGGATTGTGCAGCGTCAATGTCACCACTCGTTTGCCGTCTGCGTCCCTGCTCGCGGCCTTCGCATCAAGCGTGACCATCGGTAGCTTGTTCAGATCGTTGAAATCGTCTGGATGCTCGGGCAGGCTGCGCCAATAAAAATTCGAAGACAACAGCTTCCCAGTCGCGTCATGCAATTCCAGCTTGATGAAGTGCACTGGTGAAACCGTCGACGGGAACAGGACCGGACCCAGATTTGTGGCGACATCCGGCTCCGCAGTTACTTTTCCCTCGTGCTGATAAGCCAGCGTGCCGTCCAGGTTATAAACTTCAACCCGCTCCACCGCATCCTTTACCGCATCGGGTAGATTGTTGATCACCTGCAGATCGCCGGTGGGCTCGTTGAACTGGATATGCACCATCTCGCCGGCCTTCATCACCGCAAACAGCGAAGACATCGGCTCAAAATCGTAGTGGTAAATCTGCCACACAAAACTCGGTTGAGCCGGATCGCTCATCCAGGTGATGACGGCCGTGGTGGGATGGAACAGCTGCGCATTGCGCCCTTCATACATGGCGCGGAAGGCCTCGTAATTCGCCAGTTGCGACTTGCGCACAAAGTCGGCCAGGTTGCGAAACGCACCGTAGCGAGCGGCGATGAGGCCAGGGAATTTGTCAGCGCCTGAGTTGCCTTTGGCAAAGTCATGCTCGGCCCAGTCGTCGTTGATCGTCTCCCAATCCTTCTTCGGCATCATGCCGTGGATCGACTCCAGCGTCGGCACTGAAACACTGCCCGTCTCGGTCTTGAAGAAATCGTCGGTGACCTTGTAGAACTCCCGCGGAGTCCGCCAGCGGTACGGCCCGTGCGAGCGAACGCCGGCTCCGTCTGTCGAACTGGGCTGGTAGCGCCGTGTCGGATCAAGTTCAGGGATCAGCTTGCGCAAAGCCGCATCAATCTCCGGAGGCGGATAGCCTTCGTTGCGCGCGCACCACAACATGATCGACGGATGGTTGCGGAAGCGCAGAATCTTGTCGCGAACGTTGGCCATGTACGTATCGATATCGGTGGGATTGGGCCCGTCGTTCGGGTTTGGCTGGAAGAACTCATCCCAGACTAGAATCCCGTACTTGTCGCACAGCTCGTAAAAATCCTGGCCCGTGCTTTGGCCCACCCAGTTGCGAATCAGGTTCAGATTCGCCATCTTGTGCAGGCGAATCTGAGCATCCAGCCGCTCGCGCGGAATGCGCTTCATGGCCTCGTCCAGTCCCCAGTCGCCGCCGCGGATAAACACCTGCACGCCATTCACCGAAATCGTAAGAGTATCGGTGCCGGGCACGCTGTAGCTGATTTTGCGCACGCCGAAATCCACGTCTTGAGCGTCTGAAACTTCGTGTTCCTGCTTGAAGCTCAAATGCAGTTTGTACATATTCGGCTCGCCGTAGCCGTTCGGCCACCACAGCCGAGGATGCTCCATGTGCAGTGCCGGCGTGGTCTTCGCGTCGAAGCTCACGGTCTGCTTGCTGTGCGGCGCCAGTTCCACATCTTTTTCGAAGGGGATGTTTTCAATCGTTCCCTGCACCACGCCCTTCTGCGGCTGGTCGCTCACGTTTTCAAGCGTCGCCTGCACGGCCACGTCGGTCGAGTCTGTCTTAGGCAGCGGCAGATCGGTGGTCACCAACGGATCCTTCAACACCACCGGCCCCGTTGCCGATAGAAAAACCTTTGCCCAGATGCCGGCATCGCGGTCGCGCATCGCCGGAATCCAGTCCCAGCCCAGCGTGGAAAGAAACGTCGGCCCATCAATGGCAGTAATGCCGCCATTCCCGCCCAAGCCGGCACGCAGCGTATGTTCGTGCGGAATTCCGGGATTCGGTTGCGGCGTTACCAGCACCGCCAGCACCGCCTTCTTGCCCGGCGTCACATTTGCCGTGATGTCGAAGATGCCGCGGATGAACGCTCCGCGAATCGTGCCCACCTGCACGCCGTTGACCCACACCGCCGCAGAGTAGTTGATGCCGTCGAAGTTGAGCCACACATGATGGCCCTTATAAGACTTCGGAACATCGATCAGCGTTCGGTACCAATACGACGCCCGCGCCAGGCTGTCTGGAATCACCTCTGGGCGATTGTTCTCTCCATAAAGCGGCTCGGGATACACGTGATTATTGACCAGCGTCGTCAAAACCGTGCCTGGAACCGTGGCCGTGTACCAGCCGCTGGTGTTCATGCCCGGCGAAGCGACCTCCGCGCCCGGTTGCGGAGCCTTCGCCACATCCTGCAACTGCCAGCCGCTCGCCAGCACAACCTGCGGCGGAGGAGCTGATTTTGCCGCGGCCATGGGCGCCATAACGGCAAGTGTCAGCACTGCAAATACTAGTGTTAAGGCGGAAAGCAATGAGCGGTCGAATCGTGTCTTCAACGGATTTGTCCCCAGACTTTCTTGAAATGTCTTATAGAGCGCCGCGCGCCGATACAGGATTGCAAAACGGATTATAGTAGTTCGGCGTGGCTTCCAGAGTGGGCGCATTTCAGCTGCTGCAGAGTAAGAAGGGTACGGGCTTTAGCCCGTACATTTAACCCTTCAAAATCAACATGGGCTTTAGCCCCTGAGGGACCGGTTCGTTCACTCCGGCTCATGCACCTCTCCAATCCGGCGATAATGGAGACATGGAATTTCAGCGTTCCTCCGGAGTTCTGCTGCACGTAAGCTCGCTGCCTTCTTACGGTGGCATCGGCGACCTGGGTCCGGCCGCGCACGAATTTGTAGCCTTCCTCGCCGCCGCCAAACAACACGTCTGGCAGGTTCTCCCACTCGGCCCCACCGGCTACGGCAACTCGCCCTACGCGGCGTCGTCGGCCTTCGCCGGAAATCCGTATCTCATCAGCCTCGAATTCCTCTCCGACTGGGGCTGGATCGGCGGAGAGCGCATCTCCGGCCTCGCTGGCCGCACTGGCAACGTCGATTTCCAAGAAGTGGAAGACCGCAAGCTCCCGCTGCTGTACGAAGCTGCCGGCAACTTTCTCGATCGCGGCCCGCACGAGCCGAAGCTTGCCGATCAGTGGAAGAAGTTTCAGGAGTTTTGCCGCGCGCAAGCCGGATGGCTCACCGACTATGCTCTCTACGCTGAGCTCCGCCGCCAGCAAAAGACCGGCGCATGGACTGCATGGCCCGAGCCTCTGCGTCGCCGCCAGCCGCGCGCACTTGCCAAGGTTGCCGCCGCGTCAGGTCGCGCACTCGCCCAGGAGCAGGCGCTGCAATTCGCATTCTCGGTGCAGTGGGAACAGCTCCGCGAAGCAGCAGCGAAAAATGAGATTCGGATCCTCGGCGACGTTGCCATCTTCGTCAACATGGATTCAGCCGACGTCTGGGTTCACCCCGAGCTGTTCGAACTCGACGATGAACTCCAGCCCATCCGCATCGCCGGCGTACCGCCCGACTACTTCTCTCCCACCGGCCAGCGCTGGGGCAATCCGCTTTACCACTGGGATGTTCTCGCCGAGCAGGGATTCGGCTGGTGGATCGACCGCATCCGCCGCTCGTGCCAGCTTTACGACATCGTCCGCCTCGACCACTTCCGCGGTTTCGAAGCCTACTGGGCGATTCCCGCCGACGAGGAAACCGCCATCAACGGCGAGTGGATCAAGGCGCCGGGCCTCGAACTCTTCCGCGCTCTTGAAGCCGCGCTCGGTCCGCTTCCGCTGGTTGCAGAAGACCTGGGCCTCATCACTCCGGAAGTCGATAAGCTGCGCCTCGAACTCGGCCAGCCCGGCATGAAGGTGTTGCAGTTCGGCTTCAGCAGCAAGGGCGCGCACACGCACCTGCCTCACCGCTTCACGCCCTCAACGGTCGCCTACACCGGAACCCACGACAACGACACCACGCTGGGCTGGTGGCATACGGCTGCCAAAGCCGAACACGCCGCGCTCGAAGCCTATGCGGGCCCGGTTGGCGATAATCCCGTATGGCCGCTCATCCGCGCCACGCAATCCAGCGTCGCGCAAATGGCCGTGGTTCCCGCGCAGGATCTGCTTGAGCTTGGCTCTGAAGCCCGCATGAACACGCCCGCCGTCCCCGCGGGCAACTGGAGTTGGCGCGCCCCCGAGGCATGTTGGACTGAAGAGCTGGCCACCCGCCTCGCAGACCTCGCCGAAGTCACCGACCGCGACAACGACCCACTCGGCCAACCCGAAGAAGAGCGGGCCAGCAAAGAATAAACGGCATCGGAGTTACTGCGCCGCCATCTGGCCCGAAGACACGACGCTCTTCGCATGCGCAAACTCGGGCCGCGCGGATTGCGCACCGTTATCGGTCGACTTGAGTAGCGCTGCAAAATACTGCTGCGCCTTTGCCTTGTCGCCCGCCGCTTCCGCTGCAACTCCTGCATGGTAGAGACCGTTCAACCGGTTGGGACTCAGCTTCAGGGCGGCCTCATATTCCGCGAGCGCCTGCTGCGGCTGCTTGAACTCGAGCAGCATATCGGCCAGCATCTCGCGCGCAGGAATATCCACTTCGCCCTGCCCAACCTTGTCCTGCAAATCGGCAGCGGCGCGCATGTTTTTCAAAGAGTCGTCCTGTTTGCCCTCGGCGAACGTTACCCAGCCCAATACCTCTTCACGTTTGATCTTCGCGTCGGTATCGTCGGCCATATATGCATCTTTGCCGTTCCTGACCTCGTCGATCAGGGCATCGTAGCGGGCTAGATCGGCGCGTGCATCTTCCGGCTGGCGCAGATGGCCGTGGGCGATGGCACGCGCCCACACCGTAAGGGTCGCGACTATAGCAGGGGAACCGGCTGGAGGTTCAAGCGCTCCCGCCGATTTCCAGTCCCGCATCTCGAGCGCGTAAATGACCGCGAACTCGCTGCGAAAATAGGCAACCATTCCCTCCATACGCCGACCGGGTATTACCGGCATCATGGCGATCTGGTCGAGCAGCGTCGTAGTCTGGTCGAGGACCCACTTCGCGCGGTCATCCTGGCCGCTTTGCAGGTAGGCGTAGAGCAGAAAGTCGTAGGCATGAGGCTCGTCCATCATGCCGCTGCTGTATTTTGCCTGTGCGGCTTTTGCAGCGGCCACCGAGCCGAGATTTGCTTCGATGTCCTGCGGCCACATGCCAAGCCGCGCATAGATGTGTCCCGGCATGTGGTAGGCGTGCGCGCCCGATGGCGCAATCTCGCCATAGTGGTTGGAGGCAGCCAGTGCCTTGGCCGCCATTGCCGGGTTGTCGCAGGAGTGAATGGTGTAGTGAACCAGGCCGGGATTGTCTGGGTGCTTTGCGAACAGCGGAGTCAGCACCTCCATGGCTTTGCGTTCGGCGCTCAGGCTGGTGTCGCCTGTGGGCTCCGCAGCCAGCAGCGACAGCGCGTAAAACGCGCCCGCGTCTATATCGTCAGGATACTGGCCGTAGAGTTTGCCCATCGCATCGGAGTAGGCTTGAACGCGCTCAGGAAATCCCTGTTTGCCAGGGAGGTAAAAATCGCTCAACGCGGCGATGTAGGCGCGTTCCCGAGCAGTCTTCGCCGACGGCGACTGCGCCTTCTGAATCTCTGCCCACCCCTGAGCGACAGCGCTCTCGCTCGGCCGGTTCCAAATCTGATGGAAGTAACTCATGGCCGCACCCCAATGCGCCATGGCGCAGCCTGGGTCGGCTTTGGCAATCTCCTCGAACTGCCGGTCGGCCTCCTCGTACCAGAAGTCATGCAGCAGCGCGACACCTCGGTTGAACGGCGCCTGCGCGCTGGCCGCGCACGAAACAGAAAAGGACACGGTACCCAGTCGCTCTGGAGCGGCGGCAGTACCGGGTTGGGCCGGATGGTCCATTGCCATCTGGGCGAACAGGGGCAGGGAAGACAGGGCGAGCAGGGGAAGCAGGAGTATCTTCATAGCGTTCGATTATAGGATGAGCGAATATGCTCTGAGCCAGCTTCTTTGCAAACCAGCCCTGGAAATTTCCAATCTTCCTTTCGCCGTCCCGCCAGCACGCCCGCTTTGATCCAGACCCCAACCTTGTTATTCTTGCCCCACATGGAATTCGCTGCGATTCAAACCCACGGTCTCACTCGGCGCTTCGGCGAATTCACTGCCGTGGACGGTGTCACGTTCAGCGTAGCTCCGGGGCAGTTCTTCGGATTTCTGGGGCCGAACGGGGCGGGTAAATCCACCACCATCAAAATGCTCACCGGCCTGCTCGAGCCGAGCGCTGGCACCATCGAGATTCTCGGCAAGCCATTCAGCGCGTCGGCGCTCGACCTCAAGCGCCAGATTGGCGTGGTGCCCGAAGGCATGGCGCTCTTCGGCCGCCTCACGGCGCCCGAGTATCTCCGCTTCGTCGGCCGCATGTACGGACTGGACCGCGAGACCACGAACCAACGCACGCAAGAGCTTTTAGAGTTCATGCAGCTTGCCAACGAGACCCGCAAGCTCGTCACTGACTTCTCTCACGGCATGCAGAAAAAACTCGCATTGGCCGCAGCCGTAATTCATGGGCCCAGGGTACTGTTTCTTGACGAGCCTTTCGAGGGCGTCGACGCTATCGCCGCTGGAATGCTCAAGGCCATGCTGCAAGGGATGATCAACCGCGGCGCAACCATCTTCCTCACCACGCATGTGCTGGAGATCGTAGAGCGGCTGTGCAGCCACGTGGCCATCATCCACCAGGGCCGCCTTGTCGCCAACGGGCCGCTGGAGGAGCTGCGCGCGGGCGTCGCCTCCACGCTGCCCGGCGCGCAAAGCGCTCAACGGCTCACGCTCGAAGAAATCTTTCTCTCCATCGTTGGCGCGGGCGACCAGCAGGACCTCTCGCAGGAACTGTCATGGCTCGCATAAACGGGGCTCGCATAGACAACGCAGGCATGGACGGTGCACAGCAGGCACTCGCCACCGGCGGCGGATTGCTCAGCCCGCTGGCCCGCGCGCAGTATGCGGCGCTCGCCCGCCTCCGCTGGCGCGTCTTCGTCAACGGGCTGCGTTCCAAACTTGGCGCATTCGAGTTGGGCGCGCGCGTTGTTGCTTATGTGATGTACGGCATTCTGGGGCTGGGTCTTGGTGCTGGCGCAGGGGCCATTGCCTACTCGCTCGCCGACAGTCAAAATTGGCAATACTCTCCCATCGTCTTCTGGGTGGTGTGCCTCATCTGGCAGGTCGTTCCCATCATGCTTGCTTCCTTCCAGGAACAGTTCGATCTGAGCAGCCTGCTGCGCTTTCCTGTCGGCTTCCGCTCCTTCTTTCTGCTCTACGTAGTCTTCGGTCTCTCAGATTTGTCCACAATCATCGGCGGCCTCTGCTGCTTCGGCATCCTTGTCGGAGTCACCGCAGCCCGTCCCGACTTGTTTGTTTGGACCGCACTGATTCTCGCCATCTTTGCGGCCTTCAACATCCTGATGGTCCGCGCAGTCTTTGCATGGATCGACCGCTGGCTCTCGCAGCGCAAAACGCGCGAAATTCTTGGCGCAATTTTCATGGTGCTCATCCTGAGCATGCAGTTGATGAACCCCGCTGTGTGGCAGCACGGCCATCGCGCTTCAGGGAAACGCCAGCAGCAACAAATACAACAAATGCTTGCCTCACCGTGGGTGAAGACCGCCAACGAAGTGCAAGAGTGGCTTCCGCCGGGTTTGGCCGGAGTGGCACTGCGGCAAGCCGCGAGCCAGCAGCCAGCGCCAGCTTTGGGATCGTTAGGTGTGCTTGGACTTTTCGTGGTGGCCGCCGGCAGTGTGCTCGGTCTGCGTCTTCGCGCCGAATACCATGGCGAGAATCTGGGCGCAGCTCCCGCTCTCAAGAAGTCAGCTAAGAACTCCGCGAAAGCAGTTCCAGTCCGCGAAAAAACCGCGGAGCGCGAAGGCGATTGGCGCTTCGGCGGCTCAGGCCCCATTGCCGCGATCATCGAAAAAGAAATTCGCAGCCTGCTGCGCACTCTTCCGTTGCTCTACGCCGTGGGTGCGCCCCTGGTGCTGGTCCTTGTCATCTCCGGCAGCTTCATCAGGGGCGCTTCGCGCGGACCTGCGCCATTGGTGGCATTCCCGCTCTGCGTTTTCTTCGCGCAGATAGGCTTCAGGATGTTGTTCTCAAATAACCTGGGCACTGAAGGAGCGGGAATTCAACTCTACTTTCTTTCACCCACGCCCATGCGCACCGTGATGCTGGCCAAGAACCTGCTTCACTCCGCCGTGTTCGTTGTCGTGTTGGTTATCGCGGGCCTGCTGGCGACGCTGCGCCTGGGCGAGCCCGGTGCCGTTGTAGTAGCAGCCACGATTGCATGGCTTCTTTTTGTTCTGCCGTGCAACCTTGCCGTAGGAAACATCTTCTCGCTCACCATGCCCTATCGCATAAATCCGGGCCGCATTTCGCGTCAGCGCGGATCGCAGGCCAGCACCCTGCTCAGCCTGTTGTTGCAGGTCGGAGTACTCGCGGTAGGCGCGCTGGTCTTCGAACTCTGTTCCATCGGCGGCATGATGTGGCTAACCGTCCCCATCTTCCTCGCGCTTACCGTTGTCGCGGTGTTTGTCTGGCTGCGCATCCTGGGTAACTCCGACGACATCGCCAGCCAGCACAAGGATCTGCTGATCGCAACGCTGATGAAGGCAGATTGAATAGGGATCAGGGCTCAGTGAACAGAGGGCAGAAATCAGAGGGTCCGGGTGAGAAACGGGTGCCCCACCTGCAGCTTCAGCGCATTTTGGAACGGGCTCGTCAACAATCGCGGGTTTCGGTATTGCGGGTTCCGCGACCACATTCCTATAATGTCTCCAAATCTCAAGTTGAAGGTCATTCGATGAACCGCTTTTGCAGGGTGTTCTTGCGCGCAATGATCCTCCTGCTGATCTGGACGGCGACAGGCCGAGCTTCCGCCCAGAAGACGCCGCAGACAATCCAAGAGGGAGTGGGCTGGGACCGTTTCATAGTGGGCGCCAGCATGAACTCCCTTATTGATGCCCTCGGCTTTCCCGACAAGTCTTCATACGGTCGTTTAATGCGGTGGGACAAGGCGGGTCTCAATTGTCTGTTGAACGAAAAAGACGAGGCAATCGAACTGCGCTTCGAGAAACGCTTCAAAGGCGTTACTGGGAGCGGTGTAAAGTTCGGCATGTCGGCCGACAATGTCCGCAAGATCTACGGCGATGCCGGAGAGATGGAGTGGCGCGGCGGCGGCATGAAGCTTATCTGGCCTTCCCGGGGCATCCTGATCTGGTTTCACGACAACGCCGTTTATCAGATTGTGATTTTCCGGCCGCAGACGTAGAACACGATCCCGCAATGCAATCGGTAGTTACCGAGGCAGTCAGTGCCGGGTCATTTTTAACCGAGTGTCCCCTAAAACGGTATGTCGTCGTCCGAAATCTCGGCCGACTGTGCCACGTCGTCCTGTCCGGCCGGCGGGCGCTGGTCAAAGCTGGCTGCCGAACTCGATGAACTCGTCGAACGGCTGTAACCGCCCGAGCCCTCCTCGCGGCCACTCAGCAGCGAGAGATCGTTCACGAGAATCTCCGTCTTGTAGTGCTTTACGCCTTCCTTGTCGTCCCAGGTGCGCGTCTGAATCTTGCCCTCGATATAGAGCTTCGATCCCTTCTTCACATAGTCGCGGACAATCTCCGCGGTGCGCTTGAAGGCCACCAGGTTGTGCCACTCGGTGCGGTCTTGCCAGTTGCCCTGCTGGTCCTGAAAGCGATCGCTGGTGGCAAGTGAGAAGTTGGCCACCATGGTGCCGCCGGGGGTGGAACGAATCTCCGGATCCTTGCCCACATTCCCTAAAAGGATGACTTTGTTAACGCTCTTTGCCATGTTCGTTCACTCCAGTAATTTCAAAGAATAACAGACGATCAGCGCCCGCGTGCGATTCGCCGGTTGCGCAGCCACTTGGCCACGCCCAAAGCCAGCAGCAACCCGCCAAATGGGATGCACATCAGCGCGACGATCAGGGCGAACCAGCCGGTGTTTGTGCTGGCGCCTGTCGGCGAAAAGCCACCAAGCGAGGTCTCAAGCAGCGCAGCGGCCAGCAAGCCCGTGCCCACCATCGACCCGCCCCACTGCAGCAGTTGCCGAGTCCCGTCGTCGGGCTGGGCGCTACTGGGTTGAACTGGTTGGTTTGCTTCACGCTTCAGGGGACGGGCTGTCATA
>DASRLI010000022.1:0-7667 GCA_035648535.1 Occallatibacter sp. | reverse complement strand
ACCGACTTTGTGCCCTTCGCCACATCCGAGATTGTGACTGTAGCTCCGGGAACAACCGCGCCGCTTGCGTCATGCACGGTTCCCGAAACACTACCGCTCGTTGCCTGACCCATCCCAGCAACGCAAACGCAGAACGGCATTATGAGCGCCGCTGCCAGCATCCAAATCTTGTTTTTGAACATATTGAGTCGTGCCTCCAGTAAAAGTTGAGTGAGCTAAGTGGTAATTCGGTGGATTCGTGAAAAGAGCCGCCCTTTTTTGTCATAGCGGCCTCGGACAAACTCGATACGAGCCGATAGCTCCGAAGGTGGTCTTCTCCGATCAAACCGACGAAAAAACGAACTTCCCCAATGCTACGCCGCAGTCGCGCACCAATTTGGTTGCAACTCTCGAGCGATTACCCGCATGTTGCGGTACATTTGGCGAGCCCCACGCGGTACCCGGTGGATCGGTCCTGGCAGTTTTGCCTGCAGCACCAAGCGGAAGGAGAATCGGGCCCGCGGTATTGACAATGCGTGTTGACACAGCACCATTACAGGTTTTGTGAATTACGCTACAGATCCCCTAAACGTCATGGCCGAGAATCGTGAACCGACCAATTGGATCAGCATTCCAGAACATGAGGACCCTAGCACCCAGAGCAGACTTTGGCTACGTAGGTTACGGTATTCCGGATCGGTGGCAGTCTTCTCATCAATGTTTTCAATAACTTACCAAGGGTCGCCATACGGTAAATTGGGAGGTATAGAACAGTGGATCGATATGATTGTCAGACGAGTTACGCGACAGCCATCCTGTAAATAGCAAAGCGCAAAACCTTGGACGCACGCTTTGCTCCTGAATGCAATCCGCCAATGCTTCCGGGGCCGGCTTATGACTTGTTCCCCGGAATGGTATCCGGTTGTGTTTGTCAGTTATAGCAGACGGGGTCGCTGTAAGCTACTCGGATCACTTTGCTCGATCGATGCAGATGAGAGCAAAGGTGGAATCAGCATCACCGTCATGCCTTATTCCTGTGCCATGAAGGGTTGCGGAAGTTGCGCAAAAGGCTCAGATGAGCTGATCAGGAAGGCGGGTTACCAGAAGTCAACTGCAACAACCCTCGAGTGGCCGGGCTTTCCGTCGACGACTTCTGTCTCCAGGACAGCCTCGACGTTCCGAAACGATTTGCCGGGCGGGATCATACTCTCCAACGACTGCATTGATCGTGCGTCGGTGGCAAACTCTCCTATGCTCTGGGTTCCAAGCGCACTGAGACCGCCGACCAAAATGACCGGCTGATCGGTGACTTCAGAATCAAAGCGGGCAAGAAGCCCAAAGTCCCTGTTAACGGTATCCAGCCGTTGGCCAAAGTCGATCCCCCAGTAGGACTTGGGATTCCTAGTATCCGATATCCAGGCCTCGTGGGTCACGCCATCCGAATCGACATTGCTGTTCAGGCGAAACCGGAGATGACTCGTCAGGCGTTCCGACCACTCGTTGTTGAGTAGACCGATGAGAATGGTCGGCTGCCGGCCCATCTCTGATATGGACGCTTGATTCGAGAGTTGCATCGTGCAGTTTCGGCTCTCCGATCGCACAAGCGCGCAAATTCGTGAGAATGAAAATGCATCGCTGATCGCGATCTTTGATTTCATTCCCTGGAAAGCCGCTCTAAGCGATGGATCGGAGTCTCCAGGCATCACCAGAGTCGCTCGCCCGATAATAAACGGCGCTAGATCACTGCTCGCCAACACCGGAGCCCAAAAGCGACTCAGCGCTCTGTCACGCGATTCTCGATATGCCTGGGACCAGAAGTACCCGGCGGCAATAATCAGTATCGTGATGGCCGAGGAGAGGCAGGCGACCCAAATTGGAGATCGAGCCAATCTGTCTTGCAGTTTAATCGGTAAGGAAGGGTCGCTTAAGGCTGTTTGATGCTGTGCTGAAGAGGGGACAACCGTACTGACCGCGGGTTGAGAAATAGCCGACGGCTTTCTCTGCAAGTCTTCCAGAGACGGATCCGTCTCTTCGGGATTCTCTCCATCGGAGAGAAAACGAAACTCAGGAACATAAGTTCCAACGGCAAGGGAAATCTGAACCACATCCTTGTGCCCGTGTTCCTGATAATATTGTGCGAGCCGCTTTCGCACCTCGCCCGCAGTAATTCTTACGATCGGGTCTACGCTAGTGTCATAGTCGGGAAATCTGTCGAAGACAGAATGTCCGAGTGAGCGTTCTTTCAGTTCATCCAGATCACCGCTGATGGCGCACTCGACAATCTTCCGAAGAAAGCGGGGATATCGTTTACTGTTTTTGAAGTGCGGACTCTGCAGGAGCAGTTCCACATGCTTGCGCAGAAGCGTAACCTGTTGAGTCGTCAGAGAATGGACCGTTTGCGTCATGGCAGTCGAAAGAGCGCCTCGCGAATACCTCGATACGGTAATCAGTAAGGTATCATACCTCTCGTGTGCGCGGTTATCAAGGACGCTCCCTTGCCCGCATCGTGAGCTACGCAATCTTGATGTTCGCTACGGCTCTACCGTTGCAATGGTCCTTTTGCAGGTGCCGCCGGGGTTAGCGTATTTCGCTTAGCCAATCGTCATCAGCGAGAAGAGCGCCTCCTCACTGTGATGCTCCTTCCTCATATCCAGGTTCTCCTCTGCTTCATCGCAGAACCATGAAGAGCGCCAACTCTCAACTTCCCCCCGGTACAGTTTCTGGGGTTTGGTGGCCGGAGACTGGATTCAACCGCCGCCGCCGGCCTTTTCAGGCCCGCGGACAACTCCGCTGCGCGAATGCGCTGATCTTGACTGCGGCTGGAGTTTTGCGTTAGTGCGGAAAGTGGTGGCCAGAGACGGGATTGAACCGCCGACGCCGGCCTTTTCAGGGCCGCGCTCTACCACTGAGCTATCTGGCCTCAGTGCAAACTTCGGTTGCATCTCTACGCGTGGATTCCGGACGGCGACGGATAAGGAGGGTAACTCCACGTACAGTTCTCTGCAACAACTGTGACAGTATACCAACTCCCATTCTCCTAAGCCAAACCGGGCCAATAATACACGTCTGCGAACCCCTTTCCGGCCGCCACCAGCGCCCTTCGCTCCGGTCCTGCACTACACTGGAAAGCAATCATGCGCCACCTTGCACGAATTCTCGCCTGCTTACTAGTTGCCGCCACTGCCTGTTCCCGCGCGCCCAACCACCGGATGTCCGAGAGCGAAACGCGCGCGGCGCGGGCCTTGCTTTCCTACGAGAGCCAGGGGCCGCTGTCCCTGCGCGCGTTTTTGGAGCAATTCCCCAAGGGAGCCGACCTGCACGTCCACCTCTCCGGGGCGGTATACGCGGAGACCTTTATCCGCGACGCCGGCGAGGATGGCCTTTGCGTGGACCCCGTCGCGCTCAAGTTTGCCAAATCGCCCTGCAAGGGAAAGTTGATGCCGGCAGCCGAGCTCTCAGGGAACCTGACCCCTGCCGACCAGGACCTCTACGACCGGCTGATTGACGCCTTCTCGATGCGGAGCTACGTTTCCACCACAGCTTTCAGTGGGCACGACCAGTTTTTTGCTACATTTGCGCGCTTCGGGGGATTGAACAAGCAGCACGCCGGCGAGTGGGTGGACGAGGTGGCCAGCCGCGCTGCCGCGCAGAATCAGCAATATCTTGAATTGATGCAGACGCCGCCCTTCGGACACGCAGCCACCATCGCGCATTCGATCGGCTGGAACCCCGATTTCGCAAAGTCCCGCCAGCAGTTGCTCGAGCACGGCCTGCGCGATGAAGTAGCCGCCGACCGCGACGACGTGCGCCAGGCGGAAGCCAGCCGGCAGAAGCTGGAGCACTGCGGAACACCGCAGGCCACGCCTGCCTGCTCGGTCGAGATCCGGTACATCTACCAGGTGCTGCGCGGATTTCCCCCGGAGCAGGTCTTTGCTCAAACCCTGCTGGGGTTTGAAACCGTTCAGGCCAGTATGGCAGCTCATGAGCCGGGCTTTGTCGGCATTAATTTCGTCATGCCTGAGGACGGCTTCGTCTCCATGCGCGATTACACGCTGCAAATGAATATGTTGGACTACCTGCACTCCGTCTATCCCCAGGTCCACATCAGCCTGCACGCCGGCGAACTGGCGCCCGGCCTGGTGCCTCCCGAGGGCCTGCGCTTCCACATCCGGCAAGCCGTGGAGTTGGGTCACGCCGAACGGATCGGCCACGGCGTCGACGTGATGTATGAGAACGATGTGCCAGGCCTGCTGAAGGAGCTGGCGCAAAATCACGTGATGGTCGAGATCAACCTGAGTTCGAACGAGGGCATCCTGGGCGTCGAGGGAGACGAGCATCCGTTCCGCAACTACCGCCTGGCGCACGTTCCTGTTGCGCTTTCAACCGACGACGAGGGCGTAAGCCGCATCGATATTACGCACGAATATGTTCGCGCAGCCATTGACTATCACCTCAGCTACGCGGACCTCAAGACGCTGGCGCGCACTGGTCTTGAACACAACTTTTTGCCCGGCGCCCGCTTGTGGGCCCAGCCGGATGTATTTGATGCGACGGCAGGAGGGTGCAAGGGAGAGGCGCCCGGAGCGGATAAGCCGTCGGCCGGATGCAAGTCTTTCCTGGAAGGAAGCGAAAAGGCTGCCGCGCAGTGGGAGCTGGAACGTCGCTTCCGTGCCTTCGAGGCGAAATGGTGAGCGCTGATTTGTGATCGGTTTTAAGTATTGATGTGGCGGAATCCACGGGCGGCAAGCTTCCCGGCCCTGTCTTCTCACAGGAACATTTCCGGCTTACACTATCCGCGATGGACAACGAGCGCATCCGCGAGATTTGTATGAGCCTTCCGCACGCGGCGGAGACGCTGAACTGGGGACATCACCTGGTGTATTGGGTCGGCGACCGCGAGATAGGCGGCAAGATGTTCGCCATGACCGACCTCGATGGCACCGGCAGTGGCGTCTTGTGGTTTCACTGCGGTGCAGAACGCTTTCACGAGCTCATGGAGACGGAAGGCATCTACGCGGCGCCGCATTTGGCCAAGGCCCACTGGGTCGCCGTTGAGCGTTGGGATGTACTCCGGCCTCGCGAGTTCGAGGAGGAGCTGCGGCGGGCCAATGCACTGATTTACGAAAAGCTGCCCAAGCGAACCAAAGCCATGCTGGCGATGCCCGAGAAGGAACGCGCCAAGATGCACCGTGAGCGGAAAAAACTGCTGGCCGCACGCGCCAAAGTCAAGAAGAAGTAGGCTGATGCTGGAACCGGCGTCATCGCGCGCCCGTATAAGAAAGTGGAGGAGACACTAAAGCAATGGTCAAGTTTCTGTTGTGGTGTATTCTGCTGGTTTTGTGCTGGCCGCTGGCTCTGTTGGCGCTGGTGCTTTATCCGATTGTGTGGCTGCTTCTGTTGCCCTTCCGTCTGGTTGGAATTGCAGTAGGAGGCGTGCTGGAAATGGTGCGCGCCATCATCTTCCTCCCGGTCCGGCTCTTTCAGGCCATCTGAGAACGCCAATCGTTCCCGGCAATCCGTTTCGCGTCGCACGCTCACGCGCGAGTCTGCTATCTTTCCCTCCAGGTCCTCGCGCAAAAAAGCTCGACTGGCCTTCCCAACGGAGCGGCAATCCACCCATGACGAACACGGCGCGGATGATACTTGGTTCTGCGATTGCATGGCTTTCGCTTGGCTTCAACTACCCACTCCACGCACAGATCGCGACCCCTCCCGCTACGTCGAATGCCGCCATGGACCGCGACCTGCTTGAGGTCACAATTCCGCGGCTCGAGCAGATGTATCGCGCTCATAAGTACACCGTCACCCAGGTCGTGAACTGGTACATCGCCCGCATCCGCAAATACAACGGCGTCTATGGAGCCATCGAGAGCCTCGACGTGAAAGGCGCGCTCGCCACCGCCGCCCGCGAGGACGCCGACGCCAGGGCCGGCGGCAGCCATTACGGTCGCGGTCCCATGTGGGGCGTCCCCATCGTCATCAAGGAAAACACCAGCGTAAAGGGCCTCGTCACCAGCGACGGCTGGCAGGGCTATCGAATCCCAGGCCGCGAGCTGATTGCGCCGCGCGACGCCACCATCGTCAGGCGCTTCCGCGTCGCCGGAGCCGTCATTCTCGGCAAGACCAACATGCCCGACTTCGCCGCCAGCGACACCAACCGCAGCAGCGCCTACGGCCGCACCGGCAATGCGTACGATGTGCGCTTCAGCCCCGGCGGCTCTTCAGGCGGCACGGTTACAGCGGTCACGGCGAACTTCGCTTTGCTCGGCAACGGCACAGATACCGGCAATTCCATCCGCATGCCCGCCGCCACCAGCGCTTTGGTCGGTGTCTTCCCCACGCGCGGACTCGTAAGCATCGCGGGCATCGCACCCCTTGACTGGCTGCTCGATAACACCGGGCCCATCGCGCGAGATGTCACCGATGCCGCCATCGCGCTATCGGTCATGGCGGGCGATAACCTTGGCGATGATTCGATGGATCAGGAGACCGTTGGCTCGGCAGCCAAGGCGCAACCCGGCCCTTACACGCAATACTTGAAGCCAGAAGCGCTCAAGGGCAAGCGCTTTGGTGTGCCCGCATTCATTCTCACGGGCGCGGGCATTCCATTCCAGGGCATTCCTGCTGCGGAGGATCCCACCAAAGCCGCCGCGGCTCGCGAAGCTTCGCGCGTTCCTCTGCGCCCTGAGACGCGCGCAGCATTCATGCGTGCGATTGAAGCGTTGCGTGCTGCGGGTGCGACAGTCGTGTTCGATGATTCGATTCTGCCGGACAGCTTTGCCGCGACCGTCTCGCACATCGGCACGATGCCTTACGTGCGCGAAGGGACAGATAACTTCCTCGCCCACTACGGACCGCCGCAGTATCACTCCGCGCGCGAGTACGAGCAATTGTTTGGATCTCCTCTGCCGGAAACGATCATCGGAGGCGCCAAAGTAACTCCCAACGATCCTCGCAGCCCCGTCACCCAGGTGCAGTTCGAAGACAACCCGCAAGCCGAGACAGACGTCCTGGTTCCGCGCCAGCGAGCGCTCGACACATACGACGAAACGCTCGACCGCCTCCACCTCAATGGCTACGTTTACCCCGCCATTCAGATGCCGCCCGTCGACGAGACCATGCCCCAGGACGACGCAGTGAGCAGCGGTCCGCATAGCGACACTGGTTGGGTAAACATGATTGGTGTACCTGCCGTCGTAGTTCCGGGTGGCTGGTACAGCAACGGACTCCCCTTCGGCATGGAAATCTCCGCGCGCAAATGGAAGGATGGCGACTTGCTCGGCTGGGCCTACGCCTTCGAGCAGGCAACCCACTTCCGCAAGCCTCCTGTGCTCGTTGACAAGGGTCTTCTGTCCATCCAGCGATAGCCAAGTTCGCAGCCAATCCTTCCAAAGAACGCCTTCGCGGTTGCGCGCGTCCCTCGACATCCGTTCCGGCAATGCTTTAGCGTGGCCCTATGGCAGGAATCTCTCTCGTTCTGGATGGCAAGGTCGCCCTCATCACCGGTGGCTCGCGCGGAATTGGCGCGGAGACGGTGCGAATGTTTTCAGAAGCCGGGGCAAAGGTGGCCTTCAGCTATGAGAAAGCGCGCGAACGAGCCCAGGCGCTGGCCGCCGAGTGCGCCGGCCCGCAGCGCTGCGTAGCCCTCAAGCAGGAACTCAGCAATCCCTCCGACGGACGTGCCCTTG
>DASRLI010000021.1:0-4477 GCA_035648535.1 Occallatibacter sp. | reverse complement strand
GAAGGAAAACTCTTGACGCCGCTGACCAAAAAACAAATCAAGGCCGTGGAAAAGACGTTAAGAGGAAAAGTCACAAAACAGACTTTTCCTCTTAACTTGCAAATCCCGCAAACAACGCGGGATTCGCACTTTACCACCGCCGCTGCGACGACTGACTGAATTTATGAAACCGGACATTTCATTTGTCACGAAAAGCGGACATTTCTACTTGCCAACGACACTGCTGGGTAGCCGGTCATCCGGGAGTTAGGCTCACCTTGGAGCCCCGTCGGTTGATGAAGCAGATGCCAGACCGGGGCTTTCGAGCCTTCTCTCAACGCTCCAGATGGACAAAATCTCTGGGTCGCATCAACTGTTCAAGGTACTGTGACTTCATTTGCTTGCTCGCCATGATTTGCTTGACCGGGGGTAGTTTCAGAATCACTCCAAGAATGGCAGCCATGGCGCGATGATTCCAACATGCCTGATTGTCAAAGATCAGGTTTTGAAGTTGGCCCCGTTCAATGGCCATGAGCACGGCACGATGGGCAGTGGTGACCGGGGTGATCACACGCATCTTCCGGAATCTGAGCCTGATCCCGCGGTTGGAACATGTCCGCACGCAGATGCCACAACCCAGACACAGAGATTCGTCGATCCGCGCCTTTCTGCGCGTAGGCTTATGTGGGTCGCCTGCAGACACGAGTCCCATGGCCTCCACTGGACAGGCAGTGACGCATTTGCCGCAGCCGTTGCACAAATCCGCACTAACTTCCGGCAGGAAGTTGGTGGTGGCGATGGGGTTTAGGACGGCGAAGCGTTTGGCAGCGAGCATAGCCTCGCAACAGCATCCGCAGCAGTTGCATATAAACGCCACTTTCTGCTGTACGTTCTCCCCGAACTGCACGAGGTTGTGCTCCAGAGCCTCGTCTAGCAGATCCATGCCCTCTTTTACATCAACCTTGTGCGCAATGCCGTGCTTGATCAGCGACTGGGCCGTCCCGCTGAAGGTCATGCAGATGTTCATGGGAGCATCGCAGGATTTCCCCATATGCTGCATCTTATGTCGGCAGTAGCAGGCTCCAACTCCCATATGCGAGGCCATGTGGATCACCTCGCTGGCTCTTTCGTAGTCCATCACCGCCAACGTTTGGTCCGTATCCAGAGCCCTCTCGTTGACAAACGCGCGGCCCAGTTGCGTTTCCCCCCCGGCGAAGAGGTTCTTCACAAAATCCTCTTCCACGTTCAGGTACTGGCAGAACAACTCGGCCAGCAGCTTCTGATCGTATCCGTTGCCCAAGCGCATCATTGAGAATTCGAAGAAGCCAGCCATGGGCGGAGGCAGGACAAAAATCTGCTCCCCCTGCATCTCCATGTCAAGAAGCATCCCGTGCGATGCGAGACCCTCAAGAATCTTTCTCGATTCGGCAACCGGCTTCTTCCATACCCTTGCCGCCGCGGCTACGTTGA
Source organism: Occallatibacter sp. (assembly GCA_035648535.1). Taxonomy (GTDB): domain Bacteria; phylum Acidobacteriota; class Terriglobia; order Terriglobales; family Acidobacteriaceae; genus Telmatobacter. The sequence continues at coordinate 3,028 of DASRLI010000021.1, read as the reverse complement.
AAGGTCTGATGGGAAGAAGTGCCACTAGAGCCGCTTCTTCTCTGGTAAACAAGACCTCCAGTATTCGGAAGAGAAGCTCGGAAGGCGGCGCTCCTTGCGGAAAACGGTTGAGCCGATTCGAGAGCGCCAGGTAGCTATTCCTGAGAGTTACATGAGCCATTGAACGCCTCTGGCAAGCGAGGATTGTGAAGGCCAATTATATGCGCGCACACACCGGTTCACGGACCGCTGTCAACAGCCAATCCATCTCTGACGCGGCCAAGTCCTGGATCGTCGCCGACTCTCCCTTGCTCTGCGCGGTGCCTGCCAGAGATTCCGGAAAGGGCCAAAACGGGGTTGGGGACGTATCGTCGCCTACTCTTCCCCAACTCCAAATGGGGTTGCTTCCGGAATGGCGGTGAACCAGGAGTGGCGGGAACTGCGCGCTGCTTTGCTGAGAGATGTAGGTCCACAGAGAGCCTGGGCCTTGGCATTAGCCTCAAGTACTGCGGCCCTTCCTTGCTGCTTTACTTGATTCCTATCGTTACCGGATCCCGCCCTGCCAGGTACTCCACGCCTGTCTCGCTGCCGCTGTTCATGATTAGAGCGAGACCGGGGCGGTTCGGCTGGCATCTCAGTAGACTTGGAATCCATTCCTTCCTTTTTTCTTGGCCAGGTACATCGCCGCATCGACGTCGTGCATCAACTTCTCTGCGTCCCCGCACTGTTCTTGAGAAGTGCAGATGCCGACGCTGGCTGAAATTTGCACCTGAGTGCCCTCAACATCAATCGGTTTAGAGATTGCAGCCACAAACTTGCGGGCTATGGCTTCTGCCTCCGCGGGATGGTGTAGGTCGGGCAGCAGGACGATAAACTCGTCTCCTCCGAGGCGTGCAACGGTATCGGTCTGGCGAACCGAGCGAACGAGGCGTGCTGCGACTTCGCACAGCACCTGGTCCCCGGCATGGTGGCCAAGAGAGTCGTTGACTTCCTTGAATCGGTCGAGATCGACCATCAACACTCCCAAAACCACGTCAAATCGTCCCACGCGCTTCAGAGCCATGGCGAGGCGGTCATTGAGCAGAATACGATTGGGCAGACCGGTGAGCATGTCATGTTGTGACAGGTGGCGCAGGCGTTCTTCGCTCAGGCGGATGGCTTGGGTCTGCTGCTCCACGCGATGGCGCAGGACGAAGATCCAGGCGAAAGAGGCACAGGCGAAGGCGCCCACGATGGAAAGGACGGCAAGTGTGTGGCTGGCTGTCCACCATGAGGGGGAGTGCATCACGGCGACGTCGTCGAGTGAACGTAGCAGGATGTTGACTGAACCCGCCTCCACCAACCCTGATCCCTCACCGGTGGTGTTTGGATCCATTCTGACACTGCATATCCCGGTTACGCGGATAAGGCTGCCTTCTTTCCAAGAGCGTATCCCGACGCCACCACTTTCTTTGGGGAGGATGGCCGAGAAGACAAAATCGCCGGAGCGCACAACAAGTGTGAGATCACCCGCCGCATGTTCCTGGCCAATCAATTCTCCCTCGATCTGGACCAGTTCCCGATCGAGGTTGGCGCGGAACGCCTGCTGGATCGATACCAGTGTGGCAGGCAGGGGCGTGCTTTCCCCCGCAACACGGAAGGAAGCATTCTCAAGAGTCGGTTTGAAGTCGCTGATCGTCGGAAAGCCAACTACATCGACCAACTGACCGATCTGAACCTTATCGAGTTTCTGGTTCTCCATGCAGAGGCCATTGGAGGACTCTTGTATGCACAACATTCGACCCGGCCAATGGAGGGTCACCCTGCCTCGGATATGAGCGCGGTGCCGCAGGGCCGCCCCCGGCGAGAACCACAGTAGTTGGGCAACAGGGATAGAAGGCATGACGAAGGGATCCGGAGGGGGCGGCTGGACGACCTTAACTTCACGCAAAGAAGCAAACAGGATTCGGGCGCCGACCATTTGCTGATGACTGTTGAACACCGGAGCTGCATTTCCCTGGATCTGGACTTTGGCGTCGACAAGCGACTCGTAATCTTTTGCCGCTTCCCTGGGAGCGGTGGCAATGATTGAACCACCGCCTGTGGAGACATCGAGAGTCACATTCATGGGCTGCAGATGCACGGAATGGACAATACCCACGATTTCAATCCACTGGCCATCCTCGCTTCCCGCAAGCAGTTCGGCCATCGTTGGTTGTGGAGCGGTCTTGGGAATGTGCGAGTTTCCAATGACCTTCACATGGCCATTGAGGATCAAGGGCGCATAGTCTCCGGTTCCGCTGATCCCGGTGACTTCCACAAGTGTTCCGGTTTTCAAAGGAAGAATTGGATGGGAAGGTAGTCCGATGAATATGCTCCCTGTCGAATCGTGGACGAAGAGTGCCGCATGTCTGGGATCGACATAAGGATCGTAATACGTGACAACTCCACGAATTCGAACAGGAAAGCCATGCGCCGCTTCTTCAAGAGAGATGTCGTGGGCTTCATGCGCCGTGGTGAGGGTCCGCAAGGCTCGCCCGGGTGGTTCAGCCGCCGCAGTGCACAGCAGAATCAAGGCAAGCAGAGCTGCGACAGAATAGAGGAACCGCATTAGGCTCCGTCCTGAGCGAAACTGCGGGACCCTTCCAGAATCGCCCTTAGAGTGCAGAGATTATTCTCACGTGACAATATCACTGTCTTTCGGCAATCCACCGAAAATGTTTAAGAGCGCGAACGCTGGCGGCAGATACAGTGGGGATGAATATCGGCTTTTAAGATGAGAAACCGACGGGTCAAGAATTGCAGGGGTCCGAGAGTTGCCTGAGAATGCCCCGACAGAAATCACAACAATCGAGGGAAATTCCTTGAACATTTCGGCATCCTATCGCCGGATGCACGGCTCGACGGCGTTTAGAATGACGTTCCTGGAGTGTAGTCGCAAATAACTGGCCAATATCCTTGAGGTGCTTCTGGACGGCTGCCTCAGAGTCTCGCGCGCGCGTGAGAGCAGCGTTATTATTTTTCAGCTGGTTTTCTTAACTCAGCAGAGGGACTAGTGGTCCGGCATGGT
>DASRLI010000020.1:0-29145 GCA_035648535.1 Occallatibacter sp. | reverse complement strand
ACGTTGGCAGGGTGCGGCCGGCTTGAAGGAAATCGCTGCTGGTCTTGATGCTGGCGCGGTAGGAGAGGCCGATGGCGATTACGCAGAAGAGAGAGAGCAGGATGATCAGCCAGTCGGTTGGGGTCAGGTTCGGCAACAATGCCTCCTTTGGAGAGTTGTGGATATTGGGTATTGGGTCAGTTGCAGAAGCCATCCCTTACCGGTCAGACAGGCTACTGGGAGAAGCGCTGGATGTGATCCAGACCCCTGAAAAGCATATCGCAGTGAGGCATTGCGTACGAAGTCTGGTTCGCTGCCTGCTATGCGGACACTTCACTTGTTACAACCACCGGACATATCATGTGCTACCGACAACCGGCTATCCGTCAGTTACCTTTTCATAGACAGGCAAGTACACCCGCACTTTTCGCTAGGTCGCGCGTTTGATCACAGACAGAATGTGCCGTTGAAATCCCACGCCCAGCGCGGGGAGACGAGGATTACTGTCCGTGAAGTGCCCGCTCTTATGCGTGTGCCGAGCGGATCAACGCCTATCCGGACATGATGCATTCCCTGGTCTCGAAGGCGAGACCAGGGGCATCCGAAGTTGTGTTAACACACAACTCGAAAATGCTCTACGCCCTTTCGGCGCGGGTGGGCTTGTAGCCGGAGAGGCCGTAGTAGGCGACGTAGAGGTAGCCGATGATGGGAATGACGAAGGCGTATTGAATTCCTACGCGATCGGCAAGCCAACCGAAGAGCAGCGGGATGGCAGCGCCACCGACGTTGCCGATGGTGATGACGCCTGAGCCCTTGCTGGTCATGGGCCCGAGCTCGGCGATGCCGAGAGCAAAGATGTTGGGATACATGACGGAGTTGGCGATGCCGCAGAAGACCAGGCTCCATATGGCGACGGGGCCAGTAGTGAACATGGAGACGAGCAGCAGTACTACGCCGAGGAAGCCGAGAACGACGAGCAGCTTTTCTGCCTTGACCCATTTCATGATGAAGCTGCCGAGGAAGCGGCCGATCATCATGCTGAGGTAGTAGAGCGTGAGCATGAAGCCGGCGGTTTCGACGCTGCCGATTCCCTGCGCCTGGCAGAACTTGATGGTGATGGCGGCCAGAGCGATCTCAAGGCCGACATAGAAAAAGATACCGACCATGCCGAGAACCGTGTGCGAGTAGCTCCAGATGCTGCGTTCGAGCAGTGGGTCGCTTTCGCTGCCGGGACGGAAGGCACGGGTGAGGGTGATAGCGGGCAGGTTCAAGAACATGACGGTGAGGCCGAGGATAAGCAGTGCGGCGGCGATTGCCATGTAAGGCCCTGACAGCATGTGGGCGGCGCTGGTCTCTGTGGAAACCTTGCTGGTATCGGAGAGGATGAATCGGGCCGCAACCAACGGGGCGATGAGCGAACCGAGGGAGTTGAAGGCCTGCGCGAGAGTGAGCCGCGCGGGAGCGCTATGCTCGGGACCGAGGATGGAGACGTATGGATTAGCCGAGGTCTGAAGGGCGCAGACGCCGGCGGCCAGCACAAAGATGGCTACCAGCGTCATGTGAAAGCTGACCATGTTGGCTGCAGGAATGAAGAGCAGGGCGCCACACACCATGATGAGCAGCGAGATGACCATGGTGCGCTTGTAGCCCACCGCCTCAATGAGTTTGGCGGAGGGAACGGAGAAGACAAGGTAAGCGAAGAACCAGGCTGCAGTGGCCAACATCGCCGGGCCGTGGGTCAGTTTGAAAGTGTCTTCGAGCTTGGCTACCAGGGTGTTGTTAAGGCTGGTGAGAAACCCAAAGATTCCGAACAGCGCCGTGACAATGATGAACGGGACAAGATAGCTTGGTGCATTTGGTGCCGCCGGTGGTGTGGATCGTGTTGCCATGAAAGGTCTTCCTCCGCTTCCTTGAGTGATTGCTTTCTGCTAAATGCCGGGATTCCCGCGGCACAGGCCTGCGCGCGGCAGGCAGCGTGCGGAAACCTCGGAAAGTACCGAAACCACTGTACGCATTGGGGTGAAGGTACGTCCAGCGGAAACTGAAAAGGTTTTCAGGGACAAGGTGCCTCCGAATTCGGGTTCGTCCGTCCATTTACACTGGAATTGCATGATTCCGACTCTCACATGGATCCCGGAAGGGGTTCGCTTCATCGATCAGACCCGGCTCCCACTTGAAGAGAGCTACGTACTCGCCACTAGCTATGAAGAGGTGGCCGAGGTGATTGTGACCATGGTTGTGCGCGGCGCGCCGGCCATCGGCGTTTCGGCGGCTTACGGCATCGCGCTTGGCGCAAAGCACACCAAGGCCAGAACGGCCGCGGAGTTTGCTCCGGAGTTTGAGCGGATTTGCGCGCGTCTGGCGGGGACTCGTCCCACGGCGGTGAACCTGTTTTGGGCGATCGACCGCATGAAGGGGCTGTTTGCCAATCTGCTGGACTCCGGCGCGACGCTTGGCCAGGTGCAGGACAGAATTCTGGCCGAGGCGCACGCGATGTATGACGAAGACATTGCCGCCTGCAAAACGATGGGGGCATTCGGCGGAGCGTTGATGCCCGAAGAGGGCGGCGTGCTGACCCATTGCAATGCCGGGGCGCTTGCCACGTGCGGATACGGAACCGCACTGGGCGTGATTCGCGCGGCGGTGGAGCAGGGCAAGAATATTCATGTGTTCGCGGACGAGACGCGGCCCTTTCTGCAAGGTGCGCGGCTCACCGCGTGGGAACTGATGGCCGATGGAATTCCTACCACCGTGATCTGCGACAACATGGCAGCGAGCTTGATGAAGGCCGGTCGGATCCAGGCCGTGGTGGTGGGCGCGGACCGCATTGCGGCGAACGGCGATGCGGCCAACAAGATCGGCACGTACAACGTGGCGATTCTGGCCAAGGAGCACGGCATTCCGTTCTACGTGGCGGCGCCGTGGTCCACGATCGATTTAGCAACAAAGACCGGTGATGCGATTCCTATTGAGGAGCGCCCGCAAATTGAAGTAACTCATCACGGCGGCAAGCAACTGACGCCGAACGGGGTGGGAATCTGCAATCCGGCATTCGACGTGACTCCAGCGAAGTACATTACCGGGATCATTACGGAGCGCGGCGTGCTGCACGCGCCTTATCACGAGTCGCTTAAGCAGATGGAACTGGTAGCGGGGTAAAGCAGACGCTCTACACTAGCGGAGTGGTGCTTCCCCGCCCTCACACGTTCCAGCTACGGCAGAAGTCGCTGACGCGCGGCATTCTGCTGTCTCTTGGTGCGTTTTTTGCGAGCCTGCGGCTGGCCGGTTTTCCTTATATCGAAAATTTGCATGGATCGCACTGGCAGATTCTGGTGGTGCCGTTTGCGTGCTGGGGGATGGTGGAAACGGCTCGCTGCCTGGGGCGCAGATGGAGCCTGTACCATGCGGGGGTTCTGATTCTGCTGTACTCCGAGTTGATGATTCTTGCGATGGTGCTGTTCTTGTGGGTGTTTTTGTAGGGGCGAATCCTACGCCGGCCGTAATAAACGAAGAAGCGGCGAGGATGGGACGGCCGATTCAATTATTCCAACAACTCCTATGTTGCGTGTAGCATGGGGCAGGATTCAGGGTTTGATCCGGGCAGGGCGCCCAACACCTAGGACGAGGGGAGAGAGCGATGCTCAAGGGATTTCGGGATTTCATTCTGCGTGGCAATGTCATGGACCTGGCCGTCGCGTTCATCATGGGCGCGGCGTTCAGCGCGATTGTTACGTCGCTAGTGAAGGACGTACTCATGCAGTTCATCGCCGCTATTGTCGGTAAACCGGACTTCAGCGCCGTGGTGGTGAAGTTAAATGGCACGCCAATCAACATCGGAAACCTTCTGAACGCAACCGTCTCATTTCTGATTGTGGCCTTCGTGGTGTATTTCTTCATGGTGCTGCCATTGAACAAGCTGATGGAGCGGTTCAAGGGACCCGCGCCGGAAGCTCCTCCGGCTACGAAGACCTGCGCGGAGTGCCTGAGCGAGATTCCCTTGGCGGCAAAGCGTTGCGCGCACTGCACACAGCCGGTGGCTTAGATCCGGCTGCGCGGTTCTCAGTCCATCTCGCGCAAAGGGCGCGAGAACAAATAGAACCCGATGTAGATTGCCGCAGCAAGTGCGGACATCATGGCCAGCGCGTGGCCTGTGGGGATGTGCCGCGACATTTCGCCGGCCAGCAGGGCGCCGAGCGGCGGCAGGCCGAGGAAGCATGTTGCGTAGATGCTCATTACGCGGCCGCGCATCTCGTCCGATGAAAGATGCTGGATGGCCACGTTAAAGGAAGAGATCATCAGGATTGCGCTGTAGCCCTCGACCAGCGCAAGGCACTGCGAAAGCGCAAAATTGCGCGAGTAACAGAAGCCGATGATGGCAGCAAAGAAGAACAGGCCCGCGATCACCACTACCTTTCCGCGATGGCGAAGCGTTCCGAGGCTGGCGACGGTGACGGCACCGAGCACAGCGCCCAGCCCTGAAGCGGCCAGCAGCCACCCAAGCCCGGATTCACCGGTGTGCAACTGCATCTTCGCAAAGAAGGGAATAAAGGTAAGGAACGGAATTGCGAGGAAGCTGGCTACGGCGGTCATCCAAACGAGGATGAGCATCTGAGGCTGTTCGCGCAGATAGCTGAATCCCTGGCGAAGGCTGGTGAGGTAGCTGGGATGATCGCGCTGCTCCTGCTCCGGATAGCGGATGCGGGTAAGCGCCCAGAGCACGGCAAGAAAACTCAAGCCATTGAGGAAGAAGTTCCCCGCCATGCCGACAGCGGCCATGGCGTAGCCGCCCAGCGTTGGACCGAGAATGCGCGACATATTGAATTGCGCGGAGTTGAGGGCGATGGCGTTGGTGAGATCCTCGCGCGGCACCAGGCGCGGCACCAGCGCCTGGTAGCTGGGCGCATTGATGGCCATGGCCATGCCGTTGAGGAAGGACAGGACGACTACTTCCCAGACGGTGATGATTTTGAGCCAGGTGAGCAAGGCCATTACAAAGGCCAGCAGCATCATGATGGACTGGGTGACGAGAAGAAGCCGGCGCTTGTTCACGCGATCGGCGACTACTCCACCAAAGAGCGTAAAGATGAGAAATGGAATGGAGCCGGCGAAGCCGACGACGCCGAGCCAGAATGCGGAGTTGGTGAGGGAGAGCACGAGCCAGCCCAGGGCTACGTTCTGCATCCAGGTGCCAATATTGGAAAGAAAGTTTCCGCTCCAGAAGAGGCGGAAGTTGGGATGGCGCAGTGCGCTGACGACTCGCGGCCACTTTTCGTCCTGCTCAACAGCAAAGGCCTGCGTGGCCGCCGCTGCTTCCTCGACGGCCAGGCTCGGGGGCTCACGATTCAACTCGCGGTCCGCGTTCAGAATAGGTGACCTCAGCTCTTAGTGTAAGCTGTGAGTTTATTGTTGTGCAGCCGGAAGTGCTGTGTGCTGCCGACTCGCGTCGGAGCACAGAAGCGATACGCCGGCTCCTTAATCTGCACGCAAAGCTGGTTCTGCTCATGACTGTTTTGAAGGCGTTCGCCCTGGTTTTCCTTCTGGTTTCGATTCCCTATTCGCTTGCGGGACAAACGCCAACACCGGTTCCCGTGCCGACGGTTTTTGGGTATGCGGACTTTACCGCGCAGGCCAAGCTCGAGGAGAAGTTCCTGGCGGTACCCGACGCCAGACTGGCCGGGCAGCACCTGAAGACTCTGACCGCGGAACCACACATGGCAGCAACACCGGAAGACCGCAAGACGGCTGAATATGTGGCAGAGAAGTTTCGCGCCGCGGGGCTCGAAACGGAGATCGTTCCCTACCGCGTGCTGCTGAACCAGCCTAAAACGGTGCGCGTGGAGGCCTTCGACGCGAGCGGGAAGCTGCTCATGAGCGGGCCCACCAAGGAGCACGTGGACGGCGACCCCCAGCAGGACGATCCGCGAGTGGTGATGCCGTTCAATGGTTCTTCAGGATCGGGTGACGTGACCGGCGAAGTAGTCTACGCCAACTACGGGCGACTCGAGGACTTCAATCAGCTGGCGGCGCAACACATCGACCTGCATGGCAAGATTGTGCTGGCGCGGTACGGGTCGAACTTCCGCGGCGTGAAGGTTTATCTGGCAGAACAGCGTGGCGCAATTGGTGTGCTGCTCTACTCGGATCCGCAGGACGACGGCTACTACAAGGGCGACGCTTATCCCAATGGACCGTGGCGGCCGGAGACCGGGGTGCAGCGCGGATCGGTTCAATATCTCTTCAATTATGCCGGCGATCCGGAAACGCCGGGCGTGGCTTCGACGCCGGATTTGCCGGATTCGGCGCGCATCAAGAACTTTGTGGGGCAGAATGGCAACCAGCCCGGCATCATCTCCATTCCCATCAGCTATCACGATGCGGCGCCAATTTTGCAGGCGCTGAAGGGACCGGGGGTTCCACAGCAGGGCTGGCAGGGCGCGCTGCCTTTCAGCTATCACCTGGGGCCAAGCGGGGTGAAGGTTCACCTGGTCTCGGATCAGGACTATCAGAGGCGCATCATCTGGGATGTGATTGGCAAGATCAAGGGATCGGATTATCCGGACGAGTGGGTATTGGCCGGCAATCATCGCGACGCGTGGGTGTATGGCGCTGTTGACCCCTCGAGCGGGACTGCTGCCATGCTGGAATCAGTGCATGGGATTGGCGGGCTGATCAAGCAAGGCTGGCGGCCCAAGCGAACGATCGTATTTTGCAGTTGGGATGCTGAGGAGCAGGGCCTGATTGGCTCGACCGAATGGGTCGAGCAGCACGCCCAGGGGCTGAAGCGGGCCGTCGCCTATTTCAACATGGACACAGCGGTGTCGGGGCCGGACTTTTCCGCATCGGCAGTGCCCTCGCTGAAGGAGTTTGTCCGCGATGTGACGCGCGCTGTTCCCAGCCCGCTGGGCGGAACGGTCTACCAGCAGTGGAGAGCAAAGCACCCTGGCGACGAGGACCGGCGTGGCTCAAATACGCAACAGCCGGCCGCAGAGGTGCCATTGGGTGTCCTCGGCTCGGGCTCCGACTTCACGCCGTTCTTGCAGCATGTAGGTGTGCCCTCTACGGACGTCGACTCAGGCGGCCCGTACGGCGTGTACCACTCCACCTTCGACGACTTCGCGTGGTACACGCAAAACGCCGATCCCCATTTTGTTTATTTGCAGGAGATGGCGCGTGTGTTTGGACTGGAAGCCCTGCGCATGGCCGATGCGGACGTGCTGCCGTACGACTACGTGACCTATGCCCGAGAGATATCCGCCTATATCGGCGCGGCCGAACGCAAGGCTGGAGATGCAGGGTTGACTTCGCTCAATTTTGCGCCCGCCGAGGCGGCCGCCGGCCGATTCTCCGGCGCTGCACGCAAGGCGCACGCACTGGAGACGGCTGCCTCAGGAGACCTGTCCAGGCTGAACCTGGCGCTGCGCCAAACCGAGTCCGCGTTCATCTCCGAAGCCGGGCTGCCGAATCGGCCATGGTACCGGCACACGATCTTCGCTCCAGGCGAGTTCACTGGGTATTCGGCAGTAGTGATTCCCGGAGTGAATGAGGCCATCGACGGGCGGAATGCAGAACTGGCTGCCGCGCAGTTGACGGTGTTGGCGCAGGCTCTGGACCGGGCGGCGCAAACCCTTGAAAACGCCCATTGAAACGCTTCCCTGCCCTATTTGCCGGGCCGATGAATTTGACCTGCTCAAAGTGTGATTTAGATCACATCTGTTCACCCGGGGCATTGACCAGCCCCACCTCCGCTCGTATCGTTAAAAGTTGAGTATGAAGATTTCCGGAAACACAATGCGGATCGGAATCGCGGCTGCCATTATTGTGGGCACCATTGGGTGGCTGGCGTTTACCGGCTACGGAGCGAATAAGAGCTACTACGTCACAATCGCCGAGCTGGGCGGCATGGGCGACAAAGCCTATCACAGCCAGTTGCGTGTGGAGGGGTTTGTGCTGCCGGGCTCGATTGAGCAGGACGGCACCCACGTGACGTTTGTGCTGAATGAGTTTGAAAGCCACTCTCCGAAAGCCACATCAGGCCACATGCTGAAGGTGATTTACAAAGGTTCTGAGCCACCTCCGGACACATTCAAGGACGATGCGCAGGCACTGGCTGAGGGAACCTACGGACGCGATGGGCAGTTCCACGCCACGGTGCTGCAAGCCAAGTGCGCCAGCAAGTACGCTCCGGCCCAGCCGAATGGGAAGCCGGCCAGCCCTGCTGCTACGAAGCCGGCTGCTGCGTCAGGAACCGCACCAGCGGGGACTACGCCACCTGTTCCGCCGGCCAACCAGACCGCAGCCTACTGAAAGCATGAACGAGAACCCGCCCGAGGCCGCTGGCAGTTCCCCTTGCGCCCGGCTTCATCAAGTCTCAAAACTATTTGGCTCCTTTGCGGCGTTGCGCCAGGTTTCAGTGGACCTGGAGCCGGGATGCTGCTACGTGCTTATCGGCGAAAACGGCGCGGGCAAGTCCACGTTGCTGCGGATTCTGGCCGGTTTGCTGATGCCCAGTTTCGGCAAGGTCAGTGTCTTCGGCGACCAGGAACCGCATGACGCCCGGGCCCGAATCGGCTATATGAGCCACGCTCCGATGCTCTACGACGAGCTGACCGCGCAGGAAAATCTCCGCTATTTTGCAAGCCTCTACCCTGGGCGCGCCTGTTTGTCGCCGGCCGAGGCTCTGCGCCAGGTAGGCCTGGATCCGGAACTCAGCCGTACTCTGGGCCAGTACTCGCAAGGCATGCGGCAACGGACTTCTCTGGCGCGCGTGCTGCTGCCGGCGCCGGAGTTGCTGCTGCTGGATGAGCCTTTCTCGAACATGGACGTGGAGAGCGTGCGGCAGATGGTGGAGTTGCTCGCCGGATTCCGCCAGAGCAATCGGACGATTGTGATCACGACGCACCAGCGCGAGGCCGCCGCGCCGATTGCGGACTGGGTGCTGGCGCTTCATGCCGGGCGGGTGCAATCCTTCGAGCCTGGGAGTCCTACGCTATGAAGACCAACGGCGCGCGGTTCCTTGAAAACCTCGGCATTGCGTTTGAGCTGCGCGAGTATGAAGTGGATCCCGAGGACTTGTCGGCAACCACGGTGGCAAAGAAGATCGGCATGCCAGCGGAGCAAGTGTTCAAAACGCTGCTGACTACCGGCGGTCCGGGCGTGTGTGTGTTTGCTGTGATTCCCGGCAACGAGGAGCTGGACTTCAAGAAGCTGGCGCGCGCCGCAGGGCTGCGCAAGGCGGAGATGGTTCCCCTGAAGGACGTGCAGCCGCTTACGGGATACTTTCGCGGCGGTGTCACCGTCTTTGGCGCAAAAAAGCCTTACCCGGTGTTTGTGGATGAGACGGCGATTCTGTTCGACAGGATCAGCGTGTCGGCAGGAACGCGCGGGACGCAGTTGGTTCTGAGCCCGGAGGGTTACCTGCGTGCTGCCGAGGCCAAGACTGCCGATCTTACAAAAGACGTGACCAAGGCCACTGCTCCGGAGGGACGCACAGCATGACACGCGTTCTCTGGACACACCTGGTGAAGGACCTGCGCATCGAATGGCGCTCGCGCGAGGCTGTGAATTCGATGCTGTTCTTTGCGCTGCTGGTGGTGGTGTTGTTTTCGCTGGCCTTTTCGCCCCGAGGCGCATTCTCGCAGGAAATCTCTGGCGGCGTGATTTGCGTAGCCACCTTGTTCGCCTCAATGAGCGCCCTTAACCAGGCCTGGGCGCGGGAGATTCGCCACCAGGTGTTGGATGCGCAGCGTATGGCGCCCACGCCCGGCGCTGAGCTGTTTCTGGCCAAGGTGCTGGCAAATTTCCTCTTCGTCTCCATCGTGCAATTAGTGCTGGCGCCCGTCTTCCTGGTCTTCTACAACCTGCACGTTCAGGGGCAGGCGTGGCAGTTGGTGCTCGTGCTGCCGCTGGGCACCTGGGCGCTGGTGGCAAACGGAACGTTCTTTGCGGCCCTGTCAATCCGCAGCCGCAACCGCGAGCTGCTGCTGCCGCTCATCCTCTTTCCGATTTTCATGCCGGCGCTGTTGGCCATGGTTCTGGCTACCGGCTCTATCCTCACCGGCGACAGCGATCCGACGCTGTGGATCAAGCTGCTGCTGGGCTACGACGTTATCTTCACGACGGTTAGCCTGCTGCTGTTCGACGTGGTATTGCACGCGGAGTAGGCCTCCGCCGTCGTACACTGGAAGGGTTCCATCAGGATTCCCCGATGAAGAAATCTGCAATTGGTCTCTACGCCGCCGTCACCATCGCGCTGATGATCTGGGGCTTTTACCAGGCTATCTACGTTGCTCCCAATGACGCCATGCAGGGCGAGGTCTTTCGCATTATTTACTACCATGTGCCTTCGGCCTCGGTGGCCTTCCTCTTCTTTGCTATTTCGCTGATCGGCTCCATCGGTTTTCTAGCCTGGCGCCGCAACCGGCCGGATTGGGCGCAAGTCTCCGATGCGTGGGCTTTGTCTGGAGCAGAGGTGGGCGTGGTTTTTTGCACCGTTGTGCTCACAACCGGACCGCTGTGGGGTAGGCGCGCGTGGGGCATTTGGTGGACATGGGACGCGCGGCTCACCACCACGCTGGTTCTGTGGCTCATCTACGTCAGCTACCTGCTGCTGCGGCGCTTTGCCTCCGGGCCGCAGATGCAGACACTGGCCGCGGTGCTCGGCATCTTCGGCGCGCTTGACGTGCCCATCGTGTACATGTCGAACCGCTGGTGGCGAACGCAGCACCCAGCTCCTGTCTTTGGCGGAGACTCCAATTCTGGCATGGACCCAACCATGGTGGGCGCCTTGATGTGGAACATGCTCGCCTGGCTGGCCTGGGGATTGCTCATCCTGGGGCTGCGCTACCGCGTGGAGCGACAGCAACAGAAAATTGCCGCACAGGAAGCACAGGAAGCGCTCAACGCCTGATGCCCGTCAAAGAGAGTCAGGTCGGAAAAGAAGATAGGAACCAAAAGAGGAGAATCGTATGGATCAAAGAGCCATTCTCGACCACCAGTTCCTGGTTGCCGCCTATTGCGTTACCTGGACCATCCAACTGGGCTATGTGGCCTGGCTGGGGATGAAGTGGCGAGCGCAAAAGCGTGAGGCTGCGCGCAACAGCCGCAGTCCGCACTAGCTTGTATTTTCAATTAATCTATTTAGAATTAGTGACTTATGAAGTATATTGGCGGGTGATTGCCGGGGCTGACATTGCCCACGGGAACCGGGTCGAAGTTGGTTTTGTTGGGTTCTTACGTGAACCTAATCCGTTAGCCTGTACGAAACTGAGCTCTTTGACAGCGAGAAGAACCCATACCTTGCGTCACATCGGCTGAGGCTGGGACCGGTTAGGATTTCCTAAAAAAATAAGAGGGGTTTACAGACTCAATCCTCCGTCCTGTCGTCGCTCTAAGTTGCAGCTACCACCTTCGTGGGAGAACGGCATGGCACCGTCTTGTCAGCCTGCAAGTTCTTAGTGGTATTCAAGTTTCTTCTAATCCGACCGATGATTTGTGTGTGTGCAAATTGCAGGAAGTCCTGCAAGGAGATGTTTGATGCATGATCTGTTGATCGCTCTTGCTTTCATCGGAATGGTGGTCGCGCCGGCGATTATTGCCGCCACGACAGATATCGATATACAAGACAAGACAGAATAGGCGCAGCGTTTTGAGCAGCAATGCGCGCCACCCCGGATTTGCGTTGTTTTAACTGAATCAACCATTCGACCAGGTAAGAGACGATGCCCATACAGGCTTCAGCGACCTGGCAAAAAACCTAAATATTCCAGTCGAGCCTCATTCCCCGAGGTCCAGCAGCATAGGACCGCTGCATTCAAATCCAGCGCGACAGCGCGCTGCGACGGCCTTGCCCATACTCAAAACCCAGCGTTATCTTCAAAAATGCCTTAGACTGAGGGTTTGGGGGTCAGTCATGTTGGTCGTCATGAAAGCCCAGGCCACACCGGAGGAGATTCGGGTTGTCTGCGAGCATATTGAGAAGTTAGGCTTCCGCGCCCATCCACTTCCCGGGGACCAGCGCACCGCCATTGGCATTACCGGCAACCAGGGAGAGGTGGACCGTGGCAACCTGGAAGAGCTTTCCGGAGTGGCTGAAGTCATCCGCGTTTCAAAGCCCTACAAGCTGGCCAGCCGAGACGTCAAAGAAGAAGACACCATCATCCGCTTTGCGGGAACCGACGCCACTATCGGCGGCCGTGACCTGGCGATAGTCGCCGGCCCCTGCTCGATTGAAAGTCGAGACCAGGCCTTCGCCATTGCCGAGCAGGTCAGCGCAGCCGGAGCGCAGTTCTTCCGCGGCGGCGCCTTCAAGCCCCGCACTTCGCCCTACGCATTTCAAGGCATGGGCATTGAGGCGCTGCGCATCATGGCGGAGATTCGCGACCGCTTCGGGCTGCGCATTATTACCGAGGCGCTGGACAGCGAGTCCCTGGAGCTGGTAGCCGAATGGGCCGACGTGATCCAGATTGGCGCTCGCAACATGCAAAACTTTTCGCTGCTGAAGAAGGCCGGGCGGCTGAGGAAGCCGGTGCTGCTGAAACGCGGACTGAGCGCGACGCTGGAAGAGTTCATGATGTCCGCCGAGTACGTGATGAGCGAGGGCAACTACGAGGTGATTCTGTGCGAGCGCGGCGTGCGCACTTTCTCAGACCACGCCCGAAATACTCTCGACCTGAGCGTGATTCCAGCCGTGCAACGGGTCAGCCATCTGCCGATATTAGTGGATCCGAGCCACGGCACCGGGCGGCGCGACAGCGTGTTGCCGATGGCCAGGGCAGGAGTAGCGTGCGGCGCAGACGGCATCATCGTCGAAGTACACCACCAGCCGGAGATTGCGCTCTCGGATGGTCCGCAGTCCATTTACCCAGCCCAGTTCGCGCAGATGATGAATGAGATTGAACGGATCGCCCCGGTGGTTGGGCGGACACTGCCGCGCGGAATTCACTTGAACGCTGCGCCCAAGTATGGCGAGTGCCTGAGCTTATATGATGCAGGCAAGGCGAAGTGAATTGGAAATCTGCACGAAAACCATGAACCCAAGGGATGCAGCCAGAGTCAGCCTTTTGACTTTCAGCATGCTCACGCTGATGTTGACAGGCTGCCGCTCCCACGACTTCCCGCAATACCCTGCCAACTATCGCGAATATGTGTATGTAACCAACGGCGGCAGCGGCACTGTGACCGTGTTGGACGTGGTGAACGTGCGCGTGGACCGCGAGCTTCCGGTGGGACAGAACCCAGTGGCCGTGGCGGCCAGCCCTTCCCGCAACGAGGTCTACGTGGTCAACTCCGGCGCCGAGGCAGCATGGGGTCGATCTCGGTGATCAACGCTGAAAACAACAGCGTCGTGGCCACCATTCCTCTGCAACGGCAGCCGGTCTCGATCGACCTTGATGCGGACGGCAAGCTGGCATACGTTGCCAACTCCGGTTCCAACTCGATCTCCGTGGTTGATTTGAAGAACCGGCGCGAAACGTCCCAGATTGGAGCCGGCGAGGAGCCTGTCGCGGCGCGGCTTTCGGCGGACGGCAAGACTCTGGCGGTCACTAATCGGCGCGGAAACTCAGTGAGCCTGGTAGATCCCGCGAGCCTGACGGTTCGCGCCGTATTTGAGGGCTGTCCCGGAGCGTCGGACGTTGTGATGCTTCCCGATTCGTCGAAGGCCTTCGTAGCCTGCTCGGCGGGGCACCAGGTGATGGCGATTTCTCTGGCAAGGGCAAGCCTGGCGGCTTCTGCACAGGCCGGGGCTGCGCCGGCAACGCCGGCAGTGCCCGACCGGCTGGAAGCGATGATGGTCGTGGGGCACGCACCGGTGCAACTGGCGCTGAAGCCGGATGGCGGCGAAGTGTTCGTGTCGAATCTGCTGTCGGATTCTGTTTCTGAGATTTACAACGGCACGGACGAAGTGGGCGCGACTTACATGATCGGCGACGGTCCGGTGCGCGGGCTGGTTTCCAGCGACAATTCCCTGCTTTACGTGGCCAACTTCCACTCGCAGTATGTGGTCATCTACGGGATCAATGACGGCAGGCGTGTGGGCTCGGTGCATGTGGGCGATGGACCTTCGGCCATGGCATTTTCAGCGGCGGGCCATCTGCTGTTCGTGGTCGATGCGCGGTCGGGAGATGTAGCGGTGGTGCGAACAGCTTCGCCGTCGCTGTACGCGTTCACGTTGCTCTCGGCTGGGCGCAATCCAAACGCTATCGTCGACAAGGCGTTCAAGCTGCCTTAGCCCTGCTTCTGCCCCCATCGCGCCACGCTGAACTGTGCCCCGGCAAACAGGATCAGCCCTGAGGCATAAGCCCAGAAGAGCAATCCCACCGATACGTAGAACGGACCGTACAACGATTCCAGATCGAGGTGCGGTAGCAAGGCGATGAAGGCGTATTTGGCAATCAGCCAGATGATGCCGGTGACCACGGCGGTGCGAAAAACCGGTCGCCAGGGAACTTTGCGATTCGGCAAGATCCAGTAGATGGAAAAGAAGAAAAGGATCGATGCGACGCCTGTGGTAAAGGCAACTACTAGAAAATAGATTCCATTGAAAAAGAAGTTCTCCGTGTGACCGAAGAAGATCATGGTCAGCACCTCTCGCCCTCCCTCGTTGAGCAGAACGCTGCCCATTCCGAGCGCTACCATGAGGATCGCGAGCCCAAAAGCGATGACCTGATTGTGGAGATAGTTCCGGCTCTTGGTGAGGCCCCAGGCCTGGTTGAGAGCTACTTCCAGAGGGAGAAAGATGCCGGTGCAGGCAACGACAATCATGATGAGCGAGAAGACCTGCACGCCGTGGTGGGACGATGACTTCACCACCATGTTGTAGATGCTGCCCGTGATCCACCCCTTTTCCCTGGTAACTGGTGGAAGGAAATAGTTGACCGTGTAGTCCAATACATCCTTCATCGCGTCAGACCGGAAGACCGAGAACGCCAGCGTATAAAGCAACACAATGAAGGGGATGAACGAGAGAATGGCGTTGGCCGCAACGCTGAAGGCGAAGGTATGCACCTCACTGTCCAACAGGTAAGAGGCGAGAGCTACGCCATCCCTGCGCCACAGGTACCATTTGGATTTTTGAGGCGGTTCAACCGCGGCGGCCGATTCGGCTGGCGTAGGCGACCCTGCCGCATCGACGTTGCCGGCCTGATCCACAACCGTTTGTCCGACCGTTTCGTCGGGCGCACCGGAATTCAAGACTTCAGCCAACTGTTACTCCTTGTGTGGGACCATACCAAATTGCCGGATGGGTGCTTCTTCAAGGATAGCCCGGAAGGGCGGATTTACGAGGCGGGCGGAGTTCCTGTGTGCTGCAGTTTTGAAAGCGCCCATCGGGCTGCGAACCGCAGACCTTCGTCGGCGGCCGCGGCCCACTTGTCGAGGATTGGCGCAAATCGACTCTGGCCGCTGTTGCCCATGGCGATGGCGACGTTGCGGCGCAGCCCCTCGAAGCCCGCCCTGCGCACTGGAGAGCCGTTGAACTGCTGCTCAAAATCGGCCTCTTCCATTGCGGCCAGCCATTCGAGCGCGGGATTCACCAACTCGGCGCGCGGCTCCAACTCAGTGTCGGCGCTGATCGGCGTTCGCCGCAGCGAATTCCACGGGCAGACATCCTGGCAGATATCGCAGCCGAAGACCTGGCGGCCCATGCCTGCCATCAGTTCCTCAGCAATGGGGCCCTTGTGCTCGATGGTGAGATAGGAGATGCAAAGCGTTGCATCCATGTGGTAGGGGGCGATGAGTGCGCCGGTGGGACAGGCCTCGATGCAGCGGCGGCAGGTTCCGCAGCGATCAGGTAGTGCCGTGGGCGCTCTTTCGTTTTCGACGGGCAGTGAGGTCAGTAAAACAGCCAGAAAGCCGAAGGACCCCAGCTTCGGATGGATCAGGCAGGTGTTCTTTCCTGTCCAGCCGAGGCCGGCTGCTGCGGCCAGCGAACGCTCAACGATCGGGCCCGTGTCCACATAAGCGCGCGCCTCAAAGGTTGCCGGCTGGGCGGCTCGGATGCGCGCCTCCAGACTTTCAAGCCGCTTTTTGAGTACCTTGTGATAATCGCTGGGGCGGCGATGCTCCTTGGGATCGTTGCGGCTTGTCCAGGCGTAGCGAGCGATCCAGCCTGCGCCGGCTTCGGCGGGCTCAGTTGAGAGGGGTTGGGGGCTGTGGTAACCGGAAAAACAGACGATGGCTGAACGGGCCCATGGGAACGGAGTTGCTACCCGAGCCCGCAGGAGTTGCCCGCCTTCGCCTCTTCGTTCGAGATAGCGCATGGTGCCGGCTTTGCCCGCGCTCACCCACTCTTCAAACCGTTCGGCATCGCGCGCATCGGCGGCGTGAGGCAGCGCGACCAGGCCGGCCTCAGTGAAACCGGCCTCCAGCGCCCAGGAGCGCGCCTGGACAAGATTCAGACTGGGGTTCAAGCCGTCGGCGGAAGTGGAGGACAAATTTGACATGGAACCGGCGACACCCCGTTTTGCGTACAAGGATTCAGTGTTCATTTGTGGACGCCAGAATCGAAATCGAACACGCGGAACGGCGGCAGGTGATTCTGAAAGGCTTGTTTCCCCTGCATTTTCAGCATATTCCCCCGGTGCGGTTCTGGACGTCCACGTGCAAGTTCCCAAGTGCGTTGCACCCTAGGCATTCGCCGACCACCACAAATGGGCAAAGGGAATCTGCGAAGGAGGTTTTTATGACTGGAACAATTTGCTACGAGACAATCATGAAGGCAGTTGAGTCAAGCAAGCGGTGCGAGCTAACCGAACTGGTGAGGGGATGCGAAGGTCACCTGATTGAGGAGATGACGCCCGTGGTGCGCCGCCAGAGTGTATCGCTCGACATTAAATCGGTGGAACGGATCGATGCAGCCGGCATTGCAGCTCTCATATCGCTTTATCGCATAGCCCGCGAGGCGGGACACCGCTTCAGCGTTTTGAATGCAGCACCACACGTTGCGGAGTTGCTTGCGCTGGTGGGGTTGGACGGGATCCTCCTGTCCCACAATGCGAAACCAAGATCGCGTTCCGGCCGTCGACTGGCGCAGAACGCCGCCTGAAGCGCGGCTGAAGTCTCCCCCAAAGCCTGTGCGCGGCCCCGGTTTGCGTTTCAAATCGCAAAAGCCGGGGCCTTTCTTTGTGTGGGCTCTCATGCGCTTACAAATCGAATGTGACGAAATGCACAGGCAATCGTATACTTGGGACGCTATTCGTATAGCGACGGATGAATGCCGCAATGCGCCGTCGTATGTCTGGATGACCCGCACGTGCTCAGCTTATTGACTTTAGAGTTTGAGTGTTGAACCTGCGTCCCGCCACCCTTTCGTATCGACCGCCACCGCGGAATCTAACAGATGGAGGCTTTACCCCATGACGCAGGGCGTTCTGGAACAGGCGCCTGCCGAAAAAGCAGGCACAATCGCAACCCCAAACAAGTATGTGTACTTCTTCGGCGGCGGCAAGGCCGATGGCCACGGCCGCATGAAGGATATTCTGGGCGGCAAGGGCGCCGGCCTGGCAGAGATGACCAACGCCGGATTGCCGGTACCTCCGGGATTCACGATCCAGACCGAAGCCTGCAGGGAATACATGCGCGGCAAGGTCAGCAAGCAGATCGACGTCGAGATGCTTCGCGCACTCGACCAGTTGGAAAAGCTGCAGGGACAGAAGCTGGGCGCGGGCGAGAATCCGCTGTTGGTTTCAGTTCGCTCCGGCGCCAAGTTCTCAATGCCCGGCATGATGGATACGATTTTGAACCTCGGCCTGAACGACAAGGCCGTGGAATCGCTGGCCAAGCTCAGCAATAATCCCCGCTTTGCATATGATTCCTATCGTCGTCTGATCCAGATGTTCGGAGACGTGGTTCTGGATGTTCCCAAGAAGAAGTTTGAGCACATCTTTGATGGCGTAAAGGCCGCTGCGAAGGTGAAGTTTGACTACGAGCTCAAGCCCGATGCGCTGCAAAAGATCATCGTCGAATACAAGAAGCTCATCAAGAAGGAAACCGGCAAGGACTTTCCGCAGAATCCGCTGGAGCAACTCGTTGCTGCCCGCGATGCCGTTTTCAGGAGCTGGCAGAACGAAAGGGCCAAGACCTACCGCCGCATTAACCGCATTGATGACTGGCTGGGCACAGCAGTCAACATTCAGGCCATGGTGTTCGGCAACCTGGGTGAGAACTCAGGCACCGGCGTCGGCTTCACGCGCAATCCGGCAACCGGCGAGCACATGTTCTTCGGCGAGTACCTGATGAACGCGCAGGGTGAAGACGTGGTTTCGGGCGTCCGCACTCCGCTGTCGATCAGCGAGCTCGAGAAGGCGATGCCCAGGGTTTACGAGCAGCTCAAGGACATTACGCGGAAGATGGAAAAGCACTACCGCGACATGCAGGACTTTGAGTTCACCATTCAAGATGGCAAGCTCTACATGCTGCAGACCCGCAACGGCAAGCGTACGGGACTGGCAGCGGTTCGCGTTGCCATCGACATGGTTCGCGAAGGCCTGATCACGCAGGAAGAAGCCATTCATCGCGTAGAGCCCAACCAGCTTTACGACTTCCTTGTTCCGCGCCTGATTGAGAAGGGCGAGAAGATCGAAGTTCTGGCCACCGGCCTTCCGGCATCGCCCGGCGCGGCTGTTGGACAGATTGTGTTCACGGCCGAAGAAGCAGTCAAGCGTCATGCTGACGGCTCCTACAAGGTCATCATCCTGGTGCGCGGCGAAACTACGCCGGAAGATATCGCCGGCATGGAAGTTGCGGCTGGCATTCTGACCTCGCGCGGCGGCATGACATCACACGCGGCAGTCGTAACGCGCGGCATGGGCAAGTGCTGCGTGGCCGGCGCCGGCGAGTGCACGGTCGACGAAGCGAAGAAGGAACTTCGCGTCAAGGGCCACACCTACAAGCAGGGCGACTGGCTCTCGCTGGACGGCACCACCGGCCGCGTGATCGCAGGGCGCCTGAAGACGCTTGAAGCTCAGCCTGACGATCCCGATCTGGTCAAGTTCATGAGCTGGGTCGACCCGGTCCGCAAGCTGCGCATCCGCGCCAACGCCGACATTCCCCGCGACGCCAGGCAGGCTCGCATGTTCGGGGCCGAAGGCATTGGCCTTTGCCGCACCGAGCACATGTTCTTTGCAGAAGACCGCATAGGACACATGCGCACCATGATCCTGGCCAACGACGAGAAGACCCGCCGCACCGCGCTCAAGAAGCTCCTGCCCATGCAGCGTGCCGACTTTGCCGGACTGCTGAAGGCCATGGAGTCGCTGCCGGTGACCATCCGCCTGCTCGATCCACCGCTGCACGAGTTCCTGCCCAAGCGCGAAGATCTGCTGGTTCAGATTGCACGCCTGGAAGAGACCAAGCCGCGGTCGCCCAAGCTGAAGGATCTGCGCAGCCTGCTGGCTCGCGTGGAAGAACTGCATGAGCAGAACCCCATGCTCGGGTTGCGCGGATGCCGTCTTGGCATTACGTTCCCCGAGATCACCGAGATGCAGGTTCGCGCCATCTTCGAAGCCGCTGTTGCGGTGAAGAACAAGGGCGGCGATCCGCATGTCGAGATCATGATTCCGCTCATCGGCTCCATTGAAGAGATGCGCAACCAATCCACGATTGTTCGCCGCGTTGCTGCAGAAGTTTTCGCGGAGAAGAAGGCAAAGGTGGAGTACATGGTGGGCACGATGATCGAGCTGCCGCGCGCGGCCCTCACCGCAGATCAAATTGCGGAAGAGGCCGAGTTCTTCAGCTTCGGCACCAACGATCTGACGCAGACCACGTACGGCATCTCGCGCGACGACATCAACAACTTCCTGCCGGCCTATATGCGGCTCGGCATCTTCAAGCAGGATCCTTTCGCCACCCTTGACCAGGCGGGCGTTGGACAACTGGTGAAGATGGCCACGGCCAAGGGACGCAACACCCGCGCCAACCTCAAGGTGGGCATTTGCGGCGAGCATGGCGGCGATCCTGATTCCGTCAAGTTCTGCCACAAGATCGGCCTCAACTACGTCTCCTGCTCGCCCTTCCGTCTGCTGACGGCAAGGCTGGCGGCAGCGCAGGCGGCTCTGGAAGAAAAGCAGACTGGCGGCAGCATTCACACCACCAGCTAGTCGGCAATCAGGCGATACAGCAGGGGCGCAGCCATTTGGCTGCGCCCCTGCTGCATTTAAAGGCTCTCCAATTTCCCTGCATTTCACATGAGACCTGGGATTACTCTGCTGAGCGTCGAGGACGCAGTTCTTGAAAACTGCATCTAAATGATCAAAGCTGTTTCATTGCCCACCGCGCACGTGCTCCAACAGGCGCAAACCCAACCCAGCCTGTACTTTCAATACAAGAGGCCCCAGCTTGTTTATCCGATTGGCATATGACATCCAATTCGAAATTCCCGCCACGGTCGCTATGGTTGCGCTCCTCAACGTGCATCCCTCGCGCCTCCACGACCTGCTGGAGCCCGATGAGTTGCAGATCGAGCCGAATATCCCCGTGACAAACTACATCGACAGCTTCGGCAACCGTTGCGCACGATTCGTCGCGCCCAAAGGCCCCCTGCGCCTTAGCGGCTCCACGCTGATTCAAGACTCAGGCTACCCGGACATTCTCAATCTCGCTGCCCGAGAGTCAGCCGTCGGAGATCTGCCGCACCAGGTCCTCAGCTATCTGCTGAACAGCCGCTATTGCGAGGTTGACCGTTTCTCCAACATTGCCTTTGAACTATTTGGGAATCTGGACCCCGGATGGGGGAGAGTGCAGTACATATGCAACTGGGTCCACAACCATGTGGCGTTCAATTATCAGCAGGCCCGTCCCACCAAGACCGCTCTCGACGTCTTCACTGAACGCGTGGGTGTTTGCCGCGACTTTCAGCATCTGGCCATCACCTTTTGCCGCGCCCTCAACATCCCGGCCCGTTACGCAACAGGCTATCTGGGCGACATCGGCGTCCCAGTTGTCCTTCCCATGGACTTCAGCGCCTGGTTCGAGGCCTGGCTCGACGGCCGCTGGTGGACATTCGATGCTCGCAACAGCCAGCCTCGCATTGGCCGCGTCCTCATGGCAACCGGCCGCGACGCCTCCGACGTTGCCATTACCACTGCCTTTGGCAATGCGGACTTGCGCCACTTTTTCGTAGTAACCGAGGAAGAGATTCCGCCCATGGCCGGTACGCCAGTCCCCTAGTGCCGTTTTCTACTTCTCTGCCGAGTAATACCCTTCCCGAGTCGACACTGCCAGATCGGCGTTCTTTGCCTTCAGCGCGATCTTGTGGAACTCTTCGTCGTTGTCCGGCTTGTCGGGCGTGTAGGAGAGCAGGTACTGGCCGCGTAATTCTTCGGCAATCTGATTGTAGATATCTTCGAGATTGTCCTTTTTCTTGGCTTCGAAGAAGCGGCCACCGGTGCGGGTAGCAATTTTCTCCATGATCTTCCTGCCGTCTATATCCGACTGGCGATCGCCGCCGCGCCGGCCACCGCCACCGGGAAAGCCTTCGTTGGCGCCGCGTTCCTGCTGCCCCTTGAAGTAAATCGTGTAAACGGCGAGATTTGCGTGGTCCGCGGCGTCAATTGCGTCGTTGAGGTTTTCCTTGCTGCCACGGTCTTCGCCGTCAGAGAAGACAACCAGCGCCTTTCGGCCTTCTTTGGGCTTCATCAGGTCGTCGGCGGCCAGGAAAATTGCGTCGTAAAGCTGCGTGCCGCCGCGGTTGCCGCGCGACTGGCTGCCACGGTCGTCTCCGCTGGTCTCCGGGCCATTGGAGGTATTCCGCTCCCGTTCCGTTGGTCCCATTGTGTCCAGCTCGCGGTGCATGTTGTCGCGGGAGCTGGTGAAGTCCTGCAGCAGCTCGACCTCGCGGTCGAAGTGGATAAGGAAGGCCGCGTCACCCGCAGTCGCACCCTTGGAGTTGGCGGGCAGCATCAGGTCAATGAACTTCCCGGCCGCCTTCTTTTCGTTTTCCATGGCCGCAGAAACACTGCGGCTGGTATCGACGAGGAGCCCCAGGCGAAAGGGGAGGTTACTTTCGTGGGTAAAGCTCTTGATGACCTGGGGACGGCCATCTTCAGCCAGCGTGAAATCGGCTACGGTGAGGTTGGGCACCAGCGCGCCATGCTTGTCGCGCACGGTGACGGGCAGCAGGACCTCGCGCGCCTGCACCTTGAGGGTTGCGACGGGCTTGTCAGTAGCGCCCTGGGCTGCTTGCTGGGCGCGAGCTGCTACGGGCAAGCAGGACAGGGCCAAACCGGAGAGGGCAAGGAGAAGAACTGGCTTATTTCGCATAGGTTTCAGGGGGAATACACCTTCGTCCCGTTAGACGAGGCTAACTCAGGATAGTTGACTAGCACGGTGAATCCGGCGCCAATTCGAGCCGCGGGACCCTCGTGCCTCTGGCCTCCGAACCGAGATTTGGTGTGATTCATATCACATAAATGGGTCCCATTGTGCCTTAGCCTGATTTACATCGACAGCCATTTCGAAATGTAGGCCCCGATGAAGAAGGTGACCAGGACCAATCGCCAGATTTTTGACATTTCGGGCACCATCACGGGCCCCAATGGTCTAAGGGTGGGGTCAGCTTCGATTTGATCGAGTTGGAGGACCTGAATAACGGAATTCCGGGGCATAAATACAGCTACGGCGTTCTGCGATTCCAAAAACCGCTTGAGCCCTCGGTTGAGCCACGCTTGCTCTCAACAACCCGGCTGATTCTGACCGGCGGCGGGATTCAGGCCGCGCTGTGCCTGTACAAATTGAATTCATTTACCGTGGTGGATTCCATCAGGGAGCTTTCGGCTGCCGCTGAGTTTGTCGCGGCATAGGCTCAAGGGTCGCCTGACAACGTGATTCCGGGCAAAAGCAGGTCTCCCCGAAGTTCTCGCATTCTATCTTTCGCACCTTTTAGTGCAAAATAGAACACTCTGCGCACAATCTCCATTCGACTTGAGCTATTTGGTACAGATACTCGCCGGAAATCCAAGTAGATACGAGCCTGTGCGCCCGGTGTGGACGCATAAATGCGCGCGCCTTTCCCCACTTTGCTTCGATATGAGTGTAGTTCGATCCAAACCATGAGGTACGACGCGAGTTCCCGCGAGTGGCATCCCATTCGCCGTTATTTGGAATTGATTGTGCTTGGCATACGAGAGAACGCTCAACACTTCCAAACAACAGCCGCGGACCAACTCGAGGCACAGTAACCGCATGTCAGGAGGCCACGATGCAATCGACCGATTCAATGATTTTGGTGATTCAGCGCTGGGGAGAAGGAAGACTTTTGTCCGCCAGGTTCGCCGGCTGGACAGGTGCGCTCTTTCTGCTCTTCATCTTTGCTGCGCCGGTTCGCGCCCAGTTCGGCGCCAGTCTCGCAGGTACTGTGCTTGACCCGACCGGTGCGAGCATCCCTCAGGCGACAGTAAGTCTGATCAACCCGGCGACACAGGTGACGCAAATCTCGACCACGAATGAGACAGGCGCTTATCACTTCAACGAATTAGCGCCGGGGCAATACACGCTTCAGGTTGCGGCTCCGGGATTCAAGTCAAACAACATAACTGATCTGGCCCTGGCCGCTGAAACCCCGCGAAGTTTGAATGTAACGCTGGAACCGGGCGGGGCCACGGAATCGGTCCAGGTGAACGGCGACCTTGTGCCGTTGTTGCAAACGGCAGACGCGAGCATCGGGACAACCATCAACAGTGAAGAGATTCAGCGATTGCCCACCTTCGGCGCCGACCCTTATGAACTCCTGCGTACGGCGCCCGGCATCACCGGCGACGGCGCCCGCAGCGGTAACGGACAGGCCGTCTTTCTTCCCAACGGCGGTGGCCCCGGCGGATCGAACTCCGGGATTTTTCAAACCGAGAACCAGGTTCAGATCGCCGCGGCAGGCCAGCGCCAGGCCGACAACAACTTTATGGTGGACGGTGTGAGCGTGAACTCGCTCACGCATGGCGGCTCGGCGGTGGTTTCTCCAAGTGAGGAAGCGGTCGGGGCGATGACTGTAATATCCACTTCCTACGACGCATCCGATGGCCGTAATTCCGGTGCGCAAATCAAGATTGTCACCAAGAGTGGCACCGATAGCATTCATGGCTCGATGTTTGGCCTGTATGACGAAGCAGGGCTGAATACGGCGAACAAATGGGGCGGCCCCTCAGGCGCGCTGCCAGTTGTTGTGAACAACGATCAGCGCAGTTGGGCCGCCTCGCTCGGCGGCCCGGTGGTGCGGAAAAGGCTTTTCTTCTTTGTCTCCTGGGCTGGCTTTACCACCGCCAACAACTCACAGACGCTTTCCTACGTGGAGACTCCGCAATATCGCGCAGCCGTTGTAGCGAATCGCGCCGGCAGTGTGAGCGCCGGGATTCTAGCCGACCCCGGCGTGGCGCCAAGGATTCGCGCCATCCTGACTCCCAGTTGCGCCGGCCTGACCCTGGGCGTCAATTGCAACGTTGTCTCAGGCGGACTGGATATCGGTTCGCTCACTCCCGGTGGCGTTACGCAGATAGGAGTTTTCCCGACGAATACGCAACTTGGCGGCGGCCTGGACGGCATTGCCGACGTACAAAATGTGCAGCTGTATGTGCCTTCTCACAGCCGCGGCAACCAGTTCAACGGGCGCATCGATTACGACATGACATCGAAGGACCACCTTGCGGGAAGCGTCTACTTTACCAAGCTGGATAATTATGGCGTCAGCGGCGCAGCAGGTTCGCGTCCGCAGGCGGATATCCCCTTCAAGCCGCTCAACTCCGCCGCAACTGTCATCTTCATTCACACGTTCTCTGCTACCTGGCTGAACGAAGCGCGCGCCAACGGCACCCGGTTTGCCGACAACGGAGTCGGGGATGCGGCTGGAGTAGTCAATTTTGGCCTTCCGTATGTGAATGTGCAGACGTTGCCCTGGGCAATTCAATTCGGCGCCTATGCCGGCGAAACAACGCCGTCCCTCTATGCCGAGAATACGTACGAAGTGCGCGATATGGTGACCCATAGCTGGGGCACGCGCGTAATCCGCATGGGTGCGGAAGTGCGCTTTGAACAGGACAACGACAATCTGCTTGGCGACCAGAGGCCGACCTACTCCATGCAGGGTCTGTGGACCATGGCCAACGATGCGGCAATCTTCGAGCAAGTCGAGGCCAATCCTCTGACCGGCGGCACCCCGCTGACGCAACGGTACTTCCGATCAGAAGACATTGCCGGCTATGTGCAGCACGATTGGAAGGCAACTCCCAATCTGACTCTCAATATGGGTCTGCGTTGGGAGTACTTCACGCCCCTGCGCAACAAGGGTTCCATGATCAACTACCCAGTGCTCGGCACCGCAGCCGGCCAGCAACTCAGCGGCATCACGCTGCAACTGCGCGACCACCTTTGGAATACTCAGCCGCATAATCTGGCTCCCAAGGTGGGCTTTGCTTACACACCAGCCAACTTGAACGACAAGCTGGTGATCCGTGGCGGTTTTGGCATGGCTTACAACCACCTTGACATCGCGCTCTTCAACCCCTCACTCGAAGACGGGCCCGGTGTAGCCAAGTTTGGCCTGTGTTGCGCGGGCAACAGTAGTTCAGCGGGCGTGAAGTTCGAAAAAGGGACGAGCACGTCACCGACGAGTTTCCCGCTCAATCCGGCGCTGGCTCTTGGCATCAATCCAGCAACTGGATTTCCTTGCGAGTTCGGCTCTACGCCTGGACATTGCGTTACGAATGCTGAGAGTTATGAAGTCTACGGCGCCTTGCCCAATACTAGGCAGCCGGAGAGCTATCTGTATTCACTGGATATGCAGTACGAATTGCCTTACAACATTCTTGGAACAGTGGGCTACACGGGCAGCGTTGGGCGTCATTTTGCGCGGCTGGTGAATCAGAATTTCATCTACTCGCAGTGCTTTCCGGCAACAGCAAACTGCGGCGGCACTACGGCCATCACCCCAGTGAGTGCTGCCTTTTTTGCACAGACAGACTCCAACCAGTCCTACAATTCTCTGAACGTCAACTTCACCCGCCACCTGGCTCACGGACTGAACCTTTCAGCGTATTACACGTGGTCGAAGTCTCTTGACCAGGTATCGAATGGGGATGCGGCAAATGCCAATGCCAACCAGACCAACCCTGCAAACAATACTTCGGAGTGGGGGCCATCGGATTACGACGTTCGGCACCACATCACGGCTACCGGCGTGTACGAGGTTCCTCATGTGCATTCCGGCAGCGACCTTGTGAAAGCGGTTGCCAATGGCTGGCAGATCAATGGCGTGATGACCTGGCACACAGCCTTCCCATGGACGCCGGTCACGAATAACCTGCAGGCAAACGAACTAATTACCGGCGCAAACCTGGTGGGTCCAACGCGTCCGCTTGCCTATTTCGGAGGCGCCGGTTCGAGCTGCTCCAACAGCGCCTGGCAGACTGGCTCGAATTTCTCCAAAGGCGGCCCCGCTTACTTCAATACGACCCCACCCACATCTGTAAATGCTCCTCTCTATGTGCCGGGCATCGGCCGCAACAGCTTCCGCGGCCCCTGCTACTTCGACACCGACATGAGCTTCGCCAAGGAGACGTCGCTCGATCACTTCGAGCATCACATGCTGCTGCGTTTGCAGGTGAATGCTTACAACATCTTTAACATCCTTCAACTGTCGCCGATTTCGTTCAATAGCGGCGGGTCCAATATTCAGAGCGCCACCTTCGGCGAATCGCAGAGTGGCGATGCAGGTAGGGTGCTTGAATTAACGGCGCGCATCCAGTTCTAATCGCTGGACCACTTGGTGCTTCGGGTGGAATTTCCTTAGGCCCGAAGCACCGTTTCTTTACAATTCTCAATCGCGAAGAATGAGAGAATTATTGAGCGCGGCCGATTGCAGAACCGCCGTCGGGCAACCTGCCTGTACCATTGAAAAGGCCACTTGCACGACGGCATCCATGAATTCCACGATTACTTTCTTGCCAATCAATTCATGCTTGTCATCGGCGCGCGGTCAATAAACCGTGGCCTGGGAGGATTTGTGTTGCAGATGAATTCGAATGTTTCCCATGGTAGCGGCTTCGTCAATTCCTTTGAAGTCGGTCTTTGGAAAAACTCAAGCACCCGCTCCGTTCTTGCCTGTGTCATCCTCTGCCTTGTAACGGTTGGAGGCGAACCGAATGCAGTGGCGCAGGCCACAATACCTGTGCCTACACAGCATTCGGGCAAAATCGCGCATCCATCGAACTCCCAGCTCGCCGATCCAGCTCTTGAAGCCCGCGTAAATCGTGTGCTCCGCCAGATGACCCTCGAAGAGAAGATCGGGCAGCTCGTTCAATACAACGATACCGGTGATAGCTCTCCTGCGCAGCCGGCCAAAGTCGAGCAAGGCGCACTCGCCGCAGTAAATCCTGAGACTACCAATCATGTGAATGCCATGCAACTTGCCGAAACAGGCCGGCTTGGTTCGATGCTCAACACTATCGGCGCCGAGCGCACGAGTACGTATCAGCATCTCGCTGTCGATAAGAGCCGACTGCACATCCCTCTGCTCTTCGGTGCGGATGTCATTCATGGTTTCCGCACCATTTACCCGGTGCCCCTGGGCCTGGCAGCGAGCTTCGATCCGGAACTTGTCGTTGAACTCTCACGCATGGCTGCCGAAGAGGCTACGACAGCGGGCGTTCGCTGGTTTTACTCCCCGATGGTTGACATCAGCCGCGATCCCCGCTGGGGCCGAACCGCGGAGGGCGCAGGTGAAGACGCATATCTTGGCGCCGCCATGGCCCGGGCTTACATTCGTGGCTACCAGGGCGACAGCCTCTCGAAGCCGGGTAGCGTTGCCGCTTCGGTGAAACATTTCGCCGCCTACGGTGCTGCCGAGGCCGGCCGCGAGTACAACACCACAGACATGTCCGAGATCCGTCTCCGGCAGGACTACCTGCCGCCTTACCAGGCCGCCGTCGAGGCCGGCGCTGCCACAATTATGAGCGCCTTCAACTCCCTCAACGGCGTGCCGGCGAGCGCCAATCCGTTTCTTCTTACCCGGATCCTGCGCGGGGAGTGGGGCTTCAACGGGTTCGTCGTCAGCGACTATACCGCCGTGATGGAATTGATGAACCATGGCGTTGCGCTCGACCCCGCGGTAGCTACTCGCAAAGCGATCACCGCGGGTGTCGATGTCGATATGATGTCGCACTTTTACGACACGCAGTTGCCTGGGCTTATCCGTTCCGGCCAGGTTCCAATGGCTGTGGTCGATGAGGCTGTGCGGCGCGTGCTCCGGGTAAAGTTCGCAACCGGCCTGTTTGAACGTCCCTATGCCGAAGGCGTCGAAGTAAAGGCCGCCGTCGGCGAGCACAGACCACTGGTGCGAAAGGCGGCTGAAGAGTCTTTTGTCTTGCTTCAGAACGATAAGCTCCCGGAAGGCGCGCCATTGCTTCCGCTTTCGCCGGCTCGCAAACGGATCGCTCTCATCGGACCGCTCGCCGACGACAAAGGAGACATGGTTGGAGCCTGGGCCGGCGCCGCCAACGATCGCGACATCATCACGCTTAGGCAGGCGCTGGCTGAGCGCGCCCAGCAGTCGGGAGTCGCCCTGCTCTATTCCAGAGGAACCGCGATCGACGACACATCGCAAGCTGGTTTCCCCGAGGCCATCGACGCGGCCCGGGCGGCCGACGTTGTCATTCTTGCGCTGGGCGAGTCGGGCGCCATGAGCGGTGAGGCAGGCTCACGTGCGCACCTTGATCTGCCAGGCAACCAGCAGCAGCTACTTGAAGCCGTCACCGCTGTTGGCAAGCCGGTCGTTCTGCTCATCTTCTCTGGCCGTCCCCTGGTCCTCGACTGGGCCGCCAAACATGTTCCGGCAATCATGGAGGTCTGGTTTCCCGGAACCGAAGCTGGAAATGCCATCGCCAACGTTCTCTTTGGAGATGTGTCTCCCGGCGGCAAGCTGCCCATGAGCTTCCCCCGCGCCTTGGGTCAGGAGCCGCTGTACTACAACCAGTTCCCTACAGGACGCCCACCCACTGGAATCGACCTATCAAAACCGCCAGGTGACGGCACGCGCTTCTTCTCCCGCTATATTGATGTCCCCAACAGCGCGCTGTTTCCGTTCGGGTACGGACTCTCCTACTCCAGTTTCTCCTACACGGACGTTCATGTATCGAAGAGCAGCATCCCGCTGCCGCAGGCGCTCGCGAACCGAACTACACCTCTCCTCGA
>DASRLI010000019.1:0-5068 GCA_035648535.1 Occallatibacter sp. | reverse complement strand
ATCCGCGACCGGGCTAAACCTGATCCCGCAACAGGGCCCAGATTCCTTCCAAGTCTGCCAAATGCTTTCCAAGATGCTCCCGGCTTCCCGCACTGCGTTCATCATCAACCCATTTGAGTTTTCCATCGTCTCTCCCTTCATATTCGCTTAAGCAAATATATTAATTCCCAATATATCTTCGGCTAACATATACGTCAAGGCAAATATGTAGCCGCCGAGAAAAATATTTGATGTACCGCGATCCGAATTCCCCGGACTTTTGCTGCCGCATCGAAGGCGCTAGAATCTGTATATGACTGACCGCATGTCTCTCACCCTCGCCCAGGCCGACCCCGACGTTGCCGCCGCACTTGACCACGAAACTCTCCGCCAGCACGAGGGACTGGAGATGATTGCCAGCGAAAACTTTGTCTCCGAAGCAGTGCTGGAGGCGGCTGGCTCAATCTTTACCAACAAATACGCCGAGGGCTACCCCGGCCGTCGCTACTACGGCGGCTGCGAATACGCCGACATCGTTGAAAACCTGGCCCGCGACCGCGCAAAGCAGATCTTCGGCGGCGAACATGTCAACGTGCAGCCCCACTCCGGCTCTCAGGCCAACGCTTCTGCCTATGCGGCAGTCTTGCAGACGGGCGACACCATCCTCGGCCTCGACCTGGCTCACGGCGGCCACCTCACCCACGGACACCGCCTCAGCTTCAGCGGCAAACTCTACCGGCCCACCTTTTACCAGGTCCGCCGCGACACCGAGCTCATCGACTACGACGAGCTTGAATCCATCGCCGAGCGCGAAAGGCCCAAGGCCATCATCGGCGGCGGCAGCGCCTATCCGCGCCTCTGGGACTTCGCCCGCATGCGCCAGATCGCCGACAAAGTAGGCGCGGTCTATATTTTCGACATGGCCCACATCGCCGGCCTTGTCGCTGGTGGCGTGCATCCTTCGCCAGTGCCCCACGCGCACATCACCACCACCACCACACACAAAACGCTGCGTGGCCCCCGCGCCGGCCTCATTATCTGCGGGCAAGATCTCGCCACTGCAGTTGACAAGGCAGTCTTTCCCGGCCAGCAGGGCGGTCCCCTCGTTCACATCGTTGCCGCCAAGGCCGTAGCCTTCGCTGAGGCGTTGCGCCCGGAGTTCCGCACCTACGCCGCGCAAATCATCGCCAACGCCAAGGTTCTGGCGCAAGGCCTTCAAGAGGCTGGCTTCCGCATCGTCTCCGGAGGCACTGACAACCACCTCATGCTGGTCGACGTCTTCCAGAAAGGCATCCTCGGCTCCGAGGCCGAACTCGCCCTCGGCAAGGCCGGCATCACCGTCAACAAGAACTCCATTCCCTACGACACCAATCCCCCGCTCAAGCCCTCGGGAATTCGCGTAGGCACGCCCGCGCTCACCACTCGCGGCATGAAGGAGCCGGAGATGCGCATCATCGCCGCCTGGATCGGAAAAGCCCTTGACCTGCGCAACGACGATGCAGCTCTCGAGCGCATTCGCGGAGAAGTAGCCGAGCTGGCCAATCAGTTTCCGCTCTATGCCTGGCGGCGCGCACCCGTAGCCGTAGCAAGTTAGGCAGTGGGTCAGTTTGAAGGGTGCGGGCTTTAGCCCGTACATAAATTCTGCAAGATTATCGCGGGCTTTAGCCCCTGAGGGTTTGCTACTTCAAACCGACCCAGCACTCAAGTTAGCGCCGTTTGATCATTGATTTCATTACCGGTTCAGCGCTCATTTCGCGCGCAGGGAATCCCTGTGGGCGAAACCTGCTCTCAAATCCCGCGTTGCATCTAAAGTAGTTGCAGATGTCCCGCCAAGCGGAGAAAGCTCGCCACTCCCGCTGAGGACATCGGGAGGTTATCCATGAAAAACATCCAATTACTTTTGGCGGCTTCGCTCGTTCTTGCCG
Organism: Occallatibacter sp.; assembly: GCA_035648535.1. Taxonomy (GTDB): domain Bacteria; phylum Acidobacteriota; class Terriglobia; order Terriglobales; family Acidobacteriaceae; genus Telmatobacter. Next base: position 3,164 of record DASRLI010000019.1, on the reverse strand, counting down.
TCCCAGTGTTTGCCCAGCAGCACGGCGGTGGCGGAGGGTCCCATCCCCCGGGCGGTGGAGTGCATCAGGCCCCTCCCGCGCACGGTCCGACACCCGTCAGATCTGCCCCGCATCCCATCGAGGCAACCCGCAACTTCAGTGACAAGGAAGGGCACCCTAACGCTCCGCACGTGGACGGCAAAACCTGGGTTGGCCACGACACTGGGGGGGACGATCAGCGTTACCATCTGGATCAGCCCTTCGCGCACGGCCGCTTTACCGCGGGCATTGGGCGTGGACATGTGTGGCATCTCAGCGGCGGTGGCCCCAGCCGCTTCTGGTTCAACGGCTACTACTGGGATGTCGCAGCAGCCGACCTTGCTTTCTGCGACGGATGGCTCTGGGACTCCGACGACATCGTGATCTACGATGACCCGGATCACCCCGGATGGTATCTGGCCTACAACGTGCGCCTCGGAACGTATGTGCACGTCGAGTATCTGGGAACGTAACTGAACCACAATTTATCTGAAGTACAAAGGGGATGGCCATCGCAGGCCATCCCCTTTGGCTTTACCCACCCGCTTCGCGCGAAATATACACGCCTGCCCGCCAAGCTATAAGATTGCCAGTTCACCCGGAGTTGTGGTCCGCACCTCCGCAACGCAGCCGCCGCTCCACGTCAATTCGCATTCATCGAGGCCGAAAAAATGAAACGCAATTCTATTCGCCTGTTTGCTATCGCTTTCACACGTATCTCCCCCGCGATAGCCCTTCTTGTCCTCTGCGCAGCAATTCTTAGTGCAGCCCCTCTTCGTGCCGCTTCAAGTAACGCCCCCATCGTCCTCACCGGCGCCGACCGCCGCCCGGCCACTTCGCTCAACGGCGACTGGGCCTCCATCGTCGACCCTTATTTCTCAGGGCTCTTCAGTTTCCATCACGAGGAGAAGAAAGACGGATGGTTCCTCAATCAGAAGGCCATGCCCACTGATGCCCAGCCAGTCGAGTACGACTTTTCCAAGGCGCCCAAGCTAAAGGTACCCGGCGATTGGAACACGCAGAGTCCGTCGCTCTTCTACTACGAGGGACCTATCTGGTATGAGCGCGATTTCACCTACCAGCCAAAGGAACATACGCGCGTCTTTCTCCACGTCGGCGCGGCTAACTATCGTTCCTGGTTCTGGGTTAACGGAAAGAAAGTCTGCGAGCATGAAGGTGGTTACACATCCTTCAACTGCGACATAACTGGCGTAGTCCACAATGGCGCCAACTTCGTAGTAGCCGCGGTCGACAATACACGCCGCCCTGACAACGTGCCTACCCTCGAAACCGACTGGTGGAATTATGGCGGACTTACCCGCGAAACCTCGCTCATCGTTGTCCCTGATCAATTTATCGATCAATACGACTTACACCTGAGCCACAGCGCCGCGGGCGCAAGCAACGATTCTGTGATCGAAGGCTGGGTGCATTTAATGGGCGCGCAGCCCGGAGCCAGCGTCGATGTTGAGATACCCGAGTTACATGCAAAGACCACAGCTGTTGTCGGCGACGGAGACCGCGCACTGATTCACCTCAACGTTCAAGGCCTCGAGCGCTGGTCGCCGGAAACTCCAAGACTTTATAAAGTCAACCTGCGCGCCGGACAGGATGCAATCGACGAGCTGATAGGATTTCGCACTGTCGAGACCCGCGGCACCGAGATACTACTCAATGGCAAGCCCGTCTTTCTTCGCGGAATTGACATTCACGCCGAAGCGCCCTATCGCACCGGTCGCGCCTACTCAGACAAAGACGCCGAAATACTACTAGGTTGGGCCAAAGAGTTAGGCTGCAACTATGTCCGCCTCGCTCACTATCCGCACGACGAAACCATGCTGCGTGCGGCAGACCGCATGGGACTCCTGGTGTGGTCGGAGAATCCTGTTTACTGGGCGCTACAATTCGATAATCCCAAAGTACTCGACAAGGCAGAACAGCAGTTGGAAGAGGAGATCAATACGTCGCGCAATCATGCGGCCATCATCCTCTGGTCAATGGCTAATGAGACGCCTGCCACCGAGGCCCGCACCCGCTTTATTACAACCGAGGCCGAACTGGCGCGCAAGCTTGACCCCACGCGTCTTATCACGGCAGCGCTGCTGGTGCGTGCGGAAGGTACCACAAAAATCGTTGACGATCCGCTGGGCAAAGCACTCGATGTAATCGGCACCAACGAATACATCGGCTGGTACGAGCAGAAGCCTGAGACTGCCGATATAACTCAGTGGCGCATAACCTACCAGAAACCAATGATCATGAGCGAGCTTGGTGGTGACGCCAAGGCCGGCCTGCACGGCGGCCCCAATGATCGCTGGACCGAGGAGTATCAAGCCAACATCTATCGTCACCAATTGGGTATGTTGAACAGGATCCCTCAACTTAGAGGAATGAGTCCGTGGATCCTTATGGATTTTCGCTCTCCCAACAGACCGCTTGCAGGCATTCAGGATGGGTTCAACCGCAAGGGACTTATCTCCGACCAGGGTCAGAAAAAGCAGGCGTTCTATGTGCTGCAAAAAGCATATAAAGAAATGACTGTAGGCAAGCCCGATTGAATTGCGCAATCACGAGAGCATTTTTGATTTCAGTGTTCACACGACTTTGGGTGGGATAGCACGAACCTCAACCGAGTGGCTTTTCTGTTCCCTCATCCATGTATGGGTGCCCCATCCTTTGTGCGCCTTTTGCACAAAGGGTGGGAGACAGCAGATATCCATCTCGAAAGTAACTCTCAGGTAGAAAACTATCTAGCGGACTAATGAAATCTTCTTCAAGCCATTAGTCACATGCCAAACTGTGCAAAAACGGAATTCTAAGTTATGCTTGACTTATGGCTATTGACTCCATCCTCGCACAAATTGACGCAGAAATCGCACGCCTGACGCAAGCAAGATCGCTGCTGGCTAACCTCGGCACAGTTACTGTCAAGGCAATTCAACCTGAAGCCAAAAAGGCGCCTGCCAAGGCCAAGAGAAGGAAGAAGCGCGTAATGAGCCCCGAAGCGCGCAAGCGCATTGCCGACGCGCAGCGCAAGCGCTGGGCCGCTCAGAAAGCCAAGACCAAGGGCAAGTAAAAATATAAGTAATCTGCAGGCTCTTCTTTCCCGCGCTCACCCCATTCGCCGCCGTCCAATGCGCCGCGCG
>DASRLI010000018.1:0-21855 GCA_035648535.1 Occallatibacter sp. | reverse complement strand
AAGCAGCGCCAGAAGCGCAGCCACGGAACCGAACACAACCCCGGGCCTCCAGCGACGAGCCATCGCTGCCTGGGAAGAAACGAGAGGTCTGGCGTGAGCGTTCACGGGAATGAGAGAAAGTGAGACGCACTCATCCTAGCGCGAAAGGGCCCCTGTGCAGAAAAGATAAAGTCGACAATCAATCAGCGATGGTGGAATCCAACGACTCGCTATTGGAGCCTGGGATTCCACATCAGTCCCGTGCCCCATCCTTGCGACTTTCTTCTATCGCAAGGGTGGGATACCACAACGCTCATTCTGGTTGCTCTCTCCGACCCAAATTCAGCTTCAATAAGCCAGCGCCACCCCATCCGCCCGCATTTCGCTCGCTGCGGAATAGAACCGATCCGCCCCACTCATCCGGTGCTCGATGCACTCGTACCGCCCGAACCCGCCGTCAGAAGTTTCCAACGGCCAGCCAAGCTCCGCAAGCGCGCGTCGTGACGCCTCCGGCACCCCTGCCTCCAACCGAAGCACGCCCATCGGTCCCAACCCAGCCGTATCCTCACCCATCGTCTGCGATGACCCCTCGTGATGCCACCGCGGACTGTCTCCCGCCGCCTGAATATCCAACCCGTAATCCACGCGGTTGATAATGATCTGCGACTGCCCTTGCGGCTGCATATCGCCGCCCATCACGCCAAACGACATCCACGGCTTCCCATCCCGCGTTGCAAATCCGGGAATGATCGTCTGAAACGGCCGCTTCCCCGCTGCGTAGATATTCGGATGTCCGTCCTGCAGCGAAAACAGCTCTCCGCGATCCTGGAACATGAACCCGAGCCCGTCGGCCACCAGCCCCGATCCAAGCCCGCGAAAGTTCGACTGGATCATCGAGATCATCATGCCGTCCGCATCCGCTACTGTGAAATACGTAGTGTCTCCGTGGCTCGGCGCCTGCCCCGGATGCACCGGCGTCAATATCCTGTCCTGTCGAATCAGCTTCGTCCTCTCAGCCGCATACTCCTTCGAGTTCAGCCACTCAATCGGAATCTTCGCAAAGTGTGGATCGGCATAGTAACGCCCGCGATCCTCGTAAGCCAGCCGCTTGGCCTCCACCTGCGCATGAATCGACGCCGCAGACTGAAAGCCCATCTCCCGCAAATCGAAGTTCTCCAGAATATTCAGAATCTGCAACGTCGCGAGTCCCTGCGTATTCGCGGCCATCCCATAAACATCCACGCCGCGATACTTGGTCACCAGCGGCTCATTCCACTCCGCATGCTGCTCGCGCAGATCGCTCACTTGCAACCATCCGCCGATCCGCTTGAAATACTCCTCAATGGTCTTCGCGATTGGCCCGTCATAGTAAGTATCGCGCCCGCCCTCGGCAATCATGCGATAAGTGCGCGCCAGGTCAGGATTGCGAAACACATCGCCCTCGCTCGGCGCGCTGCCTCCCGGCGCAAATGTGTGCACCGCATTCGCTGTCTCCTCCACGCCCGATCCCGGCTTAACAAACGCCGCCAGGTTGCGCTTTATATAAAAGCCAATAATCTGCGGCACCGGCACGCCCGACTCGCAAAGATGAATAGCGGGCTCCAGCACCTCCGCCCACTTCAGCCGCCCATAGCGCTGGTGCAGCGTCCACCACGCATCCAGCGCACCGGGCGTCGAAATAGACACCGCACCAAATTTCGGAATCACGCCATTTCCTGCCCGCTGCCGCACCGTCTCCAGACTCAGCGACTTCGGCGAACGTCCCGATCCCGCCAGCCCCACCACCTTGCTCAGCTTGGGATCCCACACCATCGCGTAGCAATCCCCGCCCAGCCCGCAACTCGTCGGCTCCAGAAATCCCAGGCAGGCATTCGCCGCAACCGCCGCATCCGCGGCAGACCCGCCGCGCCTCAGCATCTCGATCGCCATCAGCGTGGCCAGCGGATGAGCCGTCCCCGCCGCTCCCGAGCGTCCCATCGCCGCCGAACGGCTCGCAAAGCTGGCTCCCGATGGCCGGTCTCCCGCGTGAACGTCAGGCCGTAAGAAACGCTCCGCATCCGCAGGCTGAAATTTCGGTAAAGGCGTTTCCGAATCGGCTTTCCGCATCGCAGCCCCTTCCTGTCCTGAAGCCTCGGCGTGAAGACCGCTAAGTGTACCAGCCGCAGCCAGCGGAAGTGCAGCAACAAAAGATCGGCGACGCATGAATACTCCTTCTGCAAAATCCTGGGGATGGCTCAGCGCAATTCGATTCCGCGCACACCCATGGTATAGGAACGAGCGTTTTGCCCGCCGATCATTCCGGCCAGCGAATCATTCCTGAATCACCCGCTTGTCCTTCGCAGGCTCAAGATCCACTACCCCCTTGATTCTGCGCGGTTGTTTGGTGGAGACTTTCTGCATGAAGAACCTATTCGAAGCAACAACGGTCGGAGAAGTGAAGCAACGCATATCGGGGCTCGGCCCCGGGAACGAGCGGCAGTGGGGCACCATGACTGCATCGCAGGCGCTCGCGCACTGTTCAGCGGCCATGGAGTGGGCTGTGGGTGACAGTTTCCCGCCGCGGATGTTCATCGGGAGCATCATTGGGCGGATGATCAAGGGAAAGGTACTCGGGGATGACCAACCAATGCGCCGGAACTCGCCAACGGCAAAGACTCTAATCGTGACGGACGACCGAGATCTAGCACCGGAACAAAAGCGATTGTGTACGCTGGTCGACAAGTTTGCCGCAGGCGGTCTGAAGGGTTGCACAACCCATCCCCATACGTTCTTTGGGCGGCTCACGCCGGATGAATGGGCGATCCTGCAGTACAAACATCTCGACCATCATCTGCGCCAGTTCGGGGCCTAACACCGGTATCGCTGGTCCCAGAAACTCGAGCCTAAGGAGGAGGACTCCAAAGCCACAAAAGGAATCCCCCCTCCAATACTTCAAACCTCTTTCGCCGTTACCATCACCTTGCCGTCACCAACCGCAGCAGCGGGTACGCTCGCCCACAGCGGCTCCGGCGTAAGCTGCGGCCGGTACGGCACCGACAGCAGCAGCCGATCCCCGCTCCGAATCTCGTAAGCGCCAATCGGCTTCGCCGCTGCGATTGCGGTATTCCACCGCACCGTCACCTGGTCGCTCCCGGCAACTTTCTCCACCTTCGTCTCTGTCGGCTGCACCAGCCCCGTTTGCTCAAGCTGGAAGTAGTTGGTCTTCGCGCCATAGCGTTGCGCCATCTCGCGCTCAATCCTCCGCCGCTCCGCCGGCGAAGCAGGATCCTGCGTCGCCGCCGCCAGGTTCGCCACCAGTTGATCGTTCTCTGGCTTTTCCCGATCGATGTGTCCAATGCCCGTCACCGCACACGACACACCCGGCATCGACAACGAATACCGCACCAGGTCCTGATAGTTCACGGCGTCCGGCTTGCCCACTGAGTGAATCACGTCGGCAGGAACCTTCGAGAAGTGCGGATCCTTGCCGTAGAACACGCCATCGGCAAACAGCTTCATCGCGATCACGCCCATGCCGCGTCCCACAGCCAGTTGGAGCACGTTGTATTCATGCGAGGTGTAGAGCTTGTCATTCGCATTTAACGCCACCAGTAGCGTGTCCAGGTTGTTGCCCATGTCGCGCCGCAGCACTTCCATTAGCACGGGAGAACTCATGTGCCCGGTTACCCCGACGTGCCGTACATACTGCTTATGCTCGGGATTCAGCCCGGTATAGTTCGTTCCGTCGCGATAATCGAGCGCGGCCGCAATGGCTCCAATGCGCTCTGGCATCTTTGAGCCACGCTCTGCCATACCCATGTAGAGCTGATCTACGTCATCGATCGTTTGGATGGCGTGCATCTGTATCGCGTCTAGGTATGCGCCTTCCGGAATGTATCCCTTCCCGTCGCCAAATATTTGAGTCAGCGTGCGCTTGATGTCGGTTACCGCCGTCGCGCCCGGTGTCTGCGCTGCCGGACTTGACGGTCCCAGCCCGAATCTCTCGCGCGTTTTGCTAGCAATGTACAAACTCTCCCGCAGCGGCGCGTTGTATTCCGCCGCTCCCGGTGCCAGGTGGATGCGCCGAAACGCCTCTCCATAATTCACCTGGCTCGGGCCATACACATTGGCCGAGTCCAGATAGTTCACGCCCAGTTGCACGGCGCGCACAATAATGTCCGGGGCATCGATGCCCGGCGCCGTCCACTGCATCGACGCCTGCCCGCCCAGCGCCAGGGGCGTCACCCACCTGCCCGTCCGCCCCAACAACCGCTTTGGAAGTCTCGGCGTTGCTGTTTCAGCCCACACCGTTCGATTCGTCGCGAGGTACCCCGCTGCCGGCAGCGTGCCTAACACCTTAAGAATGTTTCGCCGTGAAATCATAACGACTCCGCCTTTCCCGCAGAATGGCTTGACTGCACCGTTCTTCAAAGGAATTGATTTGCAAACAGTGTACAACGATGCACACAGCCGCGCACCGGGCGACGACGCGACCGCATCTTGAGGAAAGCGAATTGTCTTGGGAGTTACCGGGACCTGCTCCTAGCTGAACAGGTCCTTCATCTTCTCAATCAGCCCAGGCGAAGTGGGATTGTTGTCCACGGTCATGGTCTCTGACAACTTGCTCACCAGCTCGCGTTGGGCGCGGCTCAACTTCCTGGGAATTTGGACAATCACCCTGACGATCAAATCGCCGCGGCCTTTTTCGTTCAGGTACGGAACGCCCCGTCCGCGCACCTTCACTTCCCTCCCGCTCTGCGTGCCCTCGGGAATCTTCACGATCACCGGCCCGTCAATGCCTGGAATCTCGAACTCCGCGCCCAGCGCCGCCTGCGGAAAGCTTACCGGGATGATGCAGTGCAGGTCGTGCCCGTGCCGTTCGAAAAAGTCGTGCGGACGAACAGAAAGCACCACATACAAATCGCCCTTGGGACCGCCGCCGCGCCCCGCGTCGCCTTCGCCTGCATAGCGGATGCGGGTTCCATCTTCCACGCCCGGCGGGATCTTGACGGTGAGTTTGAATTCGTTGGTAGCGCGCGTCTCGCCGCGGCAAGCCATACAGGGATCGCTGATCACCGAACCCAGGCCGCCGCATGCGCCGCAGGTGCGGGCAACTGAGAAGAAGCCCTGCTGATAGCGAAGCTGGCCGCGCCCTTGGCACTGGCTGCAAACCGTAGGCCCGCGACCCGATGCGCTGCCGCGGCCCTTGCACGCCGCGCATGTCTCGAGGCGGCGAATCTTTACTTCGGTCTCGGTGCCAAAAAATGCATCCTCGAAGTTGATGGTCATGTCGAAGCGCAAGTCATCGCCGCGCTGTTGACGCGAACCGCGTTGCTGGTTGCCGCCCATTGAGAACATCTCGCCGAACAGGTCGCCGAAGATGTCGCCGATATCTACGCCACCGGCAAAGGGGCCGCCCGCACCAAAGCCCTGCCCGCCCAAGCCCGCATGACCATAGCGGTCGTAGGCCGCACGCTTGTCGGCGTCGCTCAGCACCTGGTAGGCTTCGCTGGCCTGCTTGAACTTTTCCTCGGCCGTGTGGTCGCCGGGGTTGCGGTCAGGATGGTACTTGAGCGCCTGCTTGCGATACGCGCTCTTCAATTCCTGGTCGCTTACATCGCGGGATACGCCGAGAAGCTCGTAATAATCTGCTTTGCTCACTCTAGTATTTGAACTCATTCTCTCGTCTGCGATTCAATCTCACTCGCTCGTCTTCTGCGGGATCTCATTCACTTGTCTGTTTCGGATTATGTGCCACGCGCACCATCGCGGGACGCAGCAGCCGCTCGCGCAACTTGTATCCGCGGCGAATCTCCTCCGCCACATGCTGGTCCGGCAGGTCATCGCGCTCCACTGAGCCCAACGCCTCGTGAACGCGTGGATCGAATTCTTCACCCACGGCTGGAACCGGTAGCACCTGCAGCTGCTTCAGAACATCTTCCATCTGCTTCACAATGAGCTGAACACCGGAGCGCAACTGGTGAGCCGTGCCGGTCGATTTCAGCGCCAGTTCAAAGTTGTCCAGCACCGGCAAAAACTGCTCAACCACATTTCCGGTGGCGTAGTCGCGAAATTCCAGACGCTCGCGCTCGGCGCGTTTGCGGGCGTTTTCAAACTCCGCCTGCAGCCGGGCGATGCGGTCAAGCAACTGGTCGCGCTCCGCTTTCAACTGCTCAAATTCCGCGCGGGGAACAGGCTCGCCTGCCCCAACCGGCTCAGCCGAGCCCGTGGAACTCTCGCCGCCTGTCGCGGCGTCCTGCGTAGCTTCTTCCGCCGGGCCGCCTTGCGCGGTCCCGGAACTGATTTCAAGGGGTTCCAACTCCGTCAAATCTGTCTCCTGCTTCTGCATATCTCTTTTCATTGTCTCAAGAAATCGGCAGCGCCTGATTCCATTGTATTTTCTTCAGGGCCACCGTGTCCGCCGCAGGTCGCAGACCTGTCCCGGAACGACACCAACCTCAATCGGAAGTCGCCGGAACCTGTCTAATCGGCGGGAATTTCGAGGAGACGCTCGGAGAGCCGCGCGATGTACCTCACGGCCTGAATCATCTCCTGATATTGGATGCGCGTGGGTGCGATAACGGCGACAGTGCCAAGGTTAGTCCCGCCCAGCCGCGCCGGGGCGCCAATGAGCACCAGATCCTGCATGGCTGGAGAGGCTTCGTCGAGTCCAACCACCACCCGAACCTCCTGCTGCCGGCCATCGACATAGGCGTTGAGCAACTCCACCAGCCGCTGTTTGGCTTCCAGGGCAAGCAGCATCTGCCGCAGCCGCTCGCGGTCCAATTCGCTGGAAATAAGGTTGGCAATGCCGTCAACAAAGAGTGTTGGGCCGCTCTCTCCGGCGGCCAGCGCACCCTTGCGGCAAAGTTCCTCAATGGAGGCCAGCATCTCGCGATAAGCCTCGCGTTCAACGTCCGCACGGCGTGCAACCTCCGCCCGAATCCGCTCAATCGGCCAGCCGCGGAAGTTCTCGTTCAGGTACCTGGCGGCGGTTTCGAGCTCCAGGTGCGTAAGTTCCTTGTCCAGGACGAGCACACGATCCTGCACTGCTCCGGCCTGGGTCACCAGCACCGCCAGTACCCGACCCGTCGAAAGGCGAGAAAAGTGAATGTGCTCCAGCACCTGCCCCTCGGTGGAGCAGGCAAGAGCGATGCCCAGCCCGCTCGAAATCAGCGCCAGCACATGGGACGTGCGCTCCAGGTATTCATGGCTGCTGGTGACGCCGGAGAAGCTCTCCTCAATCTGACCACGGCGCGCGTCGCTCAGCGGTGACGTGCCCGAAGGATTGGTATTGGTAACCTGCTGGCCCGCTGCAAGCTGGCCGGACTGGGTAATCTGCTCAACGTGGTAGCGGAATGCAGAAGCCGTGGGAATACGCCCGGCGGAGGTGTGGGGCTGCTCCAGCAAGCCTGCCTCGCCAAGCACAGCCATCACGTTGCGCAAGGTGGCAGAACTCAGGCCCTCGCGGTCGGCGAAGAATCGGGCAAGTGCCTGCGATGCCACCGGTTCGCCTGTGGCAATATACATTTCGATGATCGCGGTCAGCACCAGCCGCTCGCGCGGACTGAGGCGTAGATCTGGCATCTTCCCTGCTCTCGGTCCTGGTTAGTACACGGCTTCAACCCCTGTCCCCGGCCGCGGCGGAACCCTGACGTTTGCCTGCTAAGTGCTTATTCCCTCTGCACTTATTACAGGAAAAGATACAGTACCCCTATTTGATTGTAGGTAGGCTCGAATGGCAATGTCAAGGTAAGGGCGGCCAGTTCGGGTGTCGCCGGTGGCACTTGCTTAGACATATACGGAACGATGATTCACCACCAAGGCCTTCCGCATGAATATCCGGGAGCTGCCACCCGATACCACCTTAGTTTCGTTGCCCTTAAGCGGTGAATGGAGGAAGATGGTTGTGCGCACCGCGAGCTCTATGTTTCGCGCACTGGGGTTCCCTTATTTCAGATGGCTGTTTCCACACCAGCAGGGAGTCTTAAAAAGCTGAAGAGGAGTTGCACTTATGATGCGCGGCTTTGCCCGTCTATCCGCATTCGCGTTGGCGCTTGCATTTGCTGGCGGATGCCTGTCCCTGGCCGGCAGGAGCGCTGGGGCCCAGACCGCCTCCGCCCCCAGCGCAACGGAATCGACGCCATGGCAGCAGGACCTTGGCGATTGGCGGTCACAGCGGGCGAAAGAAATCGCGGCGCCGGACAGTTGGCTGACGCTCGCTGGACTTGAATGGCTCAAACCCGGCATCAACTCAGTTGGCTCGGCCGCTGACAACCAGATTCGATTGCACGGCCAGACCCCCGAGCACCTTGGGCTGCTGACAGTCATTGGCCAGACCTCAAATACCAAGCCTTCGAACTCCGCCCCTCCGGCCACCAGCATTGTCCAGCTGCTTGCGCCTTCCGGCGGGTTTCCTCCTGAACTCACAATCGACGGCAAACCAGCCCGGGAAGGCACATTGAAAGTGGACAATGTGAATCCCTCGGCAATTGCCTGGCACGATCTGTCGCTGGTGGTGCTCAAGCGAGGCGACCGTTACGTGCTGCGCATCAAGGATGCGAATTCGCCGGCGCGCGCGAGCTTTCACGGCCTCAATTGGTACGCACCTGATTCGCAGTACCGGGTAACTGCGCGGTGGGTCCCCTTCAAGCCGCCGCTGGTGGAGGAGATTCCCACCGTGATCGGTACTACGCTCAAGCTCCCCGCGCCGGGGCTGGCCATGTTCCTGCTTGACGGCAAGATCCTTCACCTGGAGCCGGTGCTCGAAGACCCTTCGGCCAAGACGCTGTTTTTCATTCTGAGAGACGAAACCAGTTCCACCACGACCTACGGAGGCGGACGATTTCTGCACACCGGCTTGCCGGACCATGGGCTTGACCAGCCCGGCAGCTTGACACTTGACTTCAACCGGCTGGAGAATCCGCCTTGCGCCTATACGGTTTACGCAACGTGTCCGCTGCCGCCCCCGCAGAACCGGCTGGCAGTAGCACTGCAGGCGGGCGAAAAGCGTTACGAACAGTAAGAAGGGAAACAAGGCGCATCACTAATCACTTTTCTGGAGGCGTTTATGAAAGCAATTTTCGGCGGCAAAGCGATGGTTACTCTGGCGGTGGCTTTGGCACTGATAGTCTGTGTGCCCGTGTGTCAGGCTAAGTCCGGGTCAAAAGCAGACAAGCACGCACAGAAGATCGGGAAAAAATTGGCCCGATTCAAGGCCGGCACCCTTCTGCATCTTGAGTTCAACAACAACACTGAGTGTACCGGCACCGTGGACAAGCTCTCGGATACTTCTTTCACCTTCAACAATTCAGAAACCAACGCGAAAGAGACTCACCAATACGGTGACGTCTCGACAGTGGACAAGGGCAAGGAGTACATCGGCCAGGGCTCCGCGCCAAAGCATCACATCCACATATTTTGACGGCGATTCTCGCCGCTGCCCGGCTGCCTTGCGCGAGAACTCAACTCCGGGAAATGCACGGGGTTCCTAGCTGCGGAAGAACTCGAACCGGAGGGATGCGAGGGGTTCAAGCTCCGCATGAAGCCAACAAAATCGGTCTGGGCTCTAGCGTTGGAATCATTCGGCTGAGTTCTTCCCGGAATCGATGCCCAATACCCCCAGCTACCCCCATCGCACAGCAGGCTGATAGATTTTATAGAGGGGCGTTCTCAACTGAACCGCCAGTACGATTTCCCCCAACGGGCCACAACGCGCCAGGAAAGAGCCATGCTTCGCACAACTGAAGATATTCATATTCAATGGACCAAGGTGGTTCTTCCGCCTGTATTCCTCGAGGAAGAGTTTCCCGTCTCCGAGGCCGCCTCGGAAACCATATTCACTACCCGCAACGAGATCAACGAAATCCTGGGCGGGCGCGATTCCAGACTGCTGGTTCTGGTGGGGCCATGCTCTATCCACGACACCGCCGCCGCGCGCGAGTACGGCGCGCTGCTGAACAATGCCATTGCCGAGTTTTCCGCCGACCTGCGCATCGTCATGCGCGTGTACTTCGAAAAGCCGCGCACCACCATCGGGTGGAAGGGCCTCATCAACGACCCTTATCTCGATCAGTCGTACAAAATCAACGACGGCCTGCGCCAGGCGCGGCACCTGCTCCTTGACCTGGCCGAGATGAGCGTGCCCACCGGAACCGAATTCCTCGACATGATTTCACCGCAGTACATCGCCGGCCTCGTGAGTTGGGGCGCTATCGGGGCGCGTACCACCGAGAGCCAGGTCCATCGCCAACTGGTCTCAGGCGTTTCCTGCCCCGTGGGCTTCAAGAATGCGACCTCGGGCGACGTGCAGGTAGCCATCGACGCCATTCTTTCCGCGGCACACTCGCACACTTTTCTCGGACACACCAAGCACGGTCAATCGGCAATCTTCGTCACCACCGGCAATCCCGATTGCCACATCATTCTGCGCGGCGGCCGCAAGACCGTGAACTACACGGCCGACTGCGTAGCCGACACCGCGGCAAAGATGGAGAAGGCCGGCATCGCGCCGCGCATCATGATCGACTTCAGCCACGCCAACAGCAGCAAGGACTATCGCCGCCAGCCGATCGTAGGCCACGATGTAGCCAGCCAGATTGCCGCCGGAGACCGCCGCATCATCGGCGTAATGATCGAGAGCAACCTGGTGGCCGGATCGCAGCCCCTTGTCCCCGGCCAGCCGCTTGTATATGGGCAGAGCATCACCGACGGCTGCATCGACTGGGCCGAAACGCGAGCGCTCCTCGCCGAACTCGCCGCCGCTGTTCGCGCCCGGCGCGGGTAAAAAAGGATCTATTTAAAGGTCCGGGATCTTTGAGCGCCTGCGAATAATCTGATGTTTTGAAAGGGCACGGCTTCAGCCGTGCCGCAAGAGTTGCAAAATCAATAAGGGCCCCTGCGGGATTACAGCCCCTCGGCCATCTTTGAAACCCGCTAAAGCAGCTCGGGTTCAATCCCCAGCCCGGCCTATCTCCAAAACCTCAAGCCGTTCATCCGCCTTCAGGTACCCCTTGCGGCGAAACCAATCTTCCATCGCCGGCCGCAGCCGATCCAGAGGCACGCGGTTCCCCGCCTCCAGCAGTCCATCGCCTGCCGGAAGCGTATCGTCAAAAACCGCATCGTTGGTAAAGTTCCGCATCGCGAAGTTGTCAATCCAATGGATCGGGCAGGGATGCAGCGCGCCTGCGGAGTCGATACGCTGAACGGAAAAACGACGCGCAAACATGATTCCACTTTAACGGACGAGGCCACCCCTTACGGCTTCTTCACCGGCACAATCTTGGCGTCCCTTGGCTGCTGCGTTTCTACGCTGAATCGCTTGTAGTCGTACACGCGCTCGGTAAAGTGCTGTCGCAGATTCTTGACCATTAACACGCGCGCCTGCATTGTGCCTTCGGCGCCCGTTGGAAGCCAGAGGCCATCCGTGACAGCCGCCTGGTCGAAGCGAAAGTTGGTGCCCTTCTGCACGCTGGCAAACAGCCCGCCCGCGATCCGGAAGTTGTCATTGAAGATGACCTCAATGTGCGCCACCTGCCGGTCCACCTCATCGATCCAGATCGTCCCTTGAAGCTTCTTCGAGGCGTCTTCCACAAGCCCGTGCGTCTTGGCGTCTTTACGCCCAATAAAATCGAACACGATAGTTTGCCTGCCGCGATAGTTCTCCCGCCGGGGATTGCGCACCTCCATGATCTCGAGCACACGACTGATGCTGATTGTCTGACCCTGGAGCGGCTGATCGGGCGGCGTCTTCTCCGCCTTCTCCACCAGCTTTGTTACGCGCTCGGTCTCCTTTTGCTCGTCGTGACCGCTGAGCGGCTGACCGTTCTTCTTCACGTTGCGTTCGATCACGTGGCCGTTGACGAAAAAATCCTCGCCCTCCACGCTCTCTGTCTTCGTCACCTTGCCGTTCTGGTCGATATCCTGCGTCGTCTGTAAGGAACTGTAGGTGTAGTTCTCGCGCACTTTTTCAAGCTGCTTTTGGTGCGCCTGAACCTCGTTCATCAGCTGGCGAATATCGGGCAGCGGTGCATTGGGTTGCTGCTGGGCCCGCGCTCCCAACGGCAGCGTCAGCAGCAAAAGCAGGCTGAGCATCCGGGCTATCCGTTCAAAATGTATCAAGCCGGTTCCTTTGGATTCATTTGTGAAAAGCGCCACAGTTCGCCCGGAACTCTGTCCAGACTCCGTCCGCATAGCTCTTGTTGGACCACGCTCATCCGGAAAAGGTCGCCGCCTCTTGAGAAATCACCCGCAACATCTTTCCCCGCCATGCTATACCGTAATTGCTATACCGTAAGTCGGTGGGCTGCATCCAACCGCAGAAGACAGCCCAAATGCGGAAGGCCCCTCAAACCAAATCAAGGAGAAGACAATGGCATTGTTGCTTCAATGGGTGTTGAGTGCGGTTGCGCTGCTGATTGTTTCCCGGATCGTGCCCGGCTTTCATGTCCTCGGGCTCTGGCCCGCGCTGATCGCGTCGCTGGTAATCGGTCTGCTGAATGCAACCGTCGGCCTGCTCCTCAAGATCATTACGTTCCCGCTGAGCATTCTCACGCTGGGCCTGTTTCTCCTGGTGATCAACGGAATCATGATCCTGATAGCCTCGGCCATCGTACCTGGGTTCCGTGTCTACGGTTTCGGCCCAGCGTTCTGGGGCGCCGTTGTGCTCGCCCTGCTCGGCATGGTAATCCGTGCAGTCGTGAGGGACGCGTAAACTTCGCTGTCGATGATCTGCCCCTACTTCACTGCCGACACACCGGGCTGGCCGGACGCCGAACCCCGCGCAACCGCCCGCAGCCGGCCGTGCTTCATCGGCGCCGTAGCCTTCTTCACCGGCTTCACCTCAACCGGCTGAGCCGTGCCGTCCTTAGCCGTCGTCGGCTGCCCAACAACCGGCCCGTTCAACGTCTGCGGAGTCCGCATCGCGCCGGCGCTCGAGAACCCTCCGGCCCCGCCCGCTCGCGGCGGCAACGCAATAACCCTGGCCGGCTGAGTCGGCTGTACGTGCGTGTAGATCCCCCATCCGCCTCCGGCAACAACAAACACAATGGCAGCTGCGGCCGCACCGCGCATCCAGCCACCGGCCGGCTGCAGCACCTCCGGCCAATGGAGAACCCGTGCGCCCCGCGGCGCAGCTTTCACGCCTGCCATTACACGGTCTTCAATGCCCTCCGGAGCGGGAAGCTTGGCGATCAGGCGCAAAGTGGTTTCGGCGGGACTGGAAACATCCCCAGCGGCAACACCGGAAATCGAATTGTGAGCGGATGCATTCTGTGAGGGTGAATTCATCGCAGACTCCTTGAGTGATTGAGCAGGTCAGCCATTAGATTGCGGGCGCGAAACAGCCGGGATCGCACGCTCGACTCGGTGATACCCAGTACCTGGGCGATCTCCACGCCGGTGAGCTCTTCGAATGCTGATAAATGCAGCACCTCGCGCTCCTTGGCAGGCAGCTTCCCCACACAGGAGAGAACGTGCGCGTGGTGCTGGGCGGCGGAGGCGATCTGCTCGGCGGAAAGCCCGCCGCATGGCAGCACGCGGGCCAGTTCGGCCACGTCGTCGGTCTCCGGCCTGGTCTTCGCGCGACGTTTGCGGTCCAGCACAATATTCCAAACAATGCGGATTAGCCACACCCGCTGGTCGCGCACTTCGTCCAAAGTGTCGCGATGGCGCAGGACACGCAAAAACGCCTCCTGCACTGCATCTTCGGCGTCAGATGGGTTGCGCAGGACGGAGTAGGCCACGCGATACAGAGTGCCTGAGTACTGGCTCACCAGCGCCGCAAGAGTCGCTTCCTCTGCCTGAGTGCGAGCCAGTTCGTCCACCGCGCTGTTCGGAATCTCCATCCAACCTGCGTAAATTGCCTGGCTGGTGCTCATACATCACCAGACGCAGGCGGCCAGAAAAATGCTCGAATCTGCGGCCTATTGTTCGAGGCCCCGCAAATGAAAAACTCGCGGAACCACCGGCTCCGCGAGTCTATTATGCTGACCGTTCGCCTTTACTGCTTGGCGCCAAGCTTTTGCGCGGCAATGGAGCCGGCGGCGCCATCCTTGTCCGCATCCTTCACCCGGGCCCACAGTGCGCGGGCCTGGTCCTGCTTGCCTTCGGCGGCATACAGGTCGGCCAGATCAAGTTGCGCCACTGCGGCAGAAACCGTGTCCGATGGCTTGGCAATCAGGGCGTTGTAGAGATCAATGGCCTGAGGATCGCGAGCGGTCTGACGATAAAGCCCTGCAAGCGCAAGTTTGGCCAGGTTGGAGAGATCGCGGTCCCAGGCGCCAGAGGCGGCCTTCAGCTCAGTTTCGGCGGTGGCGTTCTGGCCCATTTCCTCGGCCGTAATGCCGGCAAAATAGCGGGCCTTGCTGCCCTGCGGCAACCAGCCGTACTGCTGAGCTACGGCAGAAAACTGCGTGTTGGCGGCCTTGGTGCGATCGGCGGCTGTTGAGTAAATGCCGGCTCCAGCCGGAAGTCCGGGCTGCGCAAGCGGAGCATTGTAGGTATCCATGGCGGCGCCCAGAGCGGTGTCGGCTGCGGTCGACCGCAGGGTCCAGAAAATCAGTGCGCCGGCAATCAGAACAAGTACCACGGCGCCACCGATAACCCAGCGCATAACGCCGGAGCGGTGACCGCTGACCCAACTGGCGCTAGACGCAGCAGCCTGGGCAAAACTGTCTTTCTTAAGTGCGTGACGTGTTTGAGTATCCACTGAGTCTTTTCTTGTCCTTCTTGTCAGTCTTGATCTGACGACTTGCAGGCGGGGTCCAAACCGGTAGAGGCACTACGACTGCAACCCTATTAGTCTATCAGCGCGCGAAGAGCAGCGTCCACCGGCCGGCCCCACTGTCCAGCGTCACCAGCTGACTTGCTGACTCGCTAACCCCGCTTGAGCGGAGGCTAACTTGCTGCATTAGGTCCATACCCCCCGGCTTTCCATTTAGATCGCTCAACTTGCAGAACAATCGACCCCGTTCCCTCTTGCGGGAGCTTTATCAATCTAACCCGCCAGCTGAGTCCAGGGCGTCAGCACATGGATGCGCCCATTCATGATTCTTGCTCCCCACAGAAGCCGCGCGCAGTGCGCGAATCCGCTCCATGGCGCTGTCCAGCACCGGACGCCCCTGGGCTGCACTCATCCCCTTGTCGATCAGCGACTCGACAAAGTCAATAACTGGGAGCCCGCGAACCCCGGCCTCGCGGACAATGACATCGGAGACAGTGACTGTGACCTGCATGGTTGGTCTCCCCTCTTCAGGTTCATCGGCAAACCCGCGCGCAGGAACAGACCCCACGCTGAGAGAATCGTTTCAGACACCCCGCCTCCAGTTCGCTCGTCGGCCTGAAACGCAACGGAACGCAAAACAAGCCTGCCCTATCCGCTTGCCCTTCTACACCCGGAACGATAGGCTTGACGTATGTACGAAGATTTCCACGTAAACGACCGCTGGAGCGGCGAGGACCTGCACTGCCGCTGGAAGGGCACCATGGTGGCCATCGCCACCCGCCACGCCGACGCCGTCGATGTCCGATTCGACGTCAACGGTCGCCCCATGTGGATTGCCCTGCCCTGCACTGCATGGGTGGAACAGAAGCAGCGCACCGGCAAGGTCATCACCGACCAGATAGCCGCGCAGATCGCCGGCCGCTACCTCAAGCAACTGGTCGAAGAAGGCTACGATTCGCGCCGCGAAATCTACACCATGACAGTCGCCGAAGTACTCGCCCTCTTGGAAGTAGTAGTAGCCGAAGCGAAGGCGCAAGGCGAGATGCCGACACTGCCCGTGCTGACGGAATAGATTAGGGAATAGGGAGACCTATCACGCTAGGCGTTGGCTTAAAACTATTTATTACTTGTAATTACCCTTCGGAACCATTTACCCCATACTGGCGTACAGCGGCTGTACGTCGTTTTTGGTTCTGCCGGTAAATTATTTGTAATGTTCGAATTAGAGCTCTCGTACTGGCATACAGGCGCTGTACCGGCGCGGGGTTGGGCTTCGGAAGTCGCTGAAAGATTAGAGGTTTGGCTGGATTTTACAGCCGTACAGTCTGAATTCGCGTTTTTCTCCGTGGAGGGGGAGGGGTGTTCTGCGTCCCGGCCGCATCCCTGGCAGTTCGGGCCCTGGGCCTTGCTCGTGGATCTGGGCGCCCGGTGACAGGGGACGCCTGGTGGGACGGTGACTGAGTAGCCTGAGGCCTTTAGATATGAGGGAAATCTCTCGAGCAGATAGGCCACCATTGCAGTTACGGTGGAGTCCATTTCGGCCGCTAGCTTCCGCGTCTGGAGATAGAGCTCGGGCGTGACGGCGACGGTAATGTGTCGAACTTCTCGCATGGTCTTCATTCCGGGGACGCAGAGAATTGAGCGCGTCCTCTATTTACGAGTGTGCGCCCGTGGATGGTAATTCTCTGCAAAAGGGCAGGGATCAGGGGGCAGGGATCAGAAAGGCCCGACGGATGGGGTTCGTGCTATCCAACCCTTGCAACAAGGACGTCGCAAGGATGGGGCACCCGGCGGGCAGCCCTAGGGCAACAAGAGTACTGGCCATGATCTCTCTCAGGCTGCGGCATACGAAGTCATGGTCATCCGCGATCAAGATATGCGTGTTTCACTTCTCTCGGCGCGTGGAATGTCCACGGGCACTCGGACAGTGACCGTTGTCCCGTTGCCGGGGGAACTGGAGATCTGTACGTCGCCTCCGCAGAACTGCGCTCGTTCTTTCATGCCCAGGAGTCCCAAAGACCCAAGAGAGTTCGATAAGTTCGATTCACTGAAGCCTATTCCGTCGTCCTCCACAATCAGGACGATGTTCTCATCTTCCTGGCTCAGGGCAACGCGCACCGACTTTGCCTGCGCGTGCCGAGCCACGTTGGTCAGACACTCCTGGAAGATTCGGAAAGCCGCGGTTGCCCGGTCGCCATCCAAGTGCAAATCGACAGGTGGTACAGAGACCTGGCATTGGATACCATTGCGAGGAGCAAACTCACTCGCCTGCCACTCAATGGCTGCCGCCAGACCAAGGTCATCTAACACTCCAGGACGCAGCCCGCTGCAGATAGTCCTCACTGCCTTGACACCGTCGTTGATCGACTGGATCGATTCCCTGAGTCGAGTGAGCACCTCGCCTTCCGACTCCGGCAGATGACGAGTGATCCATGTCATATCCATTTTGATCGCGGTCAGAATTTGCCCAATTTGATCGTGCAGGTCACGAGCGACGTGCTTGCGATCTTCTTCGCGTACCCACTGCAGACGTTCAGCCAGCGCCCGCAGTTGTTCTCTTTGCAAGACGAGCGACTCCTCGGCGCGTTTCATCTCAGACAGGTCCGAAACAATCAGGCAAACAGCCTGCGTGCTATTCAGAAGGAGAGGATTCAAGGAGAGATGGACGGACATAGGAGCGCCTCTGCGCGGTTGCAAACGGATCTCGCCCCGGCAGTTCTTTTGGGCCGCGCACTGAAGTAAGCCACGGAGTTTGGGATGATCGTCGGGCAAAACCAAATCCAGCATGGAAGAACCGATGACGCTTTGGAGCCTCCTTCCCAGGAACCGGGCAAAACGGCCGTTGCTGTGCAAGACGGTGTGGTCGCTGCTGAGAACAGCGGCGCCTTCATTCATCCTCTCCACGAAAGCACGGTAGGTATGATCGGCCCCCTGCAGCGTGAACACTTTCCCCTCGCCCTGGCCGTGCACGACAATGGCATCCACTTCGCCGGAACGAACGGCACGGAGGGTTTCCTCGGCTTCGCTCAGGCGTGCGAGCAATTCCCGGCGCGATAGAGCTTGCGCTTCTTTGGGGAGGCGTACAATCTTCTTTTCCGCCAATCTAATTCCGCCTTCCACCCGCTACTACTCCCGCATTCCCAAGTCCAGTCCGAAGAGCACTTTTTTAAGGTCCGACAGGTCCCCAATGAGCCTTCGCAGCGGAAGCGGGGACCGCTTAATGAGCGTGGGCACCGCCACAATCTGATCTTCCCTGGCCAGACTCGGCTGCTGGTAAATATCGACGACTTCCAAGTCGTACCGACTCTTCAAGTGCTGTTCACAAATCCGCTTGATATTCTCCACAGCCAGCGCCGATTTCGATGTGGATCCGCTTACGTACAAACACAAGACGTACTTTTCCAGGCGAGAATTGGAACCTGGCAGCTCCAATTCCCCCGCCAATCCGGGTTTCCGTCTTCGTACTGGGCTGCTTTTTTTCACGGATTTTTTCATGTAGGCCTTCTTGAACTGGGTCAATCTGCCTTTTTCAGATCCAGACCCACCAACAGCAGCATGCTGTTGGACAAGTCTCCAATGATCGTTCGGAGCGGTAGAGGAAGCCTTCTAACCAGGGTCGGAATTGCTACGATCTGGTCGCCGCGAGCCAGTTGCGGATTCTTTCTCAGGTCGATCACTTCGATCTCATAGCGGCCCTTCAAGTGCTCTTCACACATCGCCTTGAGGTTGGCAAAGGTGCGAATGGACTTGGGAGTCTGACCGGCCACGTAGAGCCGCAGATTCCAAACCGCCGGTTTCCGGCGATCCGGTTTGCCAGCCTGCGCCCGAGTCTTTGTCTTGGTGGTCGGCATTCAGCGCACCGGCGCAATTTTCGCGCGCCCTTCCTTCTTGTAGGAGGATGTGTCCGCTTGCCTGCTCAGCACCATCTGCCCGCGGTCCTGCACCACTTCCTCACCGAGTAATTCCGATTCGGAGATGGTCTGCTGAATGATTTCCTCCTCCGCTTCAAACTCCGCACGGAGCATGACCATGCGGGCCTCAAAGATGCGACGCTTGCGCTCCAGTTCTCGTCGTTGGGTCTCGAGCTCCTGGCTGCGGAACGTGGCCACCGCTTTCTCCCGCATTTCCTGGGAGACGCGAGCGGAACCGGTTAGGACGCCCTCGGCTCCGAGGTAAACGTCCAGCAAGCGAAGGCCGTCGTCCGTGAGCACGAATTCGCGAATCTGGTTGGAATGCTCCATGCCTCTCGATTTCAGCACGTAGAGCGCGCGGTTCCGCTCTCCCCCGACCTCGATGTTTTTCAGCAGGAGCCAGGTGTCCATGAGGGACGAGACATCCGCCTCGCTGGCTTCCAGGGCCCCCGCTGCAGTCAAACTCGTGAAAATCGACGTGATCCCCTGGGTCTTCAGAAAATCGACCAACCGCGTGAGCATGGACCGGACTTCATTCTGGGTGCTAACCATGAGCAGATTGGTGACCGGGTCCACCACAACCACGCTGGGCTTGAAACTGGTGATGCCCTTGTGGGTCAGCAACAGGACCTGCTCGATCCCGCCGTAGGTGGGACGCGCCGCATGGAATTGCAGAAGCCCTTTTTTGACCCATGGCTCAAGGTCGATGCCGATCGAACGCATGTTGCGGAGGATCTGCTCGGGGGATTCTTCAAAAGCGAAAAACAATGCGCGCTCACCGCGCCGGCAAGCCGCATCCACGAAACATGCCGCAATGGTTGTTTTCCCTGTGCCTGCGGTGCCGGATGCCAGAATGCTGCTGCCCCGATAAAAGCCCTTGCCTCCCAGCATGCCATCCAACCGGGAAATGCCGCTCGAGACTCGCTCGTCAGGCGCATCGTGGTTCAGGCCGAGTGAGGAGATGGGCAGGACTGAAATGCCTTGGTCATCGATGAGGAACGGATACTCGTTTGTGCCGTGGGTCGATCCTCGGTACTTGACAATGCGCAAGCGTCGGGTCGAGATCTCCTCCCGTATACGATGGTCCAGCAAGATCACGCAGTCCGAGACGAACTCCTCTATGCCGTGCCTGGTCAGCTTGTCGGGCTGGTCCCGCTCGGCGGTAATGATCGAGGTCAATCCCTTTTGCTTGAGCCAGTCGAATAGGCGGCGGATTTCGGCGCGCACGATGCCTGGGCTAGGCAATTCGCCGAAGAGCGTTTCCAGGGTATCCAGGACGACTCGCCGCGCCCCCACCCTCTCAATTGCGTCGGCAATTCGAATAAAGAGACCCTCGAGGTCATACTCACCGGTTTCCCCAAGTTCGCTTCGTGCGATGGACACGTGGTCGACGAACAGCTTCTTTTCCGCCACCAGTCGGTCCAGGTCGAACCCCAGCGATGCGACATTCTTGGCCAGGTCGGGGATCGATTCCTCGAACGATATGAACACGCCGGGTTCGTTGAATTGGGTAGCGCCCCGAACCAGGAACTCCAGGCCGAACAGCGTCTTTCCAGAACCGGCACCGCCACTGATGAGAGTCGAGCGGCCCCGTGGCAACCCTCCCCCCGTGATTTCATCCAAACCTTGGATGCCAGTGGCTGCTTTCGGAAGCGTGTTGGAAGCTGGCGAGCTTGATATCTTCTTTTGTGCCATTTGTTTCATCGTTGCCTCAGTCGATCCACGACGGGTTGGCATTGGGCATCCCCACTTGGCGGGTCGCCATGATCAAATGGGGGGGTACTCTCTCCCACCATCAAAGACCGCCCCTCTGTACAAGCGGCTACATATTATTCAGCGAACGATAAGCATGGTGTCTGCATTGCGAGGCGACGATACCCAGCACAGGCTTCAATCAATGGGTAGGGGTTTGAATGCAGTTGGAGAGTGATTTTACTGGTATTTCCCTCGTTATCCCAGATGATATGTCTATCGATAGGGACCGCATCTTTGAAACTCCAGTCAGGGTCAGTACCGCGGAGAAAACAATCCTCCACAACCCTTCTGTGCAGTCAACCATATCGGTAATAAGGTTGTCTGTGTCTTTTTGCTCATCATCGGCGCAGCTAGAAACTGAGAGGCCCGCCTTCGCGGCTTCCGACTCTCGCTGATGTAACCCCAGCTTTCCCAGTTCCAGGCGCTGAGCGATGGGGAACACTTTTACCGTCTTGGCTAGTTTCTGGACCGTCTGATGCCGATCTGCTTAAGCACAGTGGAACGGACTTGGGAACGCAACACCTGATCGCCGCCAGTTCAGTCTTCTCCGCTCTATCTCATGCCATCATCAGAGATTCCCAGTTTTCCGTTCGAGTGGACCTGAAACCCCGCGATCCAGCGGGAACGTGTGCGGGCCGGACTCGCTCATGCCCGACAAAACGGCCAGCGCCTTGGGCGGCCCGCAACTGCAGCAAAGCACGCCAGTGAAGTCCTGGAAGTACGCCACTCCGGGCTCAGCAAATCCGGGATCGCCCGCCGCGTCGACATCTCTTCCTTTTCGCAGCGCTGCCGAAATCAAACGATAAACCTTGCTATGACGGCTCTGATCTAGGATTTTCGTACCAAGCCGACGGAGAGAGACGCTACAGGAAGAGGAAACAGAATGCCACTCACAGGAGGATTAAGAACCAAACGCAAAAAAGCCATCCTTTCGGATGGCTTTTTTGTTGGATATTAATGCCGGCGATCACCTAATCTCCCACACAGTCGCCCGTGCAGTACCATCGGCCCAGCGAGGCTTAACTTCCGTGTTCGGGATGGGAACGGGTGATCCCTCGCAGTATGGTCACCGGCAAACTTATGATGGCGCTTGGCGGGTGGTTGCCCGCAGCCTGCCGCGACGTCTAGTTTGTCCCGGATGGATTCTCCCGGGCCGAGTAGGAACGCGGATTGCAATCTGGCGCCAAAAATATTTGCTCGAATAGAGCTGAATACAACGAAATTGATTGGTTTTACAAGGCTTGTTAGAAGAGCATCCGCCGAACTGCGCGGAGTTAATTCTATGGACAAGCCGAACGGGCGATTAGTACTGGTAAGCTTCACGCATTGCTGCGCTTTCACGCCCAGCCTATCAACCAGATGGTCTTTCTGGGCCCTTCAGGGAGATCTCATCTTGGAGCGTGCTTCCCGCTTATATGCATTCAGCGGTTATCACAACCGAACTTCGCTACCCAGCCGTGCCCTTGGCAGGACAACTGGAACACAAGAGGTTCGTCCATCCCGGTCCTC
>DASRLI010000017.1:0-6466 GCA_035648535.1 Occallatibacter sp. | reverse complement strand
CGATCAGGCCATCACTGATCTGCTCCCACAGATCACTCACGACGATGCGCGAGCCTGGTTTCGTTGTTCTGGATATGGAGTACACCTATGAGAGAAACGCTCTAATACGGATTTCTCAACGGCGAGACCAACCAGTAGCATCCGGAGCTCACGCTCGGCGATTACCAGAGCCCGTTTCCCTTCACAGGCGTAATTCAACACATAGACTTCGACATTTTGCCGGACAAATAGCTGCGGCCGCGCTCTCGAAGGCGCAACCTACTGTCCGCGGGCAGGGTTAATGAGAGTGGTCGCGAAACAGGCCTCTAGCGGCGATGAACCGAGCCTTCGTCGCGACTCGCTCTCGATTTATGCGAATCGCCCACGGGCCCATTTGTACCTCGCGGGGATATACTTGTGCGGAACCGGGAACGCGAACCCAGAATCCTGGTTAAAAGGAGTTAACCTGTGAAATCACCTCTGAGTCATGTTGCAATCCTTTTTCTTGCAGCATCCATCGTCACTCCCACTTTTGCGCAAAGCGGCGGAGCAGATATTTACAAGGCGAAGTGTGCCATGTGCCACGGCGCGACCGGCCTCGGCGATTCTCCAGCCGGCAAGGCCCTGAAGGCTGCATCGTTCAAGGATCCGGCCATCGTCAAGGCCCCTGACGCTCAACTGATCGCTTCCGTCACAAACGGCAAGAACAAGATGCCCCCCAATAAAGGCAAGCTGACTGACGCTCAGATCAAGGCAGTTATCGCCTACGTCCGCACCTTGCAGAAATAGGCTTTCCGCACGAGCAGAGGCCGCAGAAATGCCCTGCTTTGCGGCAAGCCTCCCCCCTTTCCCGCGGCGGATGCGCCACGCGGTGCGTCCGCCCACATTTCCTTCGCCTTCCGAGTTTTGGGTCGGCCAGAGGTGTTTTACCTCACTAAAGATGGATTTTCCACTCTCTTCATTCCTCGTTTTGTGATTTACGTCACAGACCGGTATACTGGGCGACCGATATGGTTTTCTCACGGCATACAAGCGGAGTGTTTCTTCCAGGAAGCGCTCCAGATGCACTTGAACGTGGACGTCTCATTGGAGGTCTTGGCTCTTGGTGTCTAAAGTTTTAACCCGTTCAAAGTCTTTTGGTGAGCAGTTCCAACCGGGGGTGCGGTAAATGTGCGCTGAACAGCCACCCCCACCCGATACCTCGCGGCGCCGCGCCATTGGATTCTTTCTCGGTGGCGGCGTGCTTGCCACTTTAGCTTCCTTCCTGTATCCCGTGATGCGCTACTTCGTTCCTCCTGTAGTGGTCGATCTGGGAGGAGACGAAGTTGTCGCCGCCAAGCATGGCGACCTTAAGCCGAACAGCGGCAAGATCTTCCGCTTCGGCGCCCGTCCTGGCCTGTTAATCCTGAACAGCGACGGCACATATAAAGCCCTCTCTGCCACCTGTACCCACCTCGGCTGCACGGTGCAGTACCGCAGTGATCTGCGCGAGATATGGTGCGCCTGTCACAACGGCACCTACGATCTGAACGGCCGCAACGTCTCCGGCCCTCCCCCAAGACCGCTTACTGTCTTCGAGGTCCACGAGCGCGGCGACGAGATTGTCGTCAGCCGGAAGCGGGAGGCGTAACTGTGATTGCCGCCATGGTTCGCTGGCTCGACGAGCGCCTTGATCTCGAAGGCATCATCGCACCGTTTAAACACAAGACCGTTCCGACGCATCGCCTCTCGTACTGGTACTTCTTCGGCGGCATCACTCTCTTCCTGTTTATCATCCAGGTGCTCACTGGCATTCTGCTGCTGCTTTACTACCGCCCCGGCGCCAACGAAGCCTTCGAAAGCGTGCAGTACATCATGACCCGGGTGCAGTTCGGCTGGCTGATCCGTTCCATTCATTCCTGGTCCGCCAACCTGATGATCTTCACCGCCTTCGTGCATATGTTCAGCGTCACGTTTCTCAAGGCCTATCGCAAGCCGCGCGAGCTCACCTGGGTTACCGGCATGCTGCTGCTTTTCCTGGTCATGGGATTCGGTTTCAGCGGCTATCTGCTGCCCTGGAACACGCTGGCCTTCTTCGCCACCAAGGTTGGCACCGAGATCGCCGGACAGGTTCCCATCATCGGCCACCCCATGATGATCTTCCTGCGCGGCGGCGAAGAAGTTACCGGCGCCACGCTCACCCGCTTCTTCGGATTCCATGTCGCCGTTCTGCCTGGCATCGTTACCGTTCTGATCGCCATTCACCTGTTCTTTGTGCAGCGCCAGGGCATGAGCGTTCCGCCTAAGGTTGAAGCTGAATGGACTGCCAACCCCTCGGCGCGCCGCGAGATGAAGTTCTTTCCCAACTTCATGCTGCGCGAAATGATGGCCTGGTACGTGGCCATCGGCGCACTTGGCGCCCTCGCTGCTCTGTTTCCATGGGAACTCGGCGTCAAGGCCGATCCCTTTATCTCCGCTCCCGCCGGCATCAAGCCCGAGTGGTACTTCCTGTTCATGTTCCAGACTCTCAAGCTCATCCCTTCAAAAGTCTGGATCATCGACGGCGAGGTTCTGGGCGTCCTCGGCTGCTCCCTGGCCGGAATGTTCTGGCTCCTGCTGCCTTTCTTTGAGAGTGACAAACCTGCGCGCACCAGGGCGTGGATCACCGGCCTTTCCATCTTTGCGCTTGTTTACGTGGTAGGTATGACTGTCTATGGCTTCGTTGCAAAATAATCTCCGGTCCTCTCTCGCAGCTCGCTCCGCCTGGCTGGCTGGATTCCTCGTGCTCGCCGCGTGCCTCGGTTACGGCCAGGCTGTCAACTCCTGCCTGGACTGCCATTCCGCCCAGGCCGGCCGTCTTGAAGTCACTCCGGAAAAATTCAGCCAGGACATTCACGCGCAAAAAGGCCTTACCTGCACCAGTTGCCATGGCGGCGACTCATCCAGCTACGATCCCACTGTGGCCATGAGCCGCAAGGCTGGCTGGAAGGGCAAGATCGATCGCAAGCAGATTCCGCAGTTGTGCGGCTCCTGTCACTCCAACCCGGTCCTGATGCGCACGTACAATCCGAGCCTGCGCACCGACCAGCTGGACCAGTACCACACCAGCATCCATGGCAAGCGCCTCGCTACTGGTGACGACAAGGTCGCCGTCTGCGTCGACTGCCACAGCGTCCACGACATTCGTCCGCCGAGCGATCCGCGTTCCACCGTCAACCCCGTCAACGTGGCCAAGACCTGCTCGCGCTGCCACTCCGATGCTGCTTACATGAAGTCCTACGGCATCCCCACCGATCAGTTCGCCAACTACAACACCAGCGTTCACCACGAGGCGCTCACGGTTGGCGGCGACCTCAGCGCGCCCACCTGCACCACCTGCCATGGAAACCACGGCGCTGTTCCGCCCGGCGTTGACAAGGTTCAAAACGTCTGCGCAAACTGCCACGTCTTCCAGGCCCAGATGTACCAGAAGAGCACCCACAGCAAGGCCTTTGCGGATAAGGGTCTTCCCGGCTGCGTCGTCTGCCACAGCAACCACGGTATTCACAAGCCTTCCGATGCCATGCTTGGTACCGGCCCCACTGGTGTGTGCATGCGCTGCCACGCCCCCGACGATCATTGCGATCGCGCCCGTACCACCATCCTCAACAACCTCACCCAGCTCGATCAGTCAGTGAGCAGCGCCGACCAGTCTCTCCGTCGCGCCGAGGCCGCAGGCATGGAAGTCAGTGAGGCCCGCCTCAATCAGGACCAGGCACGCGACGCCCTCACCAAGGCCCGCGTAACAATCCACAGCTTCCAGGCTGACCTCGTCGATAAGGACGTTCAGGCCGGCATGAAGATTGCCGCGGCCAACCGTAAAGCCGGCGACGACGCAATGGTCGAGCGCAATCACCGCCGCATCGGTCTCGGCGTCTGCCTCATCGCCATCGCCTTCTTCCTCGTCGGCCTCTGGCTTTATATAAAGCAGCTGGAAAGCTAGATCGATGCTGAAGAAATGTGAGTTTTGAAAGGGCGCGGCTTTGGCCGCGCCCTTCCCTTATGCCGCACTCGAAAATGACGACCTGAAAGCACGAGCGATTGTGCGCACGATCCAGCGCATCACAACCAGAATCAAAATGAGAAATGCGACCACAATCCCCGCGGCCGCAATCGGATGCTGAGTCGCAAGCCAGGTCAGGAACACCGCAAGAGTGTCTTCTCCGGCACTCAGCGCGATATTCGAAAACGGCTCGGGAGACGGAGTCACGGCTACCCGCGCCGCGGTCTTCCCTCCGTGCGCCGCCAGTGCAATCGCGCCACCCGCCAGCGTCGCCAGCAGTTGCATCTGCGGCGAAAGCTGCGACGTCGCGCCGTAGGCAATCAACGCTGCCACTGGGATTCGCACGAAGGTATGCAGGGCATTCCAGAACAGATCGAAGGCCGGAATCTTGTCGGCAAAAAACTCAATCGCAAAAAGTACGAGCGCAGCCGCAATCACCCACCAACTTGCAAGCAGATGTAGTTGGGGCGGCAGATTCAGCAGGTTGGCGTGGGCCAGCAGGCCGAGGGTGGCTACGGTGGCGTAAACATTCAACCCGGCGGCAAAGCTTACCGCCACAATCAAGCCTGCGAGTTCAGGGCCGGCGAATCCGAATCTGCCAAACATCATGCCTGACAGAATATTCGCACGACGCCTCTTCTCCCAATCTCTATTTCGTCAAACGAGTTTCCAAACCTGAACCGTGCTATTCGGCAACCTTGATAACCAGCTTCCCAAAGTTTTCCCCACGGAACAGCTTGAGCAGAGTTTCTGGAAAAGTGTCCAGCCCATCCACCACATCTTCGCGCGCCTTGAGCTTGCCTTCGATCGTCCAGCCGGCCAGGGCCTTCATGCCTTCCGCATATCGTTCGGCATAATCAAACACGACGAAGCCTTCCATCAGCGCATGATTCACCAGCAGAGACATGTAGTTCCTGGGACCCACCATCCCGGTCGTGCTGTTGTACTGCGAGATGGCGCCGCAAATGATGACGCGCGCCCTGCGAGCCAGCAGCGATAGAGCGGTTTCGAGAATTTCTCCGCCGACGTTATCGAAGTAAATGTCGATGCCTTTGGGACAGTGCCGCGCCAGCGCCTTGCGAACGTCCTCGTTCTTGTAATCGACGGCCGCATCGAAGCCCAGCTCATCGACAATATAGCTGCACTTGGCGGCGCCTCCGGCAATGCCGATCACGCGGCAGCCTTTGATCTTTGCTATCTGTCCAACTACGGCGCCCACTGCTCCGGCCGCAGCCGACACCACGACTGTCTCGCCCTCCTTCGGCTGGCCAATATCGAGCAAGCCGAAATAAGCGGTAAGGCCCGTCATGCCGAGAGCTCCCAGGTAGCGCGGCAGCGGAGCCACCTGCGGATCGATTTTTCTCAGGCCCGCGGCTTTGCTCACAACATAGTCTTGGATGCCGGTGATGCCAACCACCAGGTCTCCAGCCGCGAGAGTCGGATCGTTTGATTTGACGACGCGGCCGACGCCGCCCGCACGCATCACCTCGCCCAGACCGACGGGAGCAACGTACGACTTGCCTTCATTCATCCAGCCGCGCATGGCGGGATCCAGCGAAAGGTAGAGCACACGAACCAGCACTTCTCCTGCACCGGGCTCGCCCGCCGGCACCGTAATGAACTCAAAATCGCTGCGTTTCACCATCCCCACGGGACGCGAGATTAACCGGAATTGACGATTCTCAAGTGCGCTCATTCTCCATCTCTTTCTTCAATACAGGTGCCCACGAATTGTACAGCGCGCAGACCCTTCTCGAAATACTCGACCTTCGTCAACGAACGGGAGTTTCCCGGCAGGCGCGCTTCGGCATGCAGCCGCGCTGAATGAGTGCATCAGGAGGTTATCGCGAGATGAGGAGGAATTGCGCGGATTCCGCGGGACTGGAGTTGAGTCTTGAGCGTTCGATGACGTTGCCCGCGAGAATATCGCTAAAAGTTGTCTTCCTTGCTTTCGGACAGGAGGCTCTGCTCGTCGGCGGGGACGAGGCGGACGAGGCGCTCTACGGTGTAGGACGAGGGGTGCTGGCTGGTGTAGTAGTGGCGCACCTGGAGCTCGCCCAGAAGACCGATGGCGAGCATCTGGATGCCCGATACGAACAGCACCGAACCGATGACAAACATGGCGCCGTGGTGATGCATCAGGTCCAGGCTCGGGTCGAGTATCTTCATCCCCAGCAGCAGGGCTCCCATGAAGCAGCCCCCCATCATGCCCAACAGGCCAAATCCGCCGAAGAAGTGAAGCGGGCGACTCATGTACTTGAGCAGGAAGCGGATGGTCAAAAGGTCAAAGAAGACGCGGAAAGTGCGGCCGATGCCATAGTGGCTCTTGCCCCATTCGCGATTGACGTTGCGGATGGGAACCTCGCAGATGGAAGCGCCATACCAGCTGGCCAGGGCGGGAATGAAGCGATGCATCTCGCCGTAGAGCGGAATGTTGTGAATGACCTCGCGGCGATAGGCCTTGAA
>DASRLI010000016.1:0-14699 GCA_035648535.1 Occallatibacter sp. | reverse complement strand
TGAGTCACGCCAAAATGACCATGCTGATTGCGGGCAACGAATCGGAGCAGGACCGCGACCATCGCGAACGCTACAAGATGGCCAGCTATATTTGGGCACCGGACTCAGCGCATCTCATGTTCGACTCCAACGGCCGGCTGTGGGTTTACGATCTGCACAACGGCACAGGGTTGGAGGTTGCTTTTACCGGCGCAGATTCGGGCGACGATCCCCAGTTCTCTCCCGACGGCAAATCAATCTCGTTCGTACGAGGCAACAGCCTCACCGTCATACGGCTGCGCGAGGCCGGCACGCCCATCAGCGTTGTTGCCCCTTCAACCAACGTGGCCACGCTCAACGGCAAAGTGGACTGGCTCTACGAAGAGGAGTTGGAGACGCGCTCCAATTACTTCTGGTCGCCGGACTCCAGTCGACTGGCTTACCTGCAAATGAACGAGACCGAGGTGCCGCAATACCCGATTGAGGATTGGCTTTCAAACCACGCAAAGGTAGATTTCGAGTTCTATCCGCAGCCCGGCGACTTCAACCCCGACGTGCGCGTGGGCGTGGTGAGCGCGGCCGGCGGCAAGACGGTGTGGATCAAGCTTCCCATTCAGGCCAACCAGGATTACATTCCGCGCTTCGGCTGGGCCGACCACCGCACCTTATGGATCGAGACTCTCACCCGCGATCACAAGCATCGCGACATCTATCTTGCCGATCCTGATTCCGGCCAGTCGCATTTGGCCTTGCAGTTGAGCGACGACAAGTTTATCGACGACAACTATAACGTCTGGGCCGCCGACGGCCAGATCGTGCTCTCCAACTGGAACGACGGCCACAATCATCTCTATCTCTACACATTTGATAAGGACCACCCCGGTTCCGCTACTGCAAAACAGGAGCGGCAACTGACCAGCGGTGATTTCGAGGTGGGCGAGGTCTACAACGTTGATTTCCAGGCCAAGCAGATTGAATACGCCTCGAACGAGGGCAATCCACTCGAGCAACAATTATGGCGGGTCGGTTTCGATGGTCACCGCAAGCAGTTGAGCGCCGGCGCCGGTTCGCACACCGGGAACTTTGCTCCTGCCGGCGGTGGGTACGTCGACGGCGAGTCGTCGCGCCTTGAGCCGCCAACCTTGCGCCTTTGTCAGGCTGCGGGCAAATGCAATGTCTTCTGGCAAACTCGCGCGGTGGAGTCCTACCATCTGCGCGCGCCGGAGCAGCTTGAGGTGAAGGCTCACGA
The DNA here is from genome assembly GCA_035648535.1 of Occallatibacter sp. GTDB lineage: Bacteria > Acidobacteriota > Terriglobia > Terriglobales > Acidobacteriaceae > Telmatobacter. The sequence continues at coordinate 13,471 of DASRLI010000016.1, read as the reverse complement.
CGGCACCGTGCTTTACGCCACGCTGCTGCTGCCCGAGGGTGCCACGAATCCGGCCAGCGTGCCGCTCATCGTGAATCCATACGGAGGGCCCGGCACGCAGACTGTTGCCAACCGCTGGGGAGAGGCACTGCTGTTCGACGAGCTGCTGGCTCAGCATGGCTTTGCCGTGCTCCACGCCGACAATCGCGGCATGGGAATGCGGGGACGCGCCTTTGCCGAGGCCGCTTATCACAACTTCGGTCCCGTTCAGCTTGAAGATCAGTTGACTGTAGTGGATGCGGCTCTCGAGAAGTATCCGCAACTGGATTCGAAGCGTCTGGGCTGGTGGGGATGGAGTTGGGGTGGCACCTTCACGCTCTATGCCATGACCCACTCCGACCGTATTCGCGCCGGGGTTGCGGTGGCTCCGGTCACCGACTGGCACAACTACGACTCGATCTATACCGAGCGCTATATGAGCGGGCCCGCGGATTTTGCAGAGGGTTACAAAGACTTTTCCGTGGTGAATTCAGCAGCCAATCTCAAGGGCCGGCTGTTGCTGGTGCATGGAACCGGCGACGACAACGTGCACGTCAAAAACACCGTCGAGTTTGTGCAAAAGCTGATCGAAGCCAACGTTCCTTACGACCTGCAGATCTTTCCGCGCAAGACCCACTCCATCGCCGGGCCGGATGCACACACGCACTTGTACAACCGCATTCTGGCGCAGTTTGAGATGTACCTTAAGCCGCCAGTTGGGCAGTGAGCTGAAGCCGGGAAAATCAGTGACTTGGGTAAGCCGGCCGCCGCGGCTCTTGGGCAAACGAAAGCCGGGTAGCCTTTTTCTGCTCCATCACAAACGCCGGAGCGCCGAAACGAAAGACCCCTCGTCCCGTTACAGCTCGTGGCGGTGGAAGAGCTCGTCCTTCTCACGGCTGGGGCAGTTGGAACACTCCAGGCAGCAGATGAGAAGCACGGCAACGCCCACCGTGACCAGAACGGCAAGGACGCTCGAGTTGATCTCAAACCAGTGCACGAGACTATTCATACTGATTACCCATCTTGGTTCAATACCCCAAAACGGGTATTGATTTGAACATCGCCGCAGACATATCCCGACACAAACTAGACGTTTTTCCGCGGCTTCTGGTTTATTATCTCTAATTTTCACCAGTTTATGTTTGATTTCAAGAGAACAAAAGGCGAAAATAGATCGCAGGATGTCAGACTGTCCCATTCCGGAACAGGCCCTCGAAACGGAAGAGTGGCCGGAGGAGCTCCAAAAGCTGGGGCAAGAGGCTGTGCCCGCCCCGCCGGAGCCTGCCAGTGGGCCGTCGGTGAACTGGCTTTTTGTCGATTTGAATTCCTATTTTGCTTCGGTGGAACAGGAGGTCCGGCCTGAGCTACGCGGGCGGCCGGTCGGCGTCGTGCCCATGATGGCCGATACCACTTGTTGCATTGCGGCAAGCTATGAGGCCAAGGCGCACGGCGTAAGAACCGGGACAATCGTGGCCGACGCCAAGCGGATGTGCCCGGATATTGTCTTGGTGGAGGGACGGCACGAAATTTACACCGAATACCATCACCGCATTGTCGAAGCGGTGGAGAGCTGTTTGCCGGTGACGGCGGTACTCTCGATCGATGAGATGGCCTGCCGATTGATGGGCCGCGAACGCCCGCTTCTGGCTGCGATGGAACTGGGCCGCAAGGTGAAGGCGCGCATTCTGGAGCGAGTTGGCCCCATGCTGCGCAGTTCGGTCGGGCTTGCTACCAATCGCTATCTCGCCAAGGTGGCCAGCGACATGGAAAAGCCCAACGGGCTGGTGGCGCTGCCGCTAGACATCTTGCCCGAGGCGCTCAGCCAGCTCACGCTGCGCGACCTGCCCGGTATTGGCGCGAAGACTGAGAAGCGGCTAAACGAGAAGGGCATTACCACCATGAAGCAACTGCTGGCTCTCAACTGCGAGCAGGCGGGCGAGCTGTGGGGCTCGGTGTGGGGCGAGCGGCTGTGGCATTGGTTGCAAGGCGAAGACTTCGACATGGCGGAGACCGAGCACCTGAAGTCCATCAGCCACTCGCACGTGCTGGCGCCCGAGATGCGCACCGCGGAAAAGGCATACGCGGTAGCTCACAAGCTGTTGCACAAATCCGCCATGCGGCTGCGCGCGGGCGGTCTCTGGGCCAGCAGCATCGGCCTCGCCGTGGGCTTCGCGGTGCCGCGTGGCGAAAAGGCGCCGGTGAGTCGCTTCGGCGTGCCAACGCGCGGATGGCATGACGAGATCAAGCTGAGCGAGTGCCGCGACAATCCAACGCTGATCGCAGCGCTGAGCAGGTTGTGGGCCAGCAGGCCATCTGGAGGGGACTATGAGCAGCCCTACTTCATCGGCGTACAACTGAATGGCCTGGTGCCTGACCGGCTGCACTCGCTGAATCTCTTCGACAAGTTGGACGGCGAGCAGAGCCGAACACGGCTTCTCGAAACCATGGATGAGCTGAACAACAAATACGGCCTCAGCACGCTGGCTCCGGCCACCATGCTCACCGCGTTCAAAGCCGCCCCCACGCGGATTGCGTTCCACTCCATTCCTGATCTGTTCTGAACCCAAAATTCCTGGCCAATTCGTCGCTGACCTCTCTGCGGGCGAACTTTCTTCTCCAGATTTCGTAACTCTCTGCATCCCAAGCTCCGCGCCCCTGCGGATAAGAGAGTAGCAGCGAGATATATGGCCCACGACTGGAAGCCGAAGTTTGAACAACTCGTGGACGAGCACCAGTCGATGGTGTTTTCGCTCGCCGCCCGGATGACCGGCGATCGCGGGTTGGCCGAGGAGATTGCGCAGGATGTTTTTCTCGAGCTGGATCGGCATCTGGGCAAGATCGAGTCGCCGCTGCACGCAATTCACTGGCTGCGGCGGGTGGCGATGAGCCGGTCTGCGGATGCGCTGCGGCGGCGCAAGGTGCGCGGCATGGATTTGTGGGTAGAGTTCGAAGACGGCCATGGGGCGCAGGCTGAGCAGAGGTCCACTCCGCTGGGCTCCCGTCTGGAAGGCCTGCTGACCACGCTTCCTGAAGCACAGCGTGCGGCGCTGGTTTTGCGCTATCAGGAAGACCTGACGCCGGAGGAGATTGCGGCCGCGCTCGACGCTCCGCTGGCCACGGTGAAGAGCAACCTGCAGCGCGGATTGAAGCTGCTGCGGGCCAAGGCAACAACTCGCTTGAGCGAGTACGTGAGAGTCAAGGAGCAGGTGCGTGGAATTTGAACCGATGGATGACTTTGAGCGCGAACTGAAACAGGCACTCGAGCGGCGGCCTGCGCCACCCAGCCTGAAGCGCAAATTGATGGATCAGCGAAACCGGCAGCGCACAGAACGCCTGCACATTCGCACTGTGATGTGGCAGCGGCTCGCGGCTTGCCTTTTGTTGGTGAGCTTGCTGGGCGGGGGGTTCACCTGGCGCAACCGGGAAGAACGGCGCAAGGGAGAAGAAGCGCGCCAACAGGTGCTGACCGCGCTGCGCATTACCAATCGCGCGCTCAATCAGATGAAGGCACAACTCGCGGAACACGACCGCAATACACAGGAGTAAGGAGAAAGCCCGATGAAAAAACACATCATAGCTGTTGTATTGGGGGTTGCCGCATGGGCCACACCATTGTTTGCGCAGACACCGTCGTTGCCGTTGCCTCCGGCGGTGGAGAAGGACCTGGCGGCTCGCGCTTCCGACGTGACCGAGGTAACGCTCAACAAGAGCATGCTGGGCTTCGCCTCCAAGTTCATGAACGGCAAGGACAAAGACGAAGCTGCAACGCAGCAATTGATTCAGGGGCTTGACGGCATTTACGTTCGCTCGTACGAGTTCGACAAAGAGGGGCAGTACTCGATGGACGAAATCGACAAGCTGCGCCAATACTTTGAGACCAGTGAGTGGTCGCCGATTGTGCGCACGCGCGAACACGGCGAGATCACTGACGTGATGGCGAAGCTGGTGAACGGAGAGTCGCACGGAATGTTCATTCTGTCGGCGGAGCGCAAGGAACTGACGATCGTGCTGATTCTTGGGCCGATCCGCATGGAACAGTTGAGCGAGTTGAGGGGGATTGGCGGCCTTGGTGCATTGGGAGCGATGGGAGGAGCGCAACACGGACCGCACGGCAGGGATAAGGACAAAGACAAAGATAAGGACAAGGACAAGACCGGGGACAACGACCAGAACAAAAACAAGGGCACGAAGGACGGTGGCAAATGAGGAATCTTTGGTTGATCCCCGTTGCATGTGTTGTCCTTGTGATTCCTGCGACAGTGGTTCTGGCCAGCAACGGCGAGGGCGCCTTTGACGGCGTCGTGAGCTCAATCCAGAGCAAGTATCACGTGCGGGCCACGCGCATTCCGTTTATGGGGTTGGTGAGCCTCATCTCGCACAAGGCCACGCATGGCGGCGTGAGCGGAATGCACTTTGCGGAGATCGAAAATTTCCAGGCGCCGGTGGACGGCGAGGAACTGAATCGGATGGTCGAACAAAAGCTCGGCGCGGGATGGGAGCGCATGATTCGCGAGACCAGTCGCAACGGGAAAGAGCAGACGCTGATCTTTGTCCATCCGGAAGGCAATCGCATGGGCATGTTCATCGTGGACAAGGATGGCAATGAGATGGACGTGGTGCAGATCTCCGTCGATCCCGATCATCTGAACCAACACATTGGTCAGTACGAGCACCCCCATCGTGACGGCGAAAAGGACGAGGACGCTTCGCAGTAAGAACTTTGCCTTGACCCAGGCGCGATGCAATTTATTCAGGGAATCAAAGTGTACCTATGCGGAGGGGGAGGGGGCTGCCTACACTTAATGGAGTATGGCCAGCCGTTCTAAATCTCCGAAGTCGGCATATCGCGGCCGGCTTGCGCCTTCGCCAACCGGGTATCTGCATGTGGGGCACGCGCGCACATTCTGGACAGCGTGGCTGAGAGCGCGCGAGGCCGACGGCACTCTGGTTATGCGCATGGAGGACCTGGACCCGGAGCGCAGCAAATCCGAATTTGCCGAGGCCGCGCTTGAAGACCTGCACTGGCTGGGGATTCGCTGGAAAGAGGGACCTGATAAAGGCGGTCCTTTCGAACCCTACGTTCAGAGCAAGCGAATGCCAATCTATCTTGGCGCCTGGCGCAGGCTGTTGCGGCGCGGCTTCATCTACCCCTGCCGCTGTTCGCGCAAGGATCTTGAAAACGCGCTGGGTGCGCCGCACGAAAGCTCATCGCCGGGAGCGCCCGGGCAGCAAAGCCAGGACGATCTGGAGCCACTGGACGACGAACCGATCTATCCCGGCACATGCAGACGAAATCAATGGCGTGCTCCGCAACTCCCCGGCCCCACGGTGAGCGACATCGAGATGCCCGACGGCATCAACTGGCGATTTCACTTGCGTGACGGCGAAGTGGTGGAGTTCGACGACCTGAATCTCGGCCCGCAGCGCTTTGTGGCCGGCGAGGATTTTGGCGACTTTGTGGTGTGGCGGAAAGATGGCATGCCCAGCTACCAGCTTGCCTGCGTGGTCGATGATGCATCCATGCGCATTACTGAAGTCGTGCGCGGGGCCGATCTGCTCAAGTCGACGGCGCGGCAGATTCTGCTGTACCGCGCGCTGGGCCATGACATACCCGCATGGTTCCACTGCCGGCTGGTAGTGGACCACAACGGGCGCCGACTGGCCAAGCGCCACGATTCTCTGAGCCTTCGTGCTATGCGCCTGCGCGGATTGACGCCGATGAATATTCTCGCGGCCGATCTGCCGGTGGAGGCGTGAAAGACAGCTTCTAGATGCTAGAGGCTAGAAGCTGCTCTTACGGAATCCTCGGCATCCCTTGCTTGCTGTTCGGCGGGTCAACCGGATTGAACTTCCGCGCCAGTTCCGGCGTTGACTGCACATCGTCCGCGAGCGGGTTATCTGCCTTCGCTACCTCCGCGGCAAATACGTAGCTTGGCCCGAACATGTTGCTGGTAAACAGCACCAGCGTCTTGTCGGGCGAGAAGCGCACGTTTGGTTCTTCGCGATAGTAGTGGTGCGACATGTTGACCAGGCGCTCGGAGTGGAAGACTCCCGGCTGCCAAAATGTTGACTCGTTCAACGCATCAGGTCCGCCCGCGATCGTCTGCGGATGGAACAGTTCAATCCACTCGCCATCCTTTGCTCGAGCCACTTGGCCGGGGTCGCCGCCGTCGCCGCAAAACAAATCGAGATCCTTGGTCAGGTTGAAGTGAATGGACCACTCGTCGCGTTGCATGTGGAAGGCAGTGCGCTTGCCGGTTTGCAGGTTATATCCCGCCAGAAAGAAATCCTCGCCCTTGGGATACTGCCAGTCGTACCAGATCGTCTGACCGTCGAGGCCCCAGAATTCGTGCCCTGCAATTTCCATCAGCATAGTGCGCTTGTGGATCAGAGTGTTGTGCGTGCCGTCGGTGTGGATCATCCAGATGCGGTCAACTTTTTGCCATGGACCTTCGTGACAATACATCAGCAACGTGGGATCAGTGGGTGAGAAGAGCAGGTGGTTCACCCAGTCGGTGGAGTGCAACAGGATCTTGATGTCTCCAGGCTTCTCGCCGTTCGGTCCCGGCTCAAGGCGAATGGTAAACAGCACCAGCGGAAGTCTCGCCGCCAACCGGCGTTCCATCATCTCGCCTTTGTCCATTGGCTGATAATGCGGCCCTTCCGCATTGCTGGCTACGCGGTTGTCTGGCCTCTGCGCTGCTGAAGCCGGCATATTCTGTCCGAATTCCTTGCCGGTTGCATCGCCCTCAATGTACGTCCCCGCCGCCAGCGTTTCATCCGCGTTTACGCATACGATCGTCCGTTTCGCCGGCAGGTCCACCAGCTTGCGCACGTCCCCGCTGTTGGTGTCGGCCTTGTATACCGATGTCACGCCTGAGGCCAGATCGGTCTTGGTATAAAACACGCTGTTCGTCTTGTACCCTGCGACCAGTGCGTGCAGCATGCCCGGATACATCGGCCCCTTCGCATTGGCCGGACGCGGCGGATTCGCCACCAGCAGCTTGGTTGTGCGCGTCGCCATTTCCATCACGTGGATGCCGTCCGGCGCGGTGTAGATCATCTGCTTCCCGTCCGAGGTGTAGGCGTTCACGTTGAAATAAAAGCCGCCGGAGTTGGGCTCGTCACTCACGCGCCAGACGCGATGACCGGTGTCCTTGTCCACCCAGGTCTTTGGTGGAAGCGGCCCGCCGGGCGTGGTCTGGGCTATGGAGACAAAAGGAAGGCTTATGAGTGCGAACGCAGCTAGTGAGCGGAGGCTCATGGCGGAGTTTCTCCTTGAGGAGAGGATTTGCTTTAAGCGAGTTCGTCCGCCGGTTTACCGGGAGATAGTCTAATTCGCAACGGAAAAAGGTACGGGCGAGCAGGCAGGAGTTTTATACACTGCGGAACTATCGATTGGGAAACTGTTCTCATGGGGGGAATTGAGGCGGACGCCCACCAGATCAACCATGCCCGCCTCCCTCCGCAATGAACTCTCGTCGAAACTGATTGCCCGTCAGGCCCGCTTCTTCAACTCCGGATACCGCGCATAAATCCTGTGCTGGTCGTCCGCGCTCAAATTACCCAGCAGGACAGGCTTGTCCTGTGGCCGAGTGCCTTTCTGGTTCAGCACATTCATCAGGCTCCATTCTCGTTGCAGCCCTTCGGGCTCCTGCGCCTTCAGGTCGTAGCGGGTAAAGTCAATCACTGAAGGAGGGCCGCCGGTGGTCCAGTTCCGCAGCAGCGCCAGCCGAAAATCGCGATTCATGAACCACTCGATTTTCAACTCCTTCTCAGAGCCTGGCGCTCCGGTTCCTTTCGCATCGAACCGGTAATTGAGCGCATTGTTATTGGGCATATGGTTCCGCCACTCCAGGCCGAACGCTCCCTCGGTCATCACCTTTGTATCCGGCCATCTCTCCCGAACTGCCTGCAGCCAATAGGTCAAATCTTCATCGTGGCCAATCGATACCTCCCAGATGCCTGTTACAAAGCCGAATCCGTTCAGCGCGTGGCCACGGTCAAAGTGCATCGCCGTCGTATCCATCATTTCTTTTCGCCCGCCTGTGATTCCCAATTTTGGATTTCCGACGGTTTCGATCGGACCTACGCCCATCCTGCTGTTGAAGCCGCCCTCGAAACCTTCTCTCCGCGCGGTCAGGAAGTCGCAGGTCCAGCCATCCAGGCACACGCAGTCAATAAAATCTGCCGCGCCTTGCGCCGGCTTCAGGTAATGTTGGCGGCTGGGATAGTACGGATAGCAGATGCCACCATCGCCATCGCCGTTATCAATTCCGTGCTGGCTCCAGATCTGGCCTTGGCAAACATGGATACCCTCTTCAGTCGCCAGCAATCTCTGGGTCTCCGCGTCCATATAGCCCGCCACCAGCGACTCAGGACGATACCCGCCGCCCACCATGTTGGTAATCAACTGCAACGCATCGTGAATTGTCTTGTGGGTTTCGGCACGGGTGTTATACATGGGCGCAAAGTAGCCGCCGGGAATGAATGTAATTTCGTCACCATAGCGGTCATGGTAAGTGGCCAGCAGCCGTCGCGCTTCTTTGTAATCCTGGCGGCTGTCGTTCAACGCCAGCCAACTGATCGCCCATGTCATCCGGCCATCCGGGCAGCCTCGCGCAAAGGCTTCCCGCCGCCCACGAATTCGCTCAGGGCGATTGTCCGCAACTTCATCAAGGCCGATCGAGCGATTGGGAGTTACCTCAATCTGATTTACGCGCACCACAGAAACATGCGTGAGGAATCTTCCTTGCAGTGCGGGTGGAGTCACAACTGCGCCGAGCGCGTTCTTTGCTGTGGTTGCCAGGGCGAGAGACCCTGCTGAAGCCGCAGCTCTGTTCAAGAACTGCCGTCTGTTCCAATACCCGTTCATTGCCATCGTTCCGTTCCTCTTTCCTTCCGTCGGACCCGGCGACAATAGCATATAGCCCCGAAGCCCTTTCCGCGTTGGGCGCGAAAAGGGCCGGGGAAATTTTCTTATGCGTGCTTGGTTTTGTTTTACGCGTGCCTGCTTTACGCGTGTTTGATGAACGTACCGGTCTGCAACTCGCTCATAGCCTGGCGCAGCTCAGCCTGCGTGTTCATCACGATTGGACCGTACCACGCGACAGGCTCTTCGAGCGGCTTGCCCGAGACAAGCAGGAAGCGAATACCTTCAGGGCCAGCCTGGACCACGATCTCATCGCCGCGGTCGAACAACACGAGCGAATGGTTTTTCGCGTCGTACACCGGCGTTGCATTCGGGTCCACTGCGGACTCCGTCAACACAGCCTGCGGGTTCGAGGCGTCGCGGAAGGTTCCCGCGCCGGCGAAGACGTAAGCAAACGCGTTGCGCGTGGTTTCCACCTGGATGCGTTTCCGCTTACCCGGCGGAACAGAGATATCCACATAGCGCGCGTCGACAGCCATTGATTCAGTCGCCACGCCCTCCACCGGCCCTCTCTTGCCCCAGAACTCACCACAGATAATGCGTGCTTTGGTCCCATCGTCCTCGGTGACCTCGGGGATTGCGGTCGACGGAATGTCCTGGTAGCGCGGATCGGTCATCTTGTGCGCCGCGGGCAGGTTCGCCCACAGCTGAAATCCGTGCATGCGGCCGCGTTCATCGCCCTTGGGCATCTCCTGGTGCAGAATGCCGCTTCCGGCCGTCATCCATTGCACGTCGCCGGCCGTCATTCTGCCCTTGTTGCCCAGGCTGTCGCCGTGCGCCACCTCGCCGGCCAGCACATAGGTGATGGTCTCGATGCCGCGGTGGGGATGCCATGGGAAGCCCGCGAGATAATCCGCTGGATTCTCGTTGCGAAAATCGTCCAGCAGCAGGAACGGATCGAATTCGGCCGTCTTGCCGAAGCCGAATGCGCGCTGCAGCTTTACGCCCGCACCTTCGATGGTGGGTTTGGTCTCAAGAATCTGTTTGACTGCACGAAGTGACATTGGGTTGACCTCCTGGGGCTTACATACATTTGATGCGCGAGAGAGATATTTGTTGCAACAGGTAATTCAGTGGACAGTGGACAGTGGACAGTCGAAAGTGGACAGGGCTCAGTGTGAAGAAGGCGCTTGGGGAAACTCGCACCACTGATTCACGGCATGCACCGGCGGGGCATCTACTTCTGTTCACTGTCCACTGTGCCCTGCGTCAGGCCTTGATGAACTCTACGTCGAGGGTGATGGAGATGTCTTCGCCGACCAGGACGCCGCCGGTTTCGAGGGCAGAGTTCCAGATGAGGCCGAAGTCCTTGCGGTTGATCTTGACCGTGGCGGAAAGGCCGATGCGCAGGTTGCCCCAAGGGTCCTTGGCGGGTCGGCTGAGTCCCTCTACATCGAAGGTTACGGGTTTGGTGACGCCGTGTAGGGCCAGGTCGCCGGTTACGGTGAACTCGCCGCCGGAGGCTGGTGTCACTTTGGCCGACTTGAAGGTCATCGTAGGAAACTTCTCCGCGTCGAAAAAGTCGGCGCTCTTCAGGTGGCCATCGCGCTGCTCGTCGCCGGTCGAGATGGTGTTGATGGGAATCGAAGCCTCGATTGCGGATTTGGTCACGTCGGCTTCGTCGAGGCTGAGGACGCCGGAGAGGCCGGTGAACTTGCCTTTTACGTTGGAGATCATCATGTGTTTGACCTTGAATTCGGCGGCGGAATGGGCCGGATCGATGTTCCAGGTTGTGGTGGCTGCGGTCATGGTGGATTTGTTCCTTTCACATGGTTGGATGCGGGAGGATGATATTCGTTGCAACAAGTATTTCTTGCGGGGAGGATGGGTTGTCGAACGGGGCGGTTTCCGGCGCTTGCCGGTCCCGCATCCCATGCCTGCCGCGGGCATCTAACCCGGAGGCGCCCATGGGCGCGAAGGAGTGAAAGATGGCAAATTCGGGAAGAACCTGGTTTATTACCGGCGCCTCCACAGGCTTCGGACGGTTGCTGGCTGAGGAACTGCTCAAATGCGGCGAGCACGTAGCCGCCACCGCTCGGGACCTGGCGAAAGTGCAAGACTTGGAAACCAAATATCCGGAGACGGCGCGGGCTTTCGCGCTCGACGTGACCAAACCGGCCGAAATTGAAAAAATTGCCCGGCAGGCCATTGCAGCCTTCGGACATATCGATGTACTGGTGAACAATGCCGGCTACGGCGTAAATGGCGCAATCGAAGAAGTGTCGGAAGACGAGTTTGAACCCATGTTCCAGACCAATATTTACGGCCTGATCCGCACCACACGCGCCTTTCTGCCGTATTTCCGCCAGCAGCGCAGCGGGCACATCTTCAACTTTTCATCGATTGGCGGCCTGATCGGCGGGGCCGGCTGGGGTTTCTACAACACCACCAAGTTTGCCGTGGAGGGTTTCAGCGAGGCGCTTGCCGCCGAAATGAAGCCGCTCGGCGTCCACGTCACCGTCATTGAGCCGGGCCCGTTCCGCACCGATTTCCTTGGCCGGTCCGGCAAGCTGGCCCAGCGCGAACTGCGGGAGTACGCGGAGACGGCCGGCAAGGCGCGAGACTACTTGAGGACGCAATCCGGCAAGCAGCCTGGCGACCCGCAGAAGGCCGTGGAGGCTCTGATCGCGGTTGCAGATTCGCCCGAGCCGCCGGTGCATCTGATTCTTGGCAAGATCGCTCTCAGCCGTTTCCGCGAGAAGCTCTCCACGTGGCAAAAGGAGATTGCCGCGTGGGAAAGTGTCACGGCCGGGGCCGATTTTCCGGAAAATAGCTGAGCGCTTAGACCCGGAGCGGAGCCTGCCGTTCCGGGCCGACTTTCTGTCCGCCTTTCCACACATAGGGCCGGCCTTGCGCCGGCCTTATGCTCATAACAGACCCCCATGTCTGACTTCGCCCAAACCGTCAAGCAGCAGGCCGACATCGTCAAGGTGATTGAGGGGTACATTCGCCTGCGCAAGGCGGGGGCGCAGAACTACTCCGGACTCTGCCCCTTCCACAAAGAAAAGTCGCCATCGTTTTCCGTGCATGCCGTGCGGCAGTTCTATCACTGCTTCGGCTGCCAGGCCTCGGGAGATGTCTTCAGCTTTGTGGGCAAGATCGAAAATGTTGGCTTCCCTGAGGCTGTCCGCATTGTCGCGCAAAAGGTCGGCATTCCTCTGCCCAAGCGCGAATTCTCATCCCCGGAAGAGGCCGCCGGCGCGCGGATGCGTGCAAAACTTCTTGATCTGCACGAGGCCGCAACCGCATGGTTCGAGGAGCAGTTGCGCGGGCCGGAAGGAGCCGTGGCGCGCGAGTACCTGGCTGGCCGCGGATTGACTCCCGAGGGCATCAAGACCTTCCGCATCGGTTACGCGCCGGACAGCTTCAACGCCCTGCGCGACCGTCTCAAGGGCATGGCCGACGACGAAACCCTGCGTGCCAGCGGGCTTTTCAGTTCAAAGGAGCAGGGCGACGGCGGCCACGGCCCCATATACGACCGCTTCCGCAAGCGAGTCATGTTCCCCATCGCCAACGAAAGCGGGCGCGTAATTGCCTTTACCGCGCGCACACTGGAAACGGGAGAAAAAGCCGGAGCCAAGTACATCAACTCGCCGGAGACACCGCTCTACTCCAAGGGTCAGGTGCTCTTCAATATGGACAAGGCCCGAACGGCGATTCGTCAATTCGAGTTTGCCTTGCTCGTCGAAGGCCAGATGGACTGCATATCCGTCTTTCTCCGCGGAATTCAGAATGTGATTGCCACCAGCGGAACGGCCTTCACCGAGCAACAGGTGGCTCTGCTGCGCCGCCACACTTCAAATGTTGTCGTCAATTTCGATCCTGACGCGGCCGGAAGCAATGCCGCCGAGAAGTCCATCGCGCTGCTCACTGAAGAGGGCTTCACCATCAAGATCGTCACCCTCGATGGCGGCCTTGACCCGGACCGTTACATCCGCGAGCGGGGCGTGGAGGCCTACACGGCGGCGATCCGCGATTCCCGACGGCAGTCGGACTACCTGATCGAGCGCGCGCGGCAAATGTTTCCCGGCGCCAGCGCGGACCAGAAGGTAAAGGCCATGAACTTCCTGTTGCCGCACATCCGCCGCATGCCGGAGAAGCTGGCCCGCGACCAATTTGCCGGCGACGCCGCTCAGAAGCTGGGCATCGATTCAGCGGTGCTGCGCGAGGAGTTGCGGCAGGCTGCCCTCCGTCGCCGTGACCACGTAGAGGTTCGTGCCGCAGCCCTTACCGAGGTGGAGCGAGTGCTTCTGCGCGCTCTGGCCATCTCTGACCCGGAGCACGAACACTCGCGGCGCCTGGCTGCCCAGGCATTGGGCGAGCAACCTGCATGGTTTGAGCACCTTGGAACATTTCAGGCGTTGCAGGCCCTGGCCAACCGGCAGGCGCGCGACCCCATGGACGTAGTCGAGGACCAGGCCCAGCGGGCCCTGCTGGCTGAGGCTCTTCTGGCCGAGGTCAAGCCGCCCGAGGAGAATGAGGTGCAGAGCGCCGTGCAGGAGATCCAGGAGCGGGCTCTGG
>DASRLI010000015.1:0-2584 GCA_035648535.1 Occallatibacter sp. | reverse complement strand
CGTCTACGCCCACTGGCAAGATGGTGTTCACCGTTCTTGGTGCCGTGGCCGAACTGGAACGGAGTCTCATCGTCGAAATGGTTCGGGCTGGAATTCGTAACGCCCGCGCAAAGGGGAAGCACCTCGGTAGGCCCCGGAAGGTTTGACCTGACCGGGCTTTTTTGTACCAGCCGACGTGAGAGAGAATTCACGAGGAGGACGGCTGGATATGCCAACCAAGAGGTACAAGGCAGAACAGATCGTGACGTTACTGCGTCAGATCGAAGTAGGAATTGCGAACGGAAAGCCCACCCCGCAAGCCTGTAAGGAAGCGGAAATCACCATACAGACGTACTACCGCTGGCGGAAGGAATACGGCGGCCTGAAGCTGGATCAAGCGAAACGACTGAAGGAACTGGAAAGAGAGAACGCAAAGCTCAAGCGCGGAATTGTCGCTGGAGAAGCAGGTTCTCAAGGATATTGCGGAGGGAAACTTCTAAGCCCTGAACGACGTCGCTGTGCGGTGGAGCATGCACGGGAGAAGCATGAACTCTCCGAGCGGCATGCTTGCCGGCTGGTGAATCAGTGGCGTGGAACGCAGCGCTATCTGCCGATCCAGCGAGTGGATGAAGATGCGCTGACGCGAGCGGTTATTACCCTGGCCAGTGAGTATGGCCGTTACGGCTACCGGAGGATCACGGCGCTGTTACGGACGGCAGGCTGGCAGGTGGGGAAAGATCGAGTGCAGCGCATCTGGCGTCGCGAAGGGCTGAAGATACCCAAGAAACAAAAGCCAAGGAGAAGGCTGTGGTTCAATGACGGTTCTTGCGTGCGGCTAAGGCCAGAGCGGGCGAATCACGTCTGGAGCTATGACTTCGTGAGTGCGATGACCCATGACGGCAGAACGATCCGTATGCTGACGATGATCGATGAATACACGCGGGAGTGCTTGGCGATCCGGGTGGCAAGACGCCTAGGGAGCTACGAGGTCATCGAGGCGTTGGCCGATGTGATGGTGTGGCGAGGAGTCCCAGAGAATATTCGGTCCGACAACGGTTCAGAGTTCGTGGCCGCGGACCTGCGGAAGTGGCTGGGGAATGTGGGGACGGGAACGTTGTATATCGAGCCGGGCAGTCCTTGGGAGAACGGTTACTGCGAGAGCTTCAACGGAAAGCTGCGGGATGAATGCTTGAATGGAGAGATCTTTTACTCATTGAAAGAGGCACAGATCGTGATCGAGAAGTGGCGGGTGGCATACAACACGAGGCGGCCGCATTCGTCGCTCGGCTACAGGCCGCCGGCGCCGGAGGCCTGTAGCCCCTTGGTTCCATTAAACCCAAGTTCACAGGCCCTCGCTGTGATGTAAACTCTCTCACTCGACGTGGTACAAAAAGTCGGTCTCGTCACTCTGCCCCTCGGCGGAGCTACGGATACTTGCGAATGCTTGGTCAAACTATTCACAATTCAACAGGAGTCAAACCGTGAACCCTTAACACCGGAACAATCTGCAGTTCTACGGTGCCTCTTTTTCGTAATTCATGATGTGCGTGATCCTTATACGCGTGTCCTTAGTGTCGGCAATCTGACCCCAGGCGTGAATGCACTTCTTCATAGCGAGAGCGAAACCTTTCGACTAAGCCCTCGCAAAACTGGTTCTGTTTTGACCTCTCTGGGATTTACAAGCCGAAAACGAAGCAATGATGGTTTTAAGCTGACCCTAGGTCGTAAGGCACAAATACAGATTCATAAACTAGTCGCCACATATGGCATTGATCATCCCTCGAGTTTGCCATCGGAGGAGTCCAGAAATCGATGCGAACTCTGCAAGACTGAGTTTGGACCCAAAGGTGTTGCAACTGCAGATGGGCAAGCACCCGATCAATCAACCGGAAAAAGCGGAGAGAATAGAACAGCCAGAAAATGACAATCGTGAACGTCGTGAACATCGTGAACGTTCCGAAGCCATATGCGCGCCATTGCCGAGCGACCTTCGCAGATGGCTGCGACACGGCCCAATCCCTCAATCGCCAAGTTAGCGATCTAAAAATGACGCCAGGAGGCGGATGCGCCGGGGCAGCCGCTTCCGATTGGCGTTAGAAGTTCCTGATGTCAGCTGGTAGGACACCCTTCATGCGTGAACGTTCGCTAGCTTGTGAATCCGCTGTACATGGATTTGCTTCTCGCGCTTGCGGGTTTGAGCGATGTCGTAGGAGGCTTGCATTCGCATGAGCGTGTCCATCTTCACTCCGAAGGCTTTTCTCGATACGGAGCGCCATGTCCCCGGAAAGGTCAGCATTGCCGTTAACCAGGCTCGACAGCGCGGGACGGGATATATACGTCGCTCAGATAGATGCTCCGAGCATGTCCATGCCGCTAGAGACCGCACACCCGGCATTGGCGAATTTGCGAAACTAATCTGAAGCTATTTAGAGGTGATGCGTAGCCGGCTTGATAAGGTCGGGAGGCAAGATCTTACCCTGAACGTCGAAGGCACAAAATTTATTGTTTGAAGTTTTGGCCAATTCTTGAAGTTTTCGATCTTTCTCAGCACAATCTGAGACCGAAGCGCGCCAAACATACGAACCGTCGCGGAGTACTTCAAAAA
>DASRLI010000014.1:0-3102 GCA_035648535.1 Occallatibacter sp. | reverse complement strand
ATGCTGAAATACAAACTGCACCACATGAAGAGAACGAATGCAGACCACGCCCAAACTGTAACCAAAGCGTGCCAGGGCACATGATAGAAATTCCGCAAAATGAGGCAGGCTCCGCAGGCTATCGGAATCGATGTGACCATGGCCGCCGCGGCTGCTTTCAACTCAAAAGCGATCCAGGACTGCGATTGTCGCAGCAGCCAATGGCAAAAAGGGCGCAAGGCGCAACTTCCCAGGAACATCAAGGCGATAGGCACTGTCTCTTCACCGATCGACACTCGATATAAGCGCCGCTGGCAAAATAGGCCAGTAGACGCCGCGTGGAGCGGCTTAAATCGACGGGGCAAAACCAGACCGTCGAAGACTGGTTCCATCAAACATTCCCATGAAGATGTGTTTTGTGGAACACCTGAGAGGTGTACACAGTGGAGCTGTATGCGCGGGTGCGGCGAGCGGTTGTCGTCGATAAGATGAGCGAACGCCAGGCGGCCAAGCAGTTCGGGCTGGCTCGCGAGACGGTGCGGAAGATGCTGCGCTACTCGGTGCCGCCGGGCTACCGGCGGCAGCAGCCCGCGCGTCGGCCGAAGCTGGACGCGTGGGTGGGAACCATCGACCAGATCCTGGAAGACGACAAGGCGGAAGGCAGGAAGCAGCGGCACACCGCCAAGCGGATCTTCGAGCGGCTGCGCGACGAGCACGGTTACCTGGGCGGCTACACGATCGTGAAGGATTACGTGCGGCTGAGGAAGCTGAGCCAGCGCGAGATGTTCGTACCGCTCGCTCATCCGCCGGGAGATGCGCAGGCCGACTTCGGCGAAGCGATGGTGATGATCGCCGGCGTAGAGTGCAAGGCTCATTATCTGGCGATGGACCTGCCGCAGTCTGATGACTGCTTCGTGATGGCCTTTCCGGCCGAGACGACGGAGGCGTTTCTGGAAGGCCATAACAACGCCTTCGCGTATTTCGGCGGCGTGCCGCGCACGATTCTGTACGACAACACCAAGATTGCGGTGGCGCGGATCTTGGGCGATGGGACGCGAATGAAGACACGAGCGTTCACCGAGCTACAGAGTCATTACCTGTTCGCAGAAAAGTTCGGACGTCCGGGCAAGGGCAACGACAAGGGCAAGGTGGAAGGGCTGGTGGGCTATGCGCGGAGGAACTTCATGGTGCCGCGTCCGCGATTCACCACCTGGGACGAGTTCAACGCTCACTTGCTGGTTCAATCGCAGAAGCGGCGGGAGCGCAAACTGCGCGGTCACCAGCAGACGATCGGAGAGCGTTTCGAGAAAGACCGGGAGCGGCTCCTGCCGCTGCCGGCGGCGCCGTACGAAGCCTGCGACAAGCGATCCACGCGGGTCACTTCGATGTCGTTGGTGCGTTATCGCACCAACGATTACTCGGTGCCGGTGGAGTGGGGACACCGCGAAGTGCTGGTGAAAGGGTTCGTGCATGAAGTGGTGATCTGCGCGGGGAGCGAGGTGATCGCACGCCATCCACGGAGCTATGAACGGGAAGACATGATCTTCAACCCGCTGCATTACCTGGCGCTGCTGGAGCAGAAGGCGAACGCGCTGGATCAAGCGGCGCCGTTGGTGGGCTGGAAGATGCCGGAAGGGTTCGGCGAACTGCGCCGCCTGATGGAAGCGCGCCTGGGCAAGAAGGGCAAGCGCGAGTGTGTACAAGTCCTTCGGCTGCTGGAGACATTCGCGCTGGCGGAAGTAGAGCAGGCGATCGAGGATGCCCTGCGGATGGGGACGATCTCGTTTGATGCCGTCAAGCATCTGCTGTTGTGCCGCATCGAGCAGCGGCCGGCGCGGCTGGATCTGGAGAACTATCCGCACCTGCCTCTGGCGCAGGTGGCGACCACCGCCGCCGCCGATTATCTGGCTCTGTTGGGTGCATGTTGATATGGACACGCCCCAGGTTTTACTCGATCATCATCTGAAAACGCTGCGGCTGCCCACGTTCCTGCGCGAGTACGACAAGCTCGCGCAGCAGTGCGCCGCCGAGGGCGTGGACTTTCCGCGTTACCTGCTGCGCTTGAGCGAACTGGAACTGCTGGACCGGGAACGGCGCGCCACGGAACGGCGCATCCGCCAAGCCAAGTTCGACGTGGTCAAGAGCTTGGATACTTTCGAGTTCCTGGCAATCCCATCCTTAAATAAATCACTGGTGCTGGATCTGGCCCGCTGCGAGTTTATCGAGCGCAAGGAAAACATCCTGGCGTTGGGAAACTCGGGCACCGGCAAAACGCACATCGCACTCGCCCTGGGCTTGGCCGCTTGCCAAAAGGGTTTCCGCGTCCGGTTCACCACTGCGGCATCGCTGGCGCACGAGCTGATCGAGTCCAAGGACGAACGGCGTCTGATGCGCTTTCAGAAAATGCTCTCCAGTTTTGAGCTTCTGATCATCGACGAACTGGGCTTCGTGCCACTGTCCAAGACTGGAGCGGAACTGCTGTTCGAGGTCTTCAGCCGGCGTTATGAGCGCAGTGCCACACTGGTCACCAGCAACTTGCCGTTCAACGAATGGACCGAGGCCTTCGGATCAGAGCGGCTGACGGGAGCCCTGCTGGACCGGCTCACGCACCACGTCCACATCCTGGAGATGAACGGGGAAAGTTACCGGCTCCAAGACAGCAAGCGACGACGCCCCGCGAAGCCTCGCTCCTAGTCGCCTGCTGGTTTACGGCGCCGATTTGCAGGGCCGGCTTCCGCTCCGGCCTAAGCGCGCCCCGCAAAGCGGGTCGCAGGCCTACGCTCCAGCCGCCCCCGCAAATCCCTCAAAGCAAAGCCTCAGCCGCCTACGAAGTGGTCTATTCTCTCTCCGCTTCAGTGGTCTAGTTTTACTCCGCCCTTGACAAACACCAGGAAGCGACGGACTCGCTCGCCACTGGATTCTAGAGATTCACTTTGTAGACCGGCAGCGGGAAATCGGCGCTTTTTTTGAGGAGTTGCTCACTGTCGGCTAACCGAACGTAAAGGCGTACGCCTGCGCACCGGGATCGAGAAACTCGATCTCGAAAGTACGGTCGACGATAGCGCCATTTTGTCTGATGAGCTGATACAGGCGCTGTCCTGTGATGACGCCCTCACCTTGAGG
>DASRLI010000013.1:0-19101 GCA_035648535.1 Occallatibacter sp. | reverse complement strand
AAGCAGATGACGAATGTTCCGGATACATGCCGTCTCTCAGCTCCAAACATTCAGGCACAGAAATTGGGTAACGGCAAAACCGTGCAACCAGAAACTCCGCGGACCCAGGCCGCCATACTGAAATAACCGGCAACAATTCGCTGCACGTCATCAGTGGAGACTCATTTAGGTGGCAAATACGTGCCGCTGTCGCGCGCTGCCTTCATATAGTCGTGCGATCCTTCAATGTACGCTGCTTGCGAAGACAAGAGTTGGCGCACGGGCAGGGGCAGTTCCTTATCCAACGCATCTCTGTATGCACGAACCGTATCGCCCCCGGCCTGCTCGGCAGTCACAAGAAGCGCGTGGTCTCCTTCGTGAAGATTTGCCTGAAGTTCGGCCCACATGTGATAAATGACGCCGCTCACGCTTCCGGACTCGACGATATCGTGCATCCCTTCCTGGTGAAGCACGGTTTCCAGATCGCCGCGAAACTGCGCGCATTTCAGGGACACTGCGAGAAAGTACTTCTTGAGAAGGTCATCTTTTACGGTTTCGCCGAGCTCCTGAAAAAACCGTTGAGCGTCAATCAGACTTACGATGACCGACCGCAAAGTATCTTCAACATTCCTGAGCGTAGTGGAAGAATTTGCCATGCTCCTCCTTGGGGAATTGAGTTTGAATGAAGTCGTATAGGCAGGGTCCGATGGCTGCATTTGCGATTCTCCTTCGCCATCGGCAAGCCAGGGAAATCGCGAAAACCCGACGCCCCTGCCTAACTACAGAAAGAACGGCACACGCGGTGCGGTTCCCTCTAACTCATAGAGTCCATCTTGCTCGATCTGGTTGTCTCAAAGCCGGCAGGGGGAGCAAGTAGAACCAACTCAGGAGTTGGCTGTAGAGTGCTTGGTTGGCTTTACTTCAATTTCGTTGACCACTTCTTGCACGTTAGGAATCTGCTTGGCCAGTTTCTCGGCTTCAATCTTTTGCTCCGGAGTCTTTACGGTCCCTTTGAGAATCAGAGTGCCGTTCTTTGCGGAAAATGGATGCTTTGCTTGTCGAGTGCCGTATGGCCCTTAATGGAAACTTTGAAGTTATCCTCAATGGCACTATCGAGGCTTGAGTCGACAGATTTCGCGTGGCTCTCATCGCCGGGCGGGCGTACGCCGATTTCGTTGGCAATCGCGTAATCGGGAGCACCCTGTTTCGCACGGGATTCGGCCTGCGCCTTCAGATCGTCGGAAGCTACATTTCCGGTGAGCGTGATTACGCCATTGTCCCGATCTTGAGACACACTTACACTGCCTAGCTGATTGCTATTGTTGAGAGAAGTTGTGACTGCCTGTTTCTCGTCAGGGTGCGAGGTTGCATTTTGGCAACCCGCCATGGCCAAAGTAGCTACAACGACTGCCGCAGATCCCAGCAGGAAGTGACGTTGAATCTCCAAAAGTCTCATTTGTTAAACTCCCAAACTTGCACAGATTACTTACGGCAATTGGAATCCCGATGAAGAAAATACGGTTATTTTTCAGCCTCCCTGCAATTTCATGAATGGACCAAGCAATCGATATCGACAGGAGATCGAATCTGCAGTTAGCAGGTAATTCTCGTCAAGAAACCGGAGCCTCGTGAAAATGCCGCCAGATTATTTCCGCGGTCTTGCGAGAAACTACGGCCGCCAACGACTCGGCGGTGGCTTGCTGCACGTCGCGCAGGCTGCCGAAGTGGGTGAGAAGGCGCTGCCGCGTTTGTGGACCGACGCCGGGGATATTGAGTAACTCAGAGGCGCGGTCGCGGATGGCTCTGCGCTGGCGATGGTAGCCGACAGCAAAGCGGTGGCTCTCGTCGCGAATCAATTGCACAAGATGGAGCACCGGAGAGCGGCGGTCCAGTACCACCGGCTCCTCTTCGTTGCCGTAGATGTAAATGACCTCTTCCTTTTTTGCAATTGACGCCAGAGGCTGCGAGGTGAAGCCAAGCGATTCAAGCGCCTCGGCTGCGGCATGCAATTGGCCTAGGCCGCCATCAACGAGCACTAGGGAGGGCATCGGCTTGTCCTCGTCCTTCAACCGGCGGTAGCGGCGCTCGACTACCTCGCGCATGGATGCGAAGTCGTCCACACCTACAACTGTCATCACCTTGAACTTGCGATAGGCGGACTTGTTCATCTTGCCGTCTTCCCACACCACCAGCGAAGCTACTGTCTCCGCGCCCTGAATGTGGGAGATGTCGAAGCACTCGATGCGCCGGGGCAACTCGGGCAGCATGAGCACGTCGGCGAGAGCCTCCTGGATGGCCCCACGCGAGGGCTCAAGGACGCGAAATCGTTGCGTGTAAGATTGCTTGGCATTCTGGCTGGCCAGGTCGACGAGAGAGCGCTTTTCGCCACGCTGTGGAACGGCCAGTTCGATGCGATGACCGGTACGTTCGCTCAGTAGTGCGGTCAGTGTTTCGCGGTCGTCGAAGTCGACGGGGATGAGGATCGAGCGGGGCACGTAGTGCTGGTCGATGTAAAGCTGCTTCAGCAGGGCGGAGAAAACCTGGCCGGCGTGGAAGGGGGCTTCTATGGGGGCCTCGTCTTCAGCCGGTTGTGACTCGGTGCCATCGCGGCGGCTTGCTTCAAGTAGGTCGGGCAGGTCTTCCCAGAAGAACTCGCGGCGGTCGACAATCTTGCCGGCGCGCATGTGAAAGAGATTTACGGCGAGGCTGCCGTCTTCAAAGTGATACCCAAAGACGTCGGCGTCGTCGCTCTGTTCGGCGGTGGCGATGCGTTGTTTCTCCTGGAGTTGGTGGACTGTCGAGAGCTGGTCGCGTAGCCTGGCGGCAGCTTCAAACTGCTCCTGCTCCGCGGCGGCCAACATGCGCGCCGTGAGTGTGCGCTCCAATTCGGCGTGGCGGCCTTCCAGAAACAGTTGCGTGTCGCGAACCGCATCCTTGTAGATTTCCGGAGTGGTAAATCCCTCGACACAGGGGCCCAGACAGCGGTGAATGTAGTACTGCAGGCAGGCGCGCGGATGAAAGCGCGAGAGATCCACCTTGCAACTCGGGATCAGAAAACTGCGATGGATGAGCTCGACGACACGGTAGGCCAGGTTGCCGGGGAAATAGGGGCCGTAGTAGGCCGATCCGTCTTTGCGCAGACGGCGGGTTACGAAGACCTTGGGAAAACGGTCGGCCAAGGTCAGCTTTACGTAGGGGTAGGTCTTGTCGTCACGCAGCAGGATATTGAAGCGCGGCTTGCGCTGCTTGATCAGGTTGTTTTCAAGCGCCAGGGCCTCGTGTTCGTTGGCTACGAGGATATAGTCCAGATCGACGGCCTCGCGCATCAGCGAGCCGGTTTTGGCGTTGGCCTGCGCAGCCTCCAAAAGATAGGAGCGAACCCTGGAGCGAAGGTTCTTGGCCTTGCCCACGTAAATGACTTCGCCTTCGGCGTTCTTGTAGAGGTATACGCCGGGCTGGGTGGGGAGTGTGCGGATTTTCTCGTAGAGGTCCATGGGACGGTGTGGTTCACGCGGCGCCTCGGTCCAGACGCTAGTTCTTAGAATAGCGGTTTGCGCGGTGCTGGAGGGTTTCTCCGTGCGATGTCTGCCCTGATTGTGGTGAAACTGCGCAATCCTTACCAGACCGTGTAAAAGCTACACACTCCGAGGACAAGGATTTACTTGAATGAATACTTGCAAAGCATCTTATTCAGTCCACTTAGGCGAATAATCCCGAATGGCATCTGAGGTGCTAACTCATAGGCGAGAGGATGAACCCCTCTCCGCGCATGTTGCCTGGCTGATTGCCAGCCGGCAGAGGAGAAGGACAGGACAATGACTATGAATCGTTTTGGATTTGTTTGGATGGCAGCGGCGTTGGCGGTAGCTGGCGTGAGCGGATGCGCCACAAAGAATTATGTGCGGACGCAGACGACCCCCCTGGTGGAACACACCGACCAACTAGACAGGAAGACCTCAGCAAACAACCAACAGATTCACGAAGTGGACAGCCGGGCCCAGGCGGGAATCACCACTGCGCAGGGTGCGGCGGACACAGCCACCCAGAACGCGCAGAGCGCGACTCAGGCAGCCACTCAGGCTGAGACCGCAGCCAATGAGGCCGTTCACCGGGCCGATTCACTGGACAGCGTTGTGAAGGGGCTCGACCAATACAAGCAGGTGGCCGATGTCTCGGTTACCTTCGGCTTTGACAAGGCGATGCTTACTAAAGATGACAAGGAACAGCTGGACACGTTCGCCGCCTCGCTTGGTTCTGCCAAGAGCTACATTCTTGAGGTGACGGGCGGGACAGACTCAACCGGGTCTGCCCAGTACAACTATGACCTGAGCCAGCGCCGCGCGGATGCGGTAGTGCAGTACCTGGCTGCCAAGTACGGAGTTGCAGCGCACAGGTTCTACCTGATCGGCATTGGTAAGGATCATGAAGTGGCACCGAATACCACCGCTGATGGACGGAAGCAGAACCGGCGCGTAGAAGTGCAGCTGCTCTCGAACATGAGCGATCAGAACCCTCAGTCCGCGTCAAGCCAGGGTTCTGGACGGTAACTGCTGAAAAGGGTCTTACCCGCGCCTGTGATTAGCGGGTCCCGAGGGCCGGTTCGCATCGCGAACCGGCCCTCTTTACGTTTTGGGCTGGCGGAACAGACTGTCGGCGGTTCGTTTCGGTCATCCGGCTATTGCTGGCGAATGTGTTCTGCGCGAACGTCGTTTGCCGAGAAGAGTCTGAGAAATGGCGCGCCGCCTGCGGCAGCCTCCACCGCTGGCCTCCCATTGGCTTCTTCGCGCTCCACAATGCAGACTACGGCAGTTACGGTCATGCCGGCCTCACGTGCGGCCTCAAGGGCGTTGATGGTCGAGCTGCCGGTGGTGCAGACATCGTCCACAATCACCACGCGCGCGCCTTCGCGACAGAAGCCTTCAATGCGGCGTCCGGTGCCGTGGGCCTTTTCAGCCTTGCGGACCAGGAATCCGTGCAGCAGGGGAGCGCCGGGATTTGAAATTGCGCGCCAGGCGCTGGCGGTTGCCACGTTGCAGACGATCGGGTCCGCTCCCAGAGTCAGCCCGCCAACGGCCTCGGCCTCGATCCCGTTCTCTTCGAGTAGTTCGAGAATCGCGTGCCCGGTAAGGCGCCCACCTTCGGCGTGCAGCGTTGTGGTGCGGCAGTCGATGTAGTAATCGCTGGTGCCGCCGGAGGATAGCTTGAACTCCCAGAGACGGAAGCTGATGCGGGCGAGGAGAGAGAGCAATTGCTGGGCGTGAGTTGGCGTGGTCATCGAAGTTGATTGTAAAGGAACTGTGGTCAGTGAACAGTGGTCAGCATTTCACAGAAAGCTTCAAACTGACCACTGTTCACTGACCACTGTTGTTTTACATTCTCTCCAAGTGCCGGAAGCCGCCGGTGCCAAGCATCATGATGGAAAAGAGCAGGAAGTTGTAAGACGCGTGCACCATTACGCTGGCAGCCAGCGAGCGTGTGCTGAGCCGCGCCCAGCAAAGTACAAGGCTTACACCAACCAGAAGAAGAAACGGGCCCAGGGAATATCCGGTCTGGGCAGCGTGCATGCCTGCGAAAGGAAGGCTGGTGAGAACAGAAGCGATGGCCATGGCGTTGAGGGACCATTGTGGCTGGCCGTTCTCGTCGAGCGGGCGCACTGCCGCGCCTGTGGTCTTTTCGTTTATCCAGTCGCAGGCAGTGCATAGGGCAGGAAGTAGAAAACCCCGAAAGATCATCTCTTCAAAAAATGGGGCCAATGTGACTCCGAACGCGAACAGAAGCCAAGCCGCTCCAGGAGCGCGAAAGATCTTGTCGATGGGAGCATCGGTGGGGCCGGGAAGCAGGAAACTGTCGACCAAGGCAAGCACAAAGCAGATCGCTGCCGTAACGAAAAGTTGTTTGCGCAGCCGCAGCGCGATTGCGCCGTTCCACTGCAGTCCCGCAAAGAAGCCTTTATGCCAGATGAGCGGGAAGAATAGCACGCAAGCGCCAAACGTGAACAGGTAGAGAATCGCCTCGCTGCCGAGCGTGTAATGGATGTCGGTAATTGCCTTTTGAAGGGTCGTAACGCCGAAAAGATGAAAGTAGAGGGCCGACCTGATCAGGACGCTGGCGCAAAGGAGCCCAAAGAAGGCGAATACCCCAAGAATAGCCAAGTGGCCTAGATGTGGAACGCGTGCCGGCGGCCGGATCTCCGGCTGGTAATACGACTGGAATATGGGCCGTTCGCCAACGGGCGAGCTGTTTTGCGGTTCAGGATTTGACTGATCGAATGAGGGACTCTCAAACACCGCAGGCGGCGCCAGCAGCGCACCTGTGTCCGGCTTCCACTCCCCAGAGGGCGCAGCACTGGAGACATGCGTCTCAGCGCGCTCACCGGGGTCTTCCGGGTGATGCGGTTCGAGGCCGGGCTCGTGATCGAGATCGCCCTTGGGCAAGCTGTTTATGGGCGGCCCGTTTTCTTCTTCCAGGGTGTTGCTCCTTTGGAGGCTTTCTGTTGACCCGAACGCTTCGTCTTTGAGGCTTTTGCGGCGGGTAAACCCGATTCGGCCAGTTGCAATGGAGGCATGCCTTCACCGGTTTCGCTGCCCGTTGCTACCGATAGTACATCTTCGTCGAACTGGGCCTTCACCAACCGGCCGTCGCTTGAACTGTAATACCGCATGAGGAACTGTCCGGTGTACGAGCCAGGTGTTGCGGCAATCTTAGCCGGCCGGCCTTCGCCCACCACCCGGCCGCCGTCTTCGCCACCCTCGGGACCAAGATCAAGAACCCAGTCGGCGTTGCGGATTACGTCCAGATTGTGCTCGATGATGATGACTGAGTTGCCAAGGTCGGCCAGTCGGTGCAGTACCTCGAGCAGCTTCCGCACATCGTCGAAGTGGAGGCCGGTGGTGGGCTCATCCAGTAGATAAAGCGTGCGCCCTGTTTGCCGCTTGGAGAGCTCGCGCGCCAGCTTCATGCGCTGTGCCTCGCCGCCGGAAAGCGTCGTTGCGCTTTGGCCGAGGTGAATATAGCCCAGACCCACATCAACCAGTGTCTGCAGCTTCTGGCGCACCTGTGGCACGTCCGTGAGCAGCGGCAGCGCGTCTTCAATGGTGAGATCGAGAATGTCGGCAATCGAATGGCCGTGAAACTTTACGGCCAGCGTCTCCTGGTTATAGCGGCGCCCGTTGCATACTTCGCATTGCACGTAGACATCGGGCATAAAATTCATTTCGATGCGTCGCTGCCCATCGCCTTGGCAGGCTTCGCACCTGCCTCCCATCACGTTGAAACTGAACCGTCCAGCCTTGTAGCCTCGTTCGCGTGACTCCGGCAGCATTGCAAACAGGTCGCGGATAGGCGAGAAGACCTGCGTGTACGTTGCGGGGTTGGAGCGTGGCGTACGTCCGATGGGCGACTGGTCGATGCGGACCACTTTATCAACCTGCTCGGCGCCGCTCAATGTGTCGTGCGCGCCTGGCTCCTCGCGCGAGCCATAGATCGACTTGGCCAGCGAGCGATACAGTATGTCGTTGATGAGCGTGCTCTTGCCGCTGCCGCTGACGCCGGTGACCACGGTCATGACGCCGAGCGGAATGCGAATGGTCACGTCCTGCAGGTTATGTTCGCGGGCGCCGGTGACGACGAGCCATTTGCCAGTGAGTGGCCGGGGCTTGGCGCGATGCAGCATGGTGGCGGCACCGGAGAGATAGCGCCCGGTGAGCGATTCAGGAGCAGCCATGATCTGAGCGGGCGTGCCTTCGGCCACCACATAGCCTCCCAGGCGGCCCGCGCCAGGGCCCAAGTCGAGCACGTAGTCGGCGTGACGAATGGTTTCTTCGTCGTGTTCCACCACCAGCACGGTATTACCGAGGTCGCGCAACCTTTCGAGGGCCTGGATCAGGCGGTTATTGTCTCGCTGGTGCAGGCCGATGGATGGCTCGTCGAGCACATAGAGAACACCGCGCAGCCGCGAGCCAATTTGCGTCGCTAGGCGGATCCGTTGCCCCTCGCCGCCTGAAAGTGTTGTTGCGTTGCGATCCAGCGACAAGTAGTTGAGCCCGACAGCGCAGAGGAACTCAAGGCGCTCCACGACTTCGCGGCGAATCCGCTCCGCCACCAATGCCTCGCGTGCCGTAAAGCCCAGGTTGATGGCCGCGGAGAGAGCGCGATTCAGGGGCAGGGCAGTGAAATCCGCAATGGAAAGGCCGCCAATTTTCACCGCCAGAGACTCCGGCCGCAGTCTTTTGCCGCGGCAAACCGGGCAGGGGGTGGCGGACATGTAATTCATCATGTATTCGCGGTAGCCGTCACTGCGGGCTTCGTCGATGCTGTCGCGCAAGTAGGTCAGAATGCCGTGAAAACCGGTGCGCGGGGCCTCATTCTTGGGTGGTCCGTATACCAACACGTGCTGGTGCTTCACCGGCAGGTCTTCGAATGGAAGTTTGAGGTCGATTTTGTAGCGCTCGGCGGCCAAATGGATGAGTTTCAGAAGATATTGCGAGGACGAACCGGGGCCCAGGCCGCCATCGAGCAGCGGCTTTGACCAGTCGGTAATGACCTTGGCGGGATCGAGGTCGTAGAGCGAGCCCAGACCGTGACACTCCGGGCATGCGCCGAAGGTGGAGTTGAAGCTGAAGCTGCGCGGCTCCAGTTTGGGCACATCGAGGCCGCAGTCGGGGCAGGCCATCGATGACGAAAACAACTGCTCCTCTCCGCCGGCGATGGCAACCACTACCAGACCGTTGGCAAGTTGCAGAGCCTTGGATACGGCCTGGTCAAGTCGCTTTTCCACCGAGGGTTTTCCCGCTGGTGGTTGCGGTGCATCGGCCCCGGAGGGCTTGAGCAGGATCCGGTCGATCATCGCTTCAACCGTGTGGTTCTTGCGCCGGTCCAGGAGCAGTGGTTCTGAGAGGTCGCGTAACTCGCCGTCCACGCGGGCGCGAAAGCCTTGCTGATCAAGCTGATCGAGCAAATCCTTAAACTCACCCTTACGGCCGCGCACGATGGGCGCCATCACGGTGACGCGCTCGCCGCGTCCAAGCTCAAAAATGCGCTGCACAATCTGCTCGGCGGTCTGGCGGGCAATCGGTCGACCGCAGTTGGGGCAGTGAGGAGTGCCGATCGAGGCATAAAGCAGGCGCAGGTAGTCGTAGATCTCGGTGATCGTGCCTACGGTAGAACGCGGGCTGCGGCTTGTGGTCTTCTGCTCGATGGAGATGGCCGGACTCAGCCCCTCAATCGAGTCGACATCCGGCCGCTCTATCTGGTCGAGAAACTGCCGCGCGTAGGCCGAAAGCGTCTCCACGTAGCGGCGTTGGCCTTCGGCGTAGATGGTGTCGAAGGCAAGGGAGCTCTTTCCCGAGCCGGAAAGGCCCGTGACCACCGTTAGCGTATTGCGCGGAATGCGCACGTTAATGTCGCGCAGATTGTGCTGGCGCGCGCCGCGCACCGAGATGTGAGTAATAGGCATGGTGAGTCTGTCAGGGATCGGTGGGCACTTTCGAGGGTGGAGTGCGGTAAATCACCGCATTACTTACCCCTGGGAGTATTCTATTGGTCAATAGAATTAAGGGTCAACGCGACCGCAATTTCTGAGAGAATCGCATCAATCCTTTCTAGCCGGTCCGGGAGGTTCCCGGGCGGTCGGATATGCGTAGCGTACCTTACAGGGTCATTCAGGGCGGGAACGATGACGGATTTATTGAATTTAGCGATGTTGATCTGTGCGTCGATCGGCTCAATGGCGTTTGGAATCCTGGCGGCATATGGGATTCTCAGGGTGGTTTTCGCGATTCTCCGGCCGCAGCGGCGCCCAGCGCCGGTTGAGACCCAGCCGGAAGCAGCCCGCGGACTGTAAAACCGCCCACAGTTCCTGATTCACAGTTTGCAGTTGCATCGCTCAGAGATGAGCGCTGACCATTGCTCACCAATCACGGCTTCATTGTGGTGGGTTGGCCTGCTGTTGCATCTGCTCGATTTGCTGCTGGCGCTGCTGCATTTCCTGCATGATCTGCTGTGGGGTGCGCGGCGGAGCACCAGGCTCAAAGCCGTTGCGGATGTTTGGGGGCACCGGCTGAGGCGGAGGCTGCGGTTGAGGTTGTGGTACCGGCTGCTCGTCATTGTCGGTATTCTCGCCATTTGAGGCGGTCTGATCGTTAGAGACCTGCGGAGCATCTCCTTTGCGCTGGGCGCTCAAGACGACCTCTCGCGGAGTTCCCTGGCCCTGGTCTCCGATCATCAGCACGTTGTAGCCGGAGCCATCAAGGAGCTGTGACAGCACGTCGCGTGCTTTGCCGGGGCCGAAGGAGCCAAAAATGCGCTGATCGGAGCCCAGGCCCTCCACTTTAGAGCCGGTTACCGTTGCAACGTCCTTCAAGATCTGCCCGAGGCTCGAGTTTGAGGCTTCAATGCGCAGGCCCTTACTGTCCCATACTATGGTGGCCTCGACCGGGTGGTCGTTGGCGGGCCACTTTGGAAGCACCGGTGCAGGAGGTGCCGCCGGCGTGGGCGCGGCCTGGACAGATGGCGCAGGCGGATGGGCGGCGGATGGACGCTTGTGCGGATGAGACGCCTTGTGTGTGATGGTAGACGCAGTGGGCGCTTGAGTTGTGGGTTGCGCGGCTGCGAACAGTGTCCCGGCAGCCAAAATCGACGCAACAAGAACTGATGTTCGGACGGGAAGTGTCTTCCTCGCCTTCGATTCGTTCCCAACTTGGGGCTTTTCCGGGATGGTTCTGCGCATTGAAATCGGCTCCCCCATCCGGCAGCGGCGTTCAGCCATCTGCTCAGCACCTCGCCGCTGTAATTCCTTACCGCTCCACTGTACTAGACTAGCAGTGGCCCACGGACGCTCGAAATGATGTTTCGCTGGGCAGGGAGGATATACCGGGAAATGCGTCTCTGCTGGAAGGTTTGGGCTTTTGCGGTCGTAATGTCAGCGCCGGTTGCGAGCCTGGCGGCCACTTGCACCGCGCAGGCCGAGCTGTCGCCTCAGGATCGATCTACTCTATCCGCAATTGGCGGCCGGTTGTCTGAAGCGGTCGTACAGCAGGATTTTGCCACACTTCAGGCCGGTTTGCAGCCCGCTGAGGCCGCTGAGTGGAGCGGGATTCGCGGAGCCATTGAGCAAGCCGCGCCATTGGTAAAGGGTGGGCAGGTTCAACTGCGAAATCTGTATCTGCTGGATGCGGCTAACATGACCGCACCCGCCGATTCCCAATTCTTCTGCTCGAGTGCCAACGGCTCTCTGACCGTGACCATCATGATGCATGCGCTGCCGCCTGGACGCTACACGATCGTTTTAGCTGATGCGGCGGGTGCTCCACTGGGTGGGCAGATCGGGCTCATCCTCGCTTGGGACGGCCCTGACTCCGGCTGGAGGCTCGCAGGCCTCTCGGTCCACCAGGGGATCTTCGACGGGCATGACGGCGTTTGGTACTGGGCACGTGCCCGGGGGCTCGCAAAAGTCGATCCGTGGAGCGCCTGGTACTCCTACGACGCCGCCCGATACCTGCTGCTGCCGGTTGACTTTATCTCCTCTCCGAACCTGGAGAAACTCCAGCAGGAGCAAGCCCAGATCCAGGGTTCGCCACAGGAAGCATTTCCGTATTCGCTTCCGGGCGGTGATCGTACGTGGAAGATCGACTCCGTGCAGTTTGATCCGACGTTGCACCAGTCTGATCTCGCTGTCGTTTACGAGTCAACGGGCGTTACCGATCCAGCCGCCCTGCGCACAGAAGCGATTGCAGTTTTCAGTGCACTTCTGAAGGCGCAGCCTGGCATCCGGCAGAATTTTCATGGCCTGTGGGCCTACGCGTCGAAAGACGGCAAGCGAACACCGGTGATTGAGTTGCCGATGGCCCAGATACCTTAAAGGCAGGGATCAGGGATCAGCCCGGTGCCTCAAGGGTTCGAATAAATGTAAAGCTCCGTTAGCTGCGAACAATCCAAAGACAAGAAAGGGTAGGACCTTGGCGGCAATTATCGATCTGCGTTCCGATACAGTAACGCGCCCATCGCAGGAGATGCGGGCGGCAATGGCTGCAGCCGAGGTGGGCGACGATGTTTATGGGGAAGACCCTACCGTCAACCTGCTCGAGCGCCGTGCAGCAGAGGCCTTTGGCCGCGAGGCGGCGTTATTTGTGCCCACGGGCACCATGGGCAACCAGATTGCTATTCGGCTGCTCACACAGCCTGGGCAAGAGGTGATTGCAGAATCACGCGCTCACATTTTGGACTGGGAGATGGCCACAACGGCAGTCTTCTCCGGTTGCCTGGTGCGCGCGGTACCTGCTGATCGGGGCATCCTCACCTGGAAACATATTGAGCCGGCAATCTACGCGCGTGGAGCATTTCGCGCGGCCACGGGGCTTATAGAGATCGAAAATACAGCCAATCTGGCTGGTGGAAGTTGCATACCACTCGGTGTTTTGAAGGATATCTGGGCTGGGGCCAAAGAGCGCAAGCTCCCAGTGCATCTTGATGGAGCCCGCATTTTCAACGCCGCCACGGCATTAGGTGTGGACGTAAAAACGCTGACGCTTGGATTCGATACGGTGATGTTCTGCCTGTCGAAGGGACTGGGAGCGCCGGTGGGATCGATGTTGGTGGGTTCAGCAGAATTGATGGAACGGGCACGCCTCTTCCGCAAGGCCCTGGGCGGCGGAATGAGACAGGTTGGTGTGTTGGCGGCAGCAGGCCTTATTGCGCTCGAGCATGGACCGGGACGGCTTCAAGAAGATCACGCTAACGCTCGGGTTCTCGCGGAGTCGCTTGCGGTTACTGAAGGCGCGTCCATCGATACGGATCCCGTGGAAACCAACATCGTCATCTTCCGGCTTACGGGTAAGACAAGCGCGGCGGAGTTGGTCGCGCGTTTGAGGAAACGCAATATTCTCATGAGCGCCGTGGGGCCGGATACCATTCGAATAGTCACGCACCTCGACGTGGACCGCGCTGCCTGTGTTGCGGCTGCCGAGGCGCTTGCCGAGGAGATTGAGGCTGCCTGAAGCGAATCGAATTCTGTGCGACGAAAATCCCGGTTGCCTATTCAGGCAACCGGGATTTCTGTGTAACGCAGGGTCTGTGGGTTGATTAAACAGCCACGGGAACGGAATTAATGGTCTTGAGAAGCTGGGAGACGATCTGATAAGGATCGGCTTCGGAGTTCGGGCGGCGGTCTTCAAGGTAACCCTTGTAGCCGTGCTTGACGAAGTTGACAGGCAGCCGGACGGAAGCACCGCGGTCGGAGAGACCGTAGCTGAACTTGTCGATGGCCTGGGTTTCGTGGAGGCCTGTCAAGCGCAGATGGTTATCAGGGCCATATACGGCAATGTGTTCGGCGATATTCTTCTCGAATGCCGCCATGAGCGCTTCGAGATACGCCTTGCCACCAACTTCGCGGATGAACTTCGTCGAGAAGTTCGTATGCATGCCCGATCCGTTCCAGTCGCCCTTGATCGGCTTGCAATACAACACAAAGTCCACTTCATACTTCTCGCAGAGACGGGCCATCAAATAGCGGGCGATCCATACGTCGTCAGCGGCCTTCTTGGAGCCTTTGGCGAAAATCTGGAATTCCCATTGCCCCTTGGCGACTTCGGCATTAATGCCTTCATGGTTGATGCCGGCAGCCAGACAGAGATCGAGGTGTTCCTCCACAATCTGGCGGGCAATGCTACCCATGTATTTATAACCAACGCCGCAGTAGTAAGGGCCCTGAGGACCGGGATAGCCTTCCTTCGGGAAACCGAGCGGGCGGCCATCTTTATAAAGGAAGTATTCTTGCTCAAAACCTACCCAGAGGTCGGGATCGTCCTCGATGGTGGAGCGAGCGTTGGTGGAGTGCGGGGTGCCATCGGGATGCATGACTTCGCTCAGAACGATATACGCGTCCTTGCGGCTGGCGTCGGGGTACAAAGCTGCTGGCTTCAGAATGCAGTCAGACTTGTGCCCCTCGGCCTGCATGGTTGAACTGCCGTCAAAACCCCAAAGGGGCAGATCGGCAAGGGTTGGCGGCTTCTCAAATGATTTTAGTTGGGTCTTGCCGCGCAGCTCAGGAATTGGTTGTTTGCCGTCAAGCCAGATGTATTCGAGTTTGTACTTGGTCATGGTTCTCCTTTTGGCGTGAAAACATGGGGCTGTTCAAAGGAGATCGTAGAGCGTCACCCATAAAGAACCCGTGAAGATTCCTGGAATCCTGCAGGGCGTCGTAGAAGAGCTCAGTGACGGCGCGAAATCAGCACCATCAGCAGTAGAATCACCACCGGAATCATTGCCAAAGCACCGTAATAGAGAATTCTCCGCGAAAGGTGGGATTTTCGCCGCTGCCAGTTGCGCAGCTCATCCCGATCCTCTACGCCAACTTGGTCAAGGTGTTGTAAATCGTGCACAAACTCATGTGCAGTTGCATAGCGGTTTCTAGGATCCCGCTCCAGGGCCCGATACAGTACTTCCTGTAGTTGCGGGGAGATGGATGGGTCGGCGACCGAAGGCGGCATTGGATGGTTCAGGAGGCGGTCATTCATTGCCGCCATGGGCGAGGGACCTGAGAAGGGCAGCCTGCCTGAGAGCATCTCGTAGAGAATCACGCCCATTGAATAAATGTCTGATCGGCCATCGCCACGCTTGCCTTTGACTTGCTCAGGAGAGATGTAATTGGGTGTGCCCAAAGTCGCGGTGAAGTTGGCGTAGGTCAGCCGGCGCGCGGCGGAATCGCTGGCGATCCCGAAGTCGATCAGCTTGATATGATCTTCCTCATCCACCATGATGTTTTCCGGCTTCAGGTCGCGGTGAACCACGCCATTTGCATGTATGTAATCCAGCGCTTCCAGAACTCCTATCGCAATGCGGATGGCGCGGTCATGTGAAAGCCGGCCTTCATCCATGATCTGGCGCAGGAGGCGGCCCTGGCACCATTCCATCACCATGTAAACGCGCGAGCGCCTTTCTCCGCCAAAGACACGCATTACGTTTGGATGGTTGAGTTTTTCACCGATTCCGGCCTCGCGCTTAAAGCGGTCGGAGAGAATCGGATCGGCTTCCATGTCCGGATGAGGGATTTTGAGCGCGACGGTGCGGTTGTCGCGCACGTCGATGGCTCGGTAGATGGAGGCCATGCCGCTGCGGGCTACGGGGGTTTCAATCCGGTACGAATCAATCTGCGAACCGGCTTCCAGTATGTCGTATAAACCCATCGTTGGGCATGCTCCGTCGCTGCGTCTTCTTCTACTTTACCGAGAAATCGACCGAAACCAAGTAAGGATTCCATAAGTCTTTTGGTTTCTCGTGAAAGGATCAGGAGGGGAGCCTGTAAGGGCGTCCGCGATACATGCCAACCTGCTCGACGGAACGCACCCGAATCACCTGTGCGGTGGTATTGTCGCCACCATCGATCTCTACAGCGCGTGTCACCAACTCGCGGGCAACCTCCTCCATGTTCTTCTTCTGCGAAACAATCTCCGCGATCATTGTTTCTTTCATTTCGTCGTGCAGTCCGTCGGTGCTGAGAACCAGCACATCGCCGGGCTGCAGCGTCAGAGCTGTGGTGTCGGGAGAGACGAACATCTCTGGTCCCAGGGAGCGAATGAGAACATGGCGCGAATCAGAATCAGCGATTTCGTCGATGGAGATCAGGCCCATCTTTCGCTGCTCGTTCACCAGCGTATGGTCCTGCGTTACTTGCCGGGCCTTTCCACCGCGGACCAAGTAACAGCGCGAATCGCCTATATGCGAGACAATGGCCTGATCGTACCGGAGCGCGCAAACCACCAGCGTGGTTGCCATTTTCTTGCCGCGATATTCGGCGGCCAGTCCGCAATCGTGCACTGCTGCATTGGCATGTTGAATCAGGCGCGGCAGCAGGCTGATGAGCATTGTGCCCGCCTGGGCCTTGGCAAACTCCTCGGTGATCACCGATATGGCCGTAGCTGATGCGACCTCGCCCAGGTCCATGCCGCCTACGCCGTCTGCAACCGCGAACAGATAGCCATGGGATCGTGCCTGATGACGCGAAGCCGGGATAAAGGATCCCATCGCGTCTTCATTGTTGGTGCGAACCTTTCCGAAATCGCTTGCCTGGCCGAACTGTACATCCAACATGGGCGCCGCCGCCTCGAATCTCAACCCCGTCTCCGCGGGGAAGATGGCTTACTAAGGATTGTGAATCATTTACTTCAAAATGACCACTGGGTGGTTCTCTGCTCCTCTTAGCAGTGAAGTGATCGAGGAGAGATTCCACCCAGCGGTTGGGGTTAGGTTACGGTGAAGTTGATTCTGCTACTTCGATTCAAGCAGGATCGCCTTGCCCTTGGCTTTGGAGGATCGCATGAAGTAAATGGCTCCATAGATGCCCCAGACGGCCGATATTCCAAGGGCCAGCAATGGTTCCTTTGAAGTTCCCAGACCGAACACCGGGCCGGCGATGTAGAAGCCCATGCAGATCAGGTTGGCAAGCAACCCAAAGCCGGGGATGAGGGTGTGAAGCAGGAAGCTATAATCCGGCCGGTTGTAGTAGGCAACCATGCACAGGAAGCAGCTGAGCGCGTACAAGATGAAGGTGCCGAAGTTAGAGGTGAGCGTGATCGCCAGCAGGGAATTAGGCAGCGCCGCCAACTGGTCGTGCGACAGGTAGCCAAAGCTGGAGAAGAGGCCGTGAGGCAGAGCAGCAATGGTTGCATCTGAAGGCGCGCCGGCGTCGCCGAAGACCAGCGAGCAAGCAATTACGCCGATGACGGCGGAGATCCAGGCCAAGGTCCAGATGGCTTTGCGCGGCGACAGAGACTCGGCGTGGAGGATGCCGAAGTGTTCGGGAGCCTCATCGTCCTTGCCCATGGCGTAGGTGACGCGGGCACCGGTGTTCATGCAGCTCAGCGTAGTGCCGATGAGCGCGAAGAAGACGGTGATTGCTTCAGCCAGCATGAAGTACTTGCCATGGCCCTGGCCGAGCAACTGGTCGCCGACGATAATCATCATGTCGCCGATTGGTGCGGCCGAGCTGGCTGCACTTGCCATCGTGTACCCCGAGTTGAGGAAGTAGTTGGCTGCGAAATACTCGAACAGGTAGCAGAACAGTCCCTGAATCAGCAGCGAAGCGATGACGGCGATGGGTATATGTTTGGTAGGGTTCTTGGCCTCGCCTCCCATCGAGGTCACCGATTCGAAGCCGACCAGGATCAGAATGGCGACAGTGGCCTGGATGAACATGTAACTCAACTTGTGCGGCATGATCACTGAGGCAGCATTCGGATGAGTGAGAAAGTTGCCGGTTGCATCAGTGGTGGGATAGGTGATCTGAAACGGAACGGGCTTGCCGGAGGCGTCCAGTAACGGCAGCGGTACTCCACTGGCGTCGCGCATCGTGGAGCCGTCCTTCGCGTTGGTAGCGAATTGATATGTATAGGTAGCGAGCGACTGCGAATCATATTGGAAGCCGGGCGCGCCTGATGGATGGTTGGCACGATAGCCAAGCGCCAGAACACTGAACACGATCAGCGCGGAGATCTGGATGACGTTAATTGCGAGATTGACGGCTGTAGAAGCGCCTGCGCCCTTCGAAGCGATCCAGGCAACGAAGAAGGAGAACAGGACAGCTACCACCGCCATGAAGACCGGCCCGGGGTTGGAGCCGCTCATGACGTTGGGATAGAGGAAGCCGACCACATAGCCCACAAACACACCCGTGACAGCCACCATCACGCCTGGATAAACCCAGTAATAGAGGTGCGAGCCCCACCCAACGATGAACTTGGCGATGCGGGCATACTTGAACGCTTTATCCTTCGAGAGCATGGCCTGCTCAGCGTAGTAGTAGCTTGAGCCCGTGCCAGGATAGAGCTTGGAGATTTCCGCGTATGCAACTGCAGTGGCCAGGCAGAGCAGAAGAGCGGCGAAGATGCCGATCCACATTGCTGGCGCGGTGGATGGTTGTCCAGTAACGCCGGTGGTGGCCTGGATGTAGAAGGTGAGCCAGAGGAAGGCGCCGGGGGCGATGAGAGCCATTGCGTTGCTAGTCAGCCCGGTAAGTCCGAGTGTGGCCTGCATCTGTGGTGCTTTTTGTTCTGCCATGAGCATTCTCCTGAAAATCAATTTCGTAGGTCTGCTCCCGGCGGTTGCCCCCGGGAATCTCTAATGGCGTGCCCGTATCTGGAATCAAATCCGGGCCGATGCTGCAGTTCTTCTTGTGCTGGCGCGTAGCATATGGAGCTCTGCATCGCTCGCGGTGTTTATTGAGTCGGACTCGGCCAGTTGCGCTCTTCTTGCCTGGCCGGAGCCGCCAAATTTATTGCTGTGCTGAAAGCCTAACCTTCATCTCATCAGGACGAAATGAAGATTAGGAACTTAAATCAGCGCTTAGGCCGAGGCTGGCCACGAACCCTGCGGTGACTATTGACTGAGCGTTGACCGCACCCAGTCTGTTGCACTTTAGAGAGATCGGCACATCGTCGCTCTGCGCAGCCAGCGCCTGATTCGACTATTTTTCGCCGTTGGTGATGTTGTTGCCAAAGATGAAGCCGAATTCAAGCACGCCCCGGAATTGGTTCGAATTGGCTCCTGCCGTGCCAAAAACATCTCCCTTCGTAAAGTTCGTTGCGTCCACAAACCCGAGATCGCCGCGAACGTACATTCCACCCTTTTGGTAGGTTGGCGTCGCGGTGAAAGTGGTGCCTGAGCTGCCAGCTCCAAAGCCCAACATATTGACCGATCCATCGGTAGCACTTCCTGAACTCCCGAGGTATTCAAAGCGCACCGGAATCGAGAAGCCGCTCTTGAAGGCGTAGCTGACATTGATCGCGCCGCCAGTTGCGGATGTACCCTTAGTCACGCCTACCTTCGCGTTAGTCGGCAGCTTGCCGTACTGGAAGTACGGCGAAACGATCCATGGGCCCTTGGTGTACGTATAGATCACCGCGTGCATATAGCCGTTGTTCTGCACCGGTGTGGCCGTCGTTTGGAAAACGGTGTGCGAGAGGTTCCCCATCCCGTCGTACACGAGCGTGTTGGGTCCCTTTGTAAAGGTCACCGAGCCCGAGAGCCACGAGTAACGGTTGGAATAATAACCGT
This sequence comes from Occallatibacter sp., assembly GCA_035648535.1. Lineage (GTDB taxonomy): Bacteria > Acidobacteriota > Terriglobia > Terriglobales > Acidobacteriaceae > Telmatobacter. The sequence continues at coordinate 78 of DASRLI010000013.1, read as the reverse complement.
CGTTCCAACTGAGCGAAGCGGACAGGTATTTGCCCAGCGCTTGATTCACCTGAATGCCGCGATTGACGGCGTTTTCCT
>DASRLI010000012.1:0-8319 GCA_035648535.1 Occallatibacter sp. | reverse complement strand
TCGACTGGTATCCGGCGGGGCATAACGCAAAGAGGAGAATTTGATGCCGTCTCCGTACGCCCAACGTAACGCCTTCGCGGAGCTTGTACACCCCGGTGACGATCCCAATGAGAACGCCATCCGGCGCAGCGTCGTTTTTTCACGCCTTCAGGATCTGCTCGGCTGGGGGAGAAAGAATTCTATCTGGCCATTCAACTTCGGACTCTCTTGCTGCTATGTGGAGATGGCGACTAGTCTGACCAGCAAGTACGATATCGCCCGCTTCGGTGCGGAAGTGATTCGCGGGACACCTCGAGAAGCCGACCTGATGGTGGTTGCTGGCACCGTATTCATCAAGATGGCCCCGGTGATCCTGCGGCTCTACCAGCAAATGATGGAGCCGCGGTGGGTGATCTCCATGGGGTCTTGCGCCAATTCGGGCGGAATGTATGACATCTACAGCGTGGTGCAGGGCGTGGACAAGTTTCTTCCTGTCGATGTCTACGTGCCCGGCTGTCCTCCGCGCCCCGACGCTTTTGAGCAGGGGCTGTTGCTATTGCAAGAGGCGGTCGGAACGGAACGGCGACCATTAAGCTGGGTCGTGGGCCCGCAGGAAACAACACGGCCCCCGCTTTCTTCCGAGCGCGATCTTCATCGGGCGCAGCGGCAGCGCGCTACAGATCTTCGACCCATTGACGAAATCTGACATGATGCCCGCCCCTATCGATACCGACGCCAGAACTATCACCGCCGCTGTTATCGCTGACGGTTTGCAGCAGAAACTGGGCGTGTCCGCGGTCCGGGCTCAAGCCACCGCCGACGGAATGCCGACCTTCTGGATTACGCGAGAAAATGCTCACGGTGCACTCAGGTATCTGAAAGAGGAAGTGGATCAGCCGTACCGAATGCTCTACGACCTCACCGCAATCGACGAAAGTATGCGGGCTAATCCCAATGGACCGCCGGCAAGCGACTTCACGCTGGTGTACCACCTGCTGTCGTTCGATCGGAACCAGTACGTGCGCATCAAAGTGCCGATGACGAAGGATGAGGCGGAGACGGATACTTGCACCGATCTTTGGCCTGCAGCGAACTGGTACGAAAGAGAAGTCTGGGACATGTTTGGAATCCGTTTCCGTGGGCATCCGCACCTGGAGCGAATCCTCATGCCGAAGACCTGGGTGGGACATCCTCTTCGCAAGAATCACCCCGCGCGAGCTACGGAAATGGGACCTTTCCAACTTTCCGACGAAAAGCAGGATGCCGAACAGGAGGCGATGCGCTTCCGGCCTGAAGACTGGGGCATGCGGAAGAGCCGGGACGGAGAGGATTTCATCTTCCTCAACGTCGGGCCGCAGCATCCCGGAACCCACGGTGTGCTGCGCGTCATCCTGCAACTCGACGGCGAGGAAATCATAGATGCAGTACCGGACATCGGTTTCCATCACCGCGGAGCAGAAAAGATGGGAGAGCGGCAAACCTGGCACACCTACATACCTTACACCGACCGAATCGACTATCTCGGCGGCGTGATGAACAACATGGCGTATTTGATGGCGGTCGAAAAACTGGCGGGAATGGTCGTGCCGCCACGGGCGCAGGTCATCCGCGTGATGCTTTCAGAGCTGTTTCGGATCATCAGTCATCTTGTCTGGTACGGGACGTTTGCCCAGGACCTGGGGCAGCTCTCGCCGGTCTTTTATACCTTCAATGATCGGGAACGCGCCTTCGGTATCATCGAGGCCATTTGTGGAGCGCGGATGCACCCAAACTGGTTCCGTATCGGCGGTGTCGCGCAAGATCTGCCAACGGGGTGGGATGGTCTTATCCGAGACTTCCTGAAGTATCTGCCACCACGCCTGGCCGAGTACGACAAGCAGGTGATGCAAAACCGGATCTTCAAGAGCCGCACCCAGGGAGTGGGCGCCTTCACTAAGGAAGAGGCCATCGACTGGGGCGTCACGGGACCTGGCTTGCGCGCTTGCGGCTTCGCGTGGGACTTCCGTAAGAAGCAGCCTTACTCTGGATATGAGCAGTTCGAATTCGATGTCCCGACCGGCACTCATGGAGACTGTTATGACCGTGCGCTGGTGCGCGTCGAAGAGATGCGCCAGAGTCTGTGCATTATCGAACAATGCGTGAATAACATGCCACAGGGCACCTATAAATCACCCCATCCTCTTGCTTGTCCGCCTCTAAAAGAGCGCACCATGCACGATATCGAAACCCTAATTACTCACTTTCTGGGGGTGAGTTGGGGACCGGTGATTCCGCCGGGCGAAGCGCTTGGAGCGATTGAGGCCACGAAGGGGAACAACGGTTACTACTTGGTAAGCGACGGCAGCACTACTTCGTACCGTACTCGTATTCGGACGCCATCGTTTGCGCACATGCAGATGTTGCCGCGGCTTGTTCGCGGCCGGATGATCCCGGACCTGTTCGCCATTTTGGGCGCGATGGACTTTGTGCTGGCGGACGTGGATCGATGAGGCGAGGAAACCTATGTTGATGGATGAGGAGCGGCAGGAGATCGAGGCCGAGTTGGTTCATTATCCCACCAAACAGGCCGTATGCATCGATGCAATGAAGATCGTGCAGCGTCACCGAGGATGGGTTTCCGACGAAAATATTCGCGACATTGGCGAACTGCTTGATATGTCGCCCGCTGATCTCGATGGCGTGGCTACGTTCTATAACCTGATCTTTCGTAAGCCGGTAGGCCGGCACGTCGTCATGCTATGCAACAGCGTGAGTTGCTGGATCATGGGCTACGAACGCATCCGAGAGCACGTGACCAGACAATTGGGAATTGAATTCGGCGAAACCACAGCCGACAACCGGTTTACCCTTCTGCCCATCGTGTGTCTTGGAGCATGTCAACATGCACCAACGATGTTGGTAGATAACGAACTTCACGGCAACCTCGATGCGGCAAAGATTGACGGGATTCTGGAGGAGTGCAAGTAGCGATGCCTACGGAAAGACCACTTACCCAAGCAATACCGGCGGATGGCCAGGCTCTCAGCCTCCAGGGCTATGAGCATTCGGGTGGATATCGGGGCCTCCGCAAGGCCCTGCACGAGATGACGCCTCAGAAAGTACAGGAGGAAGTTAAGAACTCGGGCTTGCGCGGCCGTGGCGGCGCCGGCTTCCCCACCGGGCTCAAATGGAGCTTTACTCCTATGGGTGCCGACACTCCCCGGCCCAAGTACGTGATTGCCAACGCTGACGAAATGGAGCCTGGAACCTTCAAGGATCGCCATCTGATGGAAGGCAATCCCCATCAGTTGATTGAAGGATTGATTCTGACGGCCTATGCCAACCAGGCTGATATCGCCTTCATATTCATCCGCGGCGAATACAAATTGTCGCAGGAAAGACTGGCACGTGCGATTGCCGAAGCCTACTCGGCCGGATATTTGGGAACGGACATTCTGAAGTCGGGTTACGGGCTTGAAATGTATCTCCACATCAGCGCAGGACGGTACATGTGCGGTGAGGAGACAGGGTTGCTGAACGCGCTCGAGGGCAAGCGCGCCAACCCGCGTGCCAAACCGCCATTTCCGCAAGTATCTGGCCTCTGGGGCAAGCCCACCATCGTCAATAACGTTGAAACGCTTGTAAATGTACCCCACATTATTGAAAAGGGTGCGGCTTGGTTCCAGAGCTTGGGCCGCACGAGGGATGCTGGCACGAAGCTCTATGGCGCCAGCGGAAAAGTCAAGCGTCCCGGCCTATGGGAACTGCCGATGGGGACCCCGCTGCGCGAGATCCTGGAAGAGCACGCGGGCGGCATGCGCGATGGGCTGCGGTTTCGAGGAGTTCTTCCCGGCGGCGCCTCCACGGATTTTCTCGTCGAAGAGCATCTCGATGTGCCAATGGATTACACCGAAGTCCAAAAGGCCGGGAGTCGCCTTGGGACCGGAACCATGATCGTCCTTGACGATCAGACCTGCCCGGTGGGAATGACCTCTAATCTCATTCACTTTTTTGCTCAGGAGTCCTGTGGCTGGTGTACGCCCTGTTGGAGCGGCCTCGGCTGGGCGAAACAAATCCTGGCTGCAATGGAGGAAGGGCATGGAGAACCCGGCGATCTGGACAAGCTTTCCTTTCAGTCGAACTTCTGGTCACCAGGGCACACCTTTTGCGCGTTGGCGCCTGGTGCCGCAGAGCCTCTACAGAGTGCGTTGAAGTTTTTCCGCGATGATTTTGACCGGCACATAAACGAGAAGCGTTGCCCCTGGAGAACCTGATGGGAACCATCTACATCGACGGCAAAGCCTGCGAAGCAAATCCGAAGCAGAACCTGCTGCACGCCTGTCTCTCGCTCGGGCTCGACCTGCCGTACTTCTGCTGGCATCCCGCCCTGGGTTCGGTAGGCGCATGCCGTCAGTGCGCCATCAAGCAATTTAAGGATGACCAAGATACTCGCGGGAGAATCGTCATGGCCTGCATGACGCCTGCCGTGCCCGAGTCCCGCATTTCCATTCTCGATCCCGAAGCGGTTGCTTTTCGCGCCGGCATTATTGAGGGAATGATGCTGAACCATCCCCATGACTGTCCGGTATGCGACGAAGGCGGCGAGTGTCACTTGCAGGACATGACGGTGATGACCGGCCATAATTACCGTCGCACACGATTTGCCAAGCGCACGTTTCAGAATCAGGACCTCGGCCCATTCGTTTACCACGAGATGAATCGGTGCATCCAGTGCTACCGCTGTGTGCGCTTCTATCGTCAGTATGCCGGAGGCAGTGACCTGAACGCGTTTGGCATCGGGAACGCCGTTTATTTCGGGCGGGACGAAGATGGCGTTCTTGAAAACGAATTTGCGGGCAACCTGGTGGAGATTTGTCCAACTGGCGTCTTTACCGATCGAACGCTCCGGCGCCACTACACGCGAAAGTGGGATCTTCGAATGGCGCCTTCGATTTGCGTCCATTGCGGAGTGGGCTGCAACATAACCGTTGGAGAGCGCTACGGATTGCTGCGCCGGGTCGTGAACCGCTTCAACAGCGAGGTGAACGGCTACTTTCTTTGTGACCGCGGACGCTTTGGCTATGAGTTTGTAAACAACGCGGCTAGAATTCGCGCTGCGCAGCTAAAAGGAGAGACGATTTCGAGCGAGGAGGCGGAGCGCCAATTTCAATCGCTCATTTCCAGGAGTGAGAGACCGATTGGCATCGGCTCGCCCAGGGCTTCGCTCGAGGCAAATTTTGCGCTGCAGCGGCTTGTGGGGAGAGACCGCTTTTTTGCGGGCGTTGCCGGCAGCGAGTGGGCGCGGATCAGGAAGATGGTGAAGATTCTTCAGACCGGGCCCGCCAGGTCCCCATCGCTGCACGACATTGAATGTTCCGATGCTGTGCTGATTCTGGGCGAAGACGTCACGAACTCCGCACCCCGGATGGCGCTCAGTCTGCGCCAGTCAGTTCGTCAGCAGCCCTTCGACGTCGCGAGGAAATCGCACACTCCTCTGTGGACGGACGACGCAGTGCGCGAAATGGTGCAGGACCAAAAGGGCCCATTCTTCATTGCGGCGTCTGGCGCGACGCGATTGGATGATGTCGCCACTCGAATGTACCGGGCCGCGCCCGATGACATCGCGCGGCTGGGCTTCGCGGTTGCTCATGAAGTTAACCCTGATGCGCCCGGAATGCCCAACTTGCCTGAAGAGATACGGGAACTGGCCCGCGCTATTGCAGACGCACTGAAAAGCGCGGCACGACCACTGGTCGTTTCCGGACCCAGTTGCCGGAGCCTGTCCGTAATAGAATCCGCGGCGAACGTAGCCAAAGCCTTGTGTGACATCGGCCGGCCTACAGCGCTCAGCCTGATTGCACCCGAGTGCAATAGTTTCGGTCTGGCGTTGATGGGTGCGCGCCCGCTGAACGAGGCGCTCGCGTTGACCGGGAAGGTCGATGCTCTGATCGTTCTGGAGAACGATCTGTACCGGCGTCTCCCAGCGAGACAGGCGGATGGATTGCTGAGTTTGGCGGCTCATCGGATCGTGCTCGATCACCTGGCGAACCAAACCACTGCGAAAGCAGACCTGCTTCTTCCCGCCGGCACATTTGCCGAGTCCGATGGAACGCTGGTCAACAACGAAGGGCGCGCACAACGGTTCTTCCAGGTGTTCGCGCCGCAGCAAGAGGTGCGGGAAAGTTGGCGATGGCTGCGCGATCCGGCGTGGTCGTCTCTCGACGATGTTCTGACCGCCATCACAAAGGAGAATCCAGAATTAGCTGCTGTAATCAAGGCTGCGCCGCTATCGGATTTCCGGTTGGCGAGCGCGAGGATCCCGCGGGAGCCACAGCGCTACAGCGGGCTCACCTCCATCACCGCGAACATCAGTGTCGTCGAACCCAAACCGCCGCAGGATCCGGACTCTGCGCTCGCATACTCCATGGAAGGCGCACCTCTCCAGCCGCCCAGCGCACTACAACCATTTTTCTGGACCCCCGGCTGGAACTCCATCCAGGCTGTGAACAAATTCCAGAGTGAGATTGGCGGGCCACTGCACGGAGGTGATCCCGGGATTCGCCTGTTCGAACCATCGCAGGGAGGAGAGTACTTCACCGCCGTGCCAGCCGCCTTTAGCCGGGACGAAGCGGAATGGATGGTCCTTCCTATCGAACACATCTTCGGCTCTGAGGAACTTAGCCTTCAGGCTCCGGGGGTTGCGGAGCTTGCGTTTAAGCCCTACCTGGCCCTCAACGCTGCCGACGCGGCCAGTCTTCACTTAGATGAGAATGCTGGAGACGTCGAGATCGAACTTGGTGGAGTAAAGCAGCGACTGCCATTGAAGGTTCTTCCTGATCTGCCGGCGGGGGTCGCAGGAATTCCTACAGGCCTGACGGAAGCTTTTGGAGAAGAATTCCCTGTCTGGCGCCGGATCGAGCGAGCAACATGACCAGTCCTTACCCACTTGCGTCGATTCTCGGAATCCTGATCGTGGCGCTAAGCCTTTCGGCGTTGCTCATCTGGGTGGAACGCCGGCTTCTAGCACTCTGGCAGGATCGCTACGGCCCTAATCGAGTCGGACCCTTTGGCTTGCTGCAAGTGGTCGCCGACATGATCAAGATTTTCACCAAGGAGGACTGGATTCCGCCGTTTGCGGACAAAACGGTTTTCATTATCGCTCCAGCCATCATTATGGTCACGGTATTGTTATCGTTCGCCGTACTGCCCATTGCTCCGGGAATCATCGTTGTGGACCTCAACATCGCTCTGCTCTTTTTTCTAGGCATGTCCTCGCTTGGCGTCTACAGCATTGTGCTGGCCGGCTGGGCCTCCGGCAATAAGTACTCCCTGCTGGGAGGGCTGCGCGCCGCCGCGCAGATGATCAGCTACGAAGTTTTCATGGGCATCTCCCTGATGGGAGTTGTGCTGCTTGCCGGCTCTTTCAGCCTGACGGCAATCGTGGAGGCGCAAAAGAATCGGTGGTTCGTGCTTCCTCAATTTCTCGGCTTCGTTCTGTTTCTGATCGCAGGCATGGCCGAAGCACGGCGGTTGCCGTTTGATCTTCCGGAGGCCGAGGCTGAGCTTGTTGCGGGATTTCATTCCGAGTATTCAGGCATGAAGTTCGGTATGTTCTTTGTGGGGGAATACCTTGGCATCACCCTGATCTCCTCCATGATCACAGTCCTATTTTTCGGCGGCTGGATGGGACCGTGGCTGCCTCCCCTCGTATGGTTTCTCGTGAAAGTGTTTGCCTTCATCTGCTTTTTCATTCTGTTACGGGCTTCGCTACCGAGGCTGCGTTTCGATCAGCTCATGTCTTTGGGGTGGAAGGTGATGCTTCCGTTGGCGATGGCCAATCTTCTGGTAACCGGAGCCGTAGTGATGGCGTTTCAGTGAGACGACGAGAGAGGCGGACTGAGTAATGCTGAGCCTGTTGAGAACCATCTGGAGTGTGTTCCTGCACACCTTTCGCCGGCGGGTCACCATCCAGTATCCAGAGCAGAAGCCTTATCTGGCGCCGCGCACCAGGGGGCGCATCATTCTGTCGCGGGACCCGGATGGCGGCGAGCGATGCGTAGCATGTCACCTCTGTGCGGTCGTTTGTCCGGTGGACTGCATCTCGCTGCAGGCGACGGAAGATGAAAACGAGCGTCGTTATCCGGAGTTCTTCCGCATCAATTTTTCAAGATGCATCTTTTGCGGCCTTTGCGAAGATGCGTGTCCGACATATGCAATTCAGCTCACTCCGGATTTTGAAATGTCCGAATACAAACGTCAGAACCTGGTTTATGAGAAGGAAGATTTGCTGATTGACGGGCCAGGGAAGTATCCGGGCTACAACTTCTGGCGCGTCTCGGGAGTGAAGATTGGCGGCAAAGA
>DASRLI010000011.1:0-4521 GCA_035648535.1 Occallatibacter sp. | reverse complement strand
CTAGTGTAGTGCGTCACGCAGATGGGCAGTTATGGAGTGCCGCTTTTCCTCGTTTGACCTTTTCGAGGATGTCTGTGGCTTTGGCTGTCCAGATGAAGGGTTTGGGTTGGGTGTTGTGTTGTTGGATGTAGTCGAAGATGCTGGTCTGAAGCTGTTCGACGCTGGTGAATACTCCCCGCTGGAGTTGGTTTTCGGTCAGGTCTCGGAAGAAACGCTCGATCATGTTGAGCCAACTGCTGGAGGTGGGCGTGAAGTGGAAATGGAAGCGCGGATGGCGTTCGGCCCATGCGAGCACGTTGGGATGCTTGTGCGTGGCGTAGTTGTCTACGATGAGATGAAGTTGCTTTTCCTTGGCGGTCTGGCGGTCGATCAGACGCAGGAACTTGAGCCACTCCTGATGGCGATGGCGGTTCATGCAGGTGGCCATGACCGTGCCGTCGAGGGTGTTCAGCGCGGCAAACAGCGTGGTTGTGCCGTAACGCTTGTAGTCGTGGGTCATGGTCTGAGCGCGACCTTTTTTCATGGGCAGGCCCGGTTGGGTGCGGTCCAGCGCCTGAATCTGGCTCTTCTCATCGAGCGAAAGCACCAGCGCATGCTCGGGCGGATTCAAGTAGAGACCGACGACATCTTCCAGCTTCTCGGCGAAGCGAGGATCGTTGCTCAACTTGAACGTATGCACGCGATGCGGCTTCAAGCCATGCGCTCGCCAGATGCGCCGCACGCTGGCTTCGCTGATGCCAACCGCTGCGGCCATGGTGCGGGTCGACCAGTGCGTCCGGTTGGACGGCTTCTGCTGTGTTGTCTTCTCGATCACGTCGCGGATGATCGCCGCGGAGATCGCCGGCGTGCGGCCAGGTCGGGGCGCATCCTGTTGCAAACCAGCTGCGCCATCTGCAAGAAATCGCGATCGCCACCGAGCTGCCGTGCGCGGCACCACGCCCAGCCGTTCAGCAATTTCCAGGTCCGTATGAACAACCGCCGCCAGAAGAACGATCCGGGCCCGAAGCACCAGCCGAGCCTCTGTCCTGCGACCCCGCGCAAAACGGTCCAACTCGCTCTTCTGCTCCCCTGTCAACACGATCTCGGCAGCAACTCGCATCGTCCGTGTCCTCTATCCTAAAGAACACAGCACAATATTATATGTTGCTACTTATGACGCACTACACTAGGACGTACCTCTTGAACGCATGGTCCTTGTAGCCACCTTCGCGAGACTCAATTTCAGTAAAATATGCCTTGTTTTTGGCGATCTCGGCTTCGATAGCGTTGCGGTCGTACTCTTCTAAGATCTCATCTTCGAGAACATCGAGTGCAGACTGGAAAGTGGCGAAATTCCATAGCCAGATAGTTTTTCCTTCGCCTTCAACGATGACAGCTAGAGCGTGACCATCCGAGCCTTTGTGCAGATGTAAGCCGTTTCTTTGTAGCATAGTGCCTCCACCTAAAACGATAACGCGGAAGAACCCCATCAATCAGCTATTTCTACGTCTCACAAAGGGTAAAACCGATCGACTGTCCCCCCTTGCTCGCAGCAGTAGGATCACAATCCCAGGGCTCTCAGCGATTCAGGCGAAAGCTGGGTGGAGGGTTGGGGCCGAGGGAAGCGCTCTTCTAGCAAATCCGCATCTGCTTCTGTCCAATTTGGGTTAGTTTTGGGTGGTTGCCAATGGCGGCTTTGTTTGCCAAACGGTGAGCCTTGATCCACGACTACCTCATAGACCCGAACCCATCCAACAGGAATTTCGTCCTCATCGATGGAGAGCCAACCCATCTCGGTCAGACAGTGAAACGAGGAGAATTTGTCGGAAGACATCGGATCACCTATTCGTGGCCGCTTAGAAATTCGGCGGGTGTGTATTCACTTCCCACGCCTTTTTGCCTTCGCTCCGGCATATCGAGCAGGATTTGATGTGGTTCATCCAAAGAGTCTCAGCGATAATTCGCTGTGTATTTGCTCTATCCCGTTCAGCAAGGGTTTTGGTTGTAGACCTTCCGTACCCACCCATGCTCACGCTAATGCAGGCGCGTTCTCTGTCCTGCCAAGTTTGGTGCAACCGGTCGTGCTCTTCGCAAGGCATTTTTGGATTATAGAAGCACGATGGCGAAGCCTGTGCTCGCGTGTCCAATAAGGGGTTAGCTGCGGGACGATTTGCGATGCCGAAGGGAGAGTGGCTTGCGCGTCCCGAAATACTGTCCGCGTATTGCGGGCATGAAAAACGGCTAGCCGAACGTTTGCAACGGCACCTATGCACCCTTCTTGATTGGGATAACCTTTGCTCCTGCCTTTAGCCGATCCAGGTAATCCGCCCATTGCTGCATCATCTTCCGGCGCTCTGGTAGATGCGCCGTGCGGTTATAGGCTCGCGCATTCGGATCACGCACAGCATGGGCAAGCTGGTGTTCGATGTAGTCAGGCCGGACGCCGAGTACCTCATCCAGGATCGTCCGCGCGACCGCACGGAAGCCGTGCCCGGTCATCTCTTCTTTGTCGATTCCCGCTCTGCGCATCGCCGCAAGGATGGCGTTATCGCTCATAGGGCGGGAATTGGTGCGGGCGCTCGGAAACACATACGTCCCCTTGCCGGTGAGCGGGTGCAATTCCTTCAGAATTTCAATGGCCTGCCGGGATAGCGGTACGATGTGCGGCGTTTTGGTCTTTGTGACCACGTAGCGCCACTGCTTTTCTTCCAGGTCGATGTCCGCCCACTTGGCCGTCCGCAGCTCTCCAGGCCTTACAAAGAGCAACGGCGCGAGGCGCATCGCGCACCGCACAGGCAACGTTCCCTCGTAACCGTCCATCGCCCGCAAAATCCCGGCGACCGACTCGGGATCGGTCTTGGCAGCAAAGTGAGACTTCTTCACCCTGGACAGAGCGCCGCGAAGATCGCCAGACGGATCGCGCGACGCGCGCCCGGTGGCAACCGCGTACCGAAAGACCTGCCCGCAGTTGCTCAGCGCACGGTGCGCCGTCTCCCCTGCCCCGCGCGCCTCAATCCGGCGCAACACCGTCAGAATCTCCGGCGCGTGGATGTCTCCAATGGGACGGCTGCCGATCCACGGGAAAACATCACGCTCCAATCGCCGCATCGTCCTCTCGCTGTGGCTGGCAGCCCAGGTCGTGCCGTACTTGGCAAACCACTCCCGCGCGATGACCTCGAAGCTGTTGGACACATCATCGATGCGTGTCTGCTTCTGAGCCTTGCGGTGCTCCCCCGGATCAACGCCGCCAGCCAAGAGCTTGCGCGCATTGTCGCGCCGTACCCTTGCCTCTTTAAGTCCCACGTCCGGATAGACACCCAGCGAAAGTCGCTTCTCTTTACCCTCGAAGCGATACTTGTGCCGCCACCACTTCCCACCAGCCGGAGATACTTCGAGGTAGAGGCCACGATCATCGAACAGCTTGATCGCCTTCGTTGCAGGCTTGGCATTCCGGACGGCAGTGTCGGTTAGAGGCATTTGGGGCAACTCCATTTCGAAGAAACGCTGTTGCCCCCAATGTTGCCCCCAGTTGCCCCCAGATGTCAATGGACGTTCGTGGCCCAAACGGGACACTAGAACAAGAAAAAGCCAGCATTTACGCTGGTTTTAGGACTCTCTGAAATCTCTTCGATTGAGTAATTGGTGGAGCTGAGCGGGATCGAACCGCTGACCTCCTCGTTGCGAACGAGGCGCTCTCCCAGCTGAGCTACAGCCCCACACCCAGGCTGCACACGCACACTCGCGCTCACAACCTGCTACGTTCGTAAGTTTAGCAGGAGATGCGCCCGGGGCAAAATCGCGGAGACACCTTCCGCTGAACTATCGCAGCCCCTCACACGTATAAATCCTTGCACCTGGAATTCCCGAGACGCATCGAACTACCGCAGTGAGAGGTTTCCAATGACGCAGCAAGAACAGCAGATGATCGACGGCCTTATCGACCGCATTCGCAATACGCAGGTCACCGACCGGGACCCGGAAGCCGCCGCGCACCTTGAGCAGGGGCTCGGCGCGAACCCCGACGCGATCTACATCCTCGCGCAGACCGTGCTTGTGCAGCAGCAGGCGCTGCTCACCGCGCAGACGCAGTTGCAGAGCGCCAACCAGCAGATCGCGCAGCTTCGCGACGCCGCCGGCCATCCGCCGCAGCAGCCTGCCGGAAGCTGGCTCGACCGCTTCTTCGGCTCCGGGTCTTCGCCTCAGTCCCAGGTTTATTTGCCGCCGCAACAGCCAGCCTACGCTGCCCCTCCGCCGCCGCAACAGCCTTCCTACGGCGCTCCGGTATACGCTGCCGCACCGCCTCAGCAGCCCTACCCGCCGCAGGGTTATCCGCCTCAGGGCTACGCGCAGCCGGGCTATGGATACGGCCAGCCGACCGGCGGCAGCTTCCTTCGCAACGCCGCGCAGACCGCAGCCGGGGTCGCCGCGGGGGCGTTTCTATTTGAAGGCGTTGAGTCGATGTTCGGGGGCCATGGCGGAGGTTTTGGCGGCGGAGGTTACGGCCACGAAGGCGGCACGACCATCAACAATTATTACGAAGAC
>DASRLI010000010.1:0-4779 GCA_035648535.1 Occallatibacter sp. | reverse complement strand
TCGCGGGTCATCTGCTTGGAGTCTTTGAGGCCGGCGCGGGCGAGGGCGGCGATGCTTGTGGGCAGGATGACGGCGGCCGCGACGACGGGGCCGAAGAGCGCTCCGCGGCCGACTTCGTCCACGCCGGCGATGGAGCGGAAGCCGTGGTAACGGAGGGCCTGCTCGGGGGCGTCGGTGCAGAGGAGTTGCTTGAGCATCCGCTGCTTGGCGGTGGCTTTGGTGACGGTTTGCTTGGACGGACGCTTCATGCGTCTACAGTTTATCCGGTGAAAGGCGGGGATGCTTTCCACAGCAGCAAAACGGCGACCCGAAGGCCGCCGCTGCTTGATGCTGAGTTTGGAAAGGGTTACGAGGCGCGCGCAACTTCCTTGAGACGGGCTGCCTTGCCGCGAAGGCCGCGGAGGTAGAACAGCTTCGACCGGCGGACCTGGTAGGAGCGGACCTTTTCGACCTTGTCGACGACCTTGGAGTTGTAGGGGAAAATGCGCTCGACGCCCTGGCCGAAGCTCATCTTGCGAACGGTGAAGCTGCCCTCGGGGCCCTTTTTGCAGGCGATGACCATGCCTTCAAAAGCCTGGAGACGCTCTTTTTCGCCTTCTTTGATCTTTACCTGCACGCGGACGGTGTCGCCAGGAGCGAAGGCCGGGAGGTCGGTGCGCTGGAGCTTGTCGGCCAGCTTCTGCATGATTGGATGGATAGACATGATGTGATTCCTTGCTTGAAGTCGCAGGATTTAGTTTACATGAAAACGTTGGATTTGCAGAGGAATATCCACAGGAGGCGGTACCCCCTCCCCCCGGTATAAGCGGCCAAAGTGTCTTAACGAAACGACTTAGGTCCGTACCTCTGTTTTGGCCCCCGGCTGGGAGGGACGGTCGCTGTTCGTTGTTTCTATTGTATATCGGGTGTCAAGGTGACCGTCATCCCTTTACAGCAGATCGGCTGAATCTTTGGTGATTTGGAGAGCCCATTGAGTGAGTCGGTGATTTTGCACCAATTAAGACTGCATCGACTGTTATACCCGATTTGACATCATTTCTTTGACATTGAGGGACTCTCTGCGTATAAATGGCCGGTCGCTCCCCAGCAGGAATTGCCGTTCCCAATCGTGGGGCACCGCATGGCTTGCGAGTTAGCTGCGCAGGCAGTACGCCAGGTGCTCACCTAAGAATCGCAAAGTCGCAGGTCGCGGCGTTGGGAGGAATACATTGAAAGGAGACCGTTCATGATCTGTGCTGCTTGTGGTCAGCCTAACTCTGCCGGGGCCACGTTTTGCGAGTTTTGTGGAACGGATTTGCGGCCTAAACAGATGCCCAACGGTGAGCCAGTTGTGGCTCGCACAGTGCCTGCCCAGCCAACGCCGCCTTCGGTGGCAGAAGTCGCACAAATGGGCAAGTCGCTCCTGAGTGCCTTGACGCTTGGCGAAAAGTTTGTCGGTGCCGGAGCAATCGCTGCGGTATTGGGCTTTTTTCTACCGTGGATTTCCTCGCCAGATCTCGGCGAGCTCTCGGGTTTGTTCGGTCAGATGGGCACCTCAGCACTAAATCATGTCAGCCTCTCCGGTGTCGATTTGGCCAAGGTTGTGGGCGCAGTCTATTTCATTCTGTTGGCGGCCATTGCCTCCGGTGTGCTGTTCTACTTTTCGAGAAAGGCCGTGCCCGCACAGAAACTGTTGATTGGCGGCTTCCAGGTGATGATTGGGTCCCTGTTTGGACCTGGAGTTATCGGGGCTCTGTTTTTCGTACCAATGATTCAATCCGTGTCCGGGGCTGGCTTTTGGCTGCTTGGGTTGGGCTTCTGTTCCATCGCGGCTGGCGGGTTGATCACCGTCGCGACTTTGGCAAAGACGACTCGTTGAAGGCGACGAGAGAGCGAGGGATTCGATGTTTTGTCCAGAATGTGGCGGTGAGGTTGCGGGAGGCCGTAAGTTCTGCGGAAAATGCGGCGGGCAGTTGAGGGCGGGTGCTGGTGGAAGCATAGAAACAACACAGGTCGCCCCGGTGAGTGCTGTTGAGACAGTGGCTCCGACCCCTGCAAAGCCGGCGTCGCCGCTCAGAAAGGCCGCCTTTGCGCTTGTCGCTATGTTGGTGATTCTGGCTGGCGTGTGGTGGTGGTGGTCTAATCGTCCGGCACCGCCCTACAAGGTGCAGGATCCTGGAATTTATCCGTTCCAAGGCGCGAGCGTGAATGGAAAGACTGCAAAGTGGGGCTTTATCGACGCCGATGGAAAGATCGTAATTCAGCCAGATTGGGATGGAGTTGCATGGGGGGTCATTGGGGGGCAACCGGTTGTCTTTAACGAGGGGCTTTGCGGAGTTCAAAAGGACGGCAAGTGGGGCTATATCGATACAAGTGGGCACCTGGCGGTACCCAACCAGTTTGATTCCGCTGCCCCGTTTATCGAGGGACTCGCAAGAGTGAAGTTGGGAAATCAATTTGGCTATATCGACAAAACTGGCCGTTACGCAATCAATCCTCAATTCGATCAGGCGGGCGATTTTCACGGTGGGTTCGCAGCCGTACATTCTAACGGGGCTGTTGCTTCCAATCCCCTCCTCGGTCTGGGGAGGACTCCCGGTGCGCCTGCGGATGGCGGTTGGGGACTGATCAACAAGGCAGGAAACTATGTGGTCCAAGCTCAGTTCCCATCTGCCGACGCTAATGGACTTTCGGACGGACTGATGGGGGTTTGCCAGAGCAAGTGCGGCTATATCGACCGCAGCGGAGCATTCGTGGTCAAACCCCAGTTCGACTCTGTCAGTACCTTTTCCGAGGGGCTGGCGGCGGTGCAGATCAACAGTAAATGGGGTTACATCAACACGGCTGGAAGGATCGTCATCAATCCGCAATTCGACCAAGTATCCTTGTTTTCCGGCGGCCTTGCCGCGGTCACGACCTCAGGGCATGCAGGCACGATTGACAAAGAAGGCAAGTACGTTGTGAATCCGGGGCAATACAACATAGTGCCCGGCGACGGCGATATTCAGAGAGTTGTGTCGAGCGACGGGGTGGGCCTGATCAACAGGAACGGCACATGGGTCGTGAAACCTTCAAAAGCTTTGACGGGCATCGGGGGAATCTTTGGCAAGGTGTTCTATGGAATCATTAACGCGCAGTTGGTCCCCATATCCATTTCGGGCAAGGTGCTGACGGGTCCGTACGAGGGAAGTATGTTGGATTCGCTGGCCCTGGACATCCAGAACGAGAGCAGTAGTCTGAATTCGGTACGGACACTGATTAGCGCGGAAGCGAGGTATTCAGCAGCCTTTCCGGCAACGGGATTCACGGCTTCGATTTCGACTTTGGGACCTGCTGCTATTTTGGAACCTGCTGCTATCACTCCAGATGAGAATCACGCTGGCTTCATCGACGCCGATCTTGCGACGGGGGTCAAAGACGGCTACCAGTTTGCCATCAGCATCCCCGCTGGAACTTCCACCGGCGGAGCGAACTTCAACTACTTCCTTGTAGCCAAACCCGCAGCCGGCCATGCAGGACGGACCTTCTGCGCCGACTCCTCTGGAGCGGTCCGCTACGCCGTCCAAGGCGAGGAATGTACGATAACATCCCCAACGTTGTGAAGCCGGGTTTCTAAAGCAGGGCCCCGACCTCGCTCTTGGGCTTCGCGTGTCGCTCCGCACTAGTATTGGAAGTTGGGCATTGAGCGCCACAATTTGAAGTCCGCGAGATTGAACAATGAAAGTCAGACATTTCACCTGCTGTCGGCAAAGATCTGGGATTACAGGTGCATTCCTATTTTGGGTCTTTCTGGCTGTCGCGGTTGCTGCTTGGTCCCAGGCTCCGACGCGTCAGCAGCCGTCCGTCTCTAAACTGACGTTGAGTCAAATTGAAGACCTCGTTTCCCATGGTGTGCCGGACTCGACCATGCACATGGAGATTCTCAGGCACGGACTGGCCTTCATTCCCGACCCAGGAACGCTCGAATCGCTGGGCCGGAAAGGCGCTGGCCCACAGACCTTAGCGGCCATTGAAACGTTCTTCCGGAACTCAACCCCAATAAATTCCAAATCATCCGGTGCAGCAGCCGAGATCCTCCCGAGGAACTTTCTCCCACCTGTCGGCTACGTTAACGACTTTGCGCATATTTTATCGCCAGAAGCAGTGGCGCGGTTGGATCGCGTCTGCGGCCAACTCGACCACTCCCGGGCCAATGCACAGGTGTTCATAGTGACGATATACACCTTGAATCGGGCGGACACCGCAGATTTTGCGAAGGAGCTTTTTAATAAGTGGGGCATCGGCCACAAAGGCTCAAACCGCGGCGTCCTGGTGCTGCTGGCCGTGAACGATCACAAAGACAGAATTACAGTGGGTTATGGCATGGAGAGCATCTTAACCGACGCCAAGGCGGCCGAGATTCTTCGTGAGGCTGCCCCTCGGTTCCATGCCAATGATTTTGACGGCGGTGTGACCCAGATTGTCGGTCGAGTGGTACGGGTCATTGCCGATGATGCCAACGTGAAGCTGGGCGATGCGCCAGGGCAACAGCCTCAACGTTGAGGCAGAGGCGACGAGTTGCCCGTCGTTCGTAACCTATCCGTCAAAGGCCGCGAACCCGTTTGCCTCCGAAAGAATAATGAGTTGGAGCAATCGGGACGGTCTTCAGGGGGTGGCGGGGAGTTGGAAGCCGGCGCCGGAGTCGCGGTTGGCTTTGATGGTGGCGGGGATGTCGAGGTCGGCGACGGGGATGTCGTGGTGGCGGGGGCCGTCGATGACGGTGACCGTTGAGCGCGTGGCGATGTAGTTGCGGATCTGCTC
>DASRLI010000009.1:0-5295 GCA_035648535.1 Occallatibacter sp. | reverse complement strand
TGTAGCTTCTTCCAAGTGCGACGCGCTTTTGCGCCATGCTTCTCCTGAAGCCACTCACCGGCTCCGAAGACTTTAAGACCCGTGCTGTCGATCAACAAGTGGATCAGACCATCAGGTAGGACACAGCCCTTGTAGATTGACTCCATGGTCCTTGCCCTTCGGCTCAAGGTACTGTGGTCAGGCGTGCTCAATGGCACACCCAGCAGGCCGAAAATAGAACCCATCAGTCCCTCGGTTTGACGCAACGCCAGATGAAAAGCCCGGCGCAGCATCATGCCCGTCTCGATTGCGAACTCGGAATAGACCGATTGCCCGCCAGGGGTCGTCCGACGTGCCGCATTCCAGCCGTCCAGTACTTCTGCGGTGACCCATAAAGTCAGACTGCCTCGACGCCGAAGACCCGCATCGTACTCTGCCCAGTTCTTCACCCGGAACTTCATCTTTGGGATGTGATGGCGGCGCAGGGCATTGTGCTTGTTCGGCATTGAACTGGCGGCCTTTCTGGATCCTTTCTCAGAGTAGCCGATCTTGATGCCTAGCCTAGTCGTCGGAAGTTGTGGCAGCGCTTTTAACGAAAGAATCGTCTGCGCCCTTCGTCGATGTCGAATCTGCTTCACAAATTTAGATTAGCGCCGATACTGCGCTCTAAAATCAGATCAAAACCTTGTTCCATTCCGTTGAAGTAACCAAATGGAATGTAACACCGTCGTTCGGGAAATCGGCTCCGTTCAGGCTTATTGCCAGTGATGTTGTTTAGCTTTTGCTCGTTGCGTGCGCCGCGATGAACAAACAATATGGTAATACCGGTGAAGAGATGCCCGCTGCTTTTGCGCTCCAGCGAATGGGATTGAAGCCTCTTGACATCACTCCAAGGGTTTTGTCCCGTGCCATCAGCCTGCCAGAGCTTGATTTCAATCGCTATGCTTTGCCTTCTCAATCGTCTCCAAGGTCCCCAGGTTGCGGAGCTTCCTGGGATATTTCTTGCGCGAATGCAGGCGGAATTGGCCGGATTTGAGTCTTCGTATCGTGGCGGAATAGAAAGGCAAAATCGGACCAAGGATAGGACGCGGGTTCTCCCGTGCGGGTTTTCCAGGGAGAAACACACGAACAGGAGAAGATCTATCCCGCAACAGGGCAACTCTGAATTGAATCAAGCATCTGACTGGAACAGGGAGCATTGTCTATGACGCGTCCTTTCTGGTCTGGCCACATCCAGATTTCGCTGGTTTCGTTCGGCGTAAAGCTCTTTCCGGCAGTAGAGGCAAAGAGCGAGATACGCTTTCACCAAATCAGCCGCAAGACCGGCGAGCGCGTCCGGCATCAGAAAGTGTCCACCTCTGACCAGGAGCCGGTTGAAAACGATGACGTTGTGAAAGGATACGAATACAGCAAGGGAGAATATATACAGATAGAGCCGGCGGAAATCGCAGAACTGCGAATTGCTTCGCGAAGCGCGATCGAGATACAACAGTTCGTCGATATGGAAGAACTGGCCCCGGCTTTGTTCGAGAAGCCCTATTTCGTGTTTCCGGAAAACGATGCACAGGCAAATGCCTTTTCCGTGGTGAAAAAGGCATTGCAACAGACACGAAAGGCGGGTCTCGGCAAAATTGCGGTTGGAGGTCGGGAGCATCTGATTGCGATATCGGCGCCGTCCGATGCAAAGCTAGCCGGGATGATGGGATACTTCCTGCGCTATGCGGAGGAAATCCAGGATGCTGGGAAATATTTCTCCGAAGTGAAAACGGGGAAAGTGGATGAAGATCAACTCGCTTTGGCCAAGGAATTGATTAAGCGGAAGACGAAAACCTTCGATCCCCACAAATTCACGGACGATTACGAGGTCGCATTGCGTGAACTGGTGGATGCGAAGCTGAAGCACATTCCGCTGCCCAGGCAGCAAGCGTCACCACGCGGAAAAGTCAT
This sequence comes from Occallatibacter sp., assembly GCA_035648535.1. Taxonomy (GTDB): domain Bacteria; phylum Acidobacteriota; class Terriglobia; order Terriglobales; family Acidobacteriaceae; genus Telmatobacter. Next base: position 3,369 of record DASRLI010000009.1, on the reverse strand, counting down.
TAACCTGATGGATGCTCTTCGGCGCAGCGTAAAGGAACCGCCCGAGAAGAAGAAACCTGTGGCGCGAGCCGGAGTGAGCGCGGCTAAAGAGAAACCTGGACCAAGGCTCATCCAATCGAGCGCAAAAGCCGCGGACAAGCGGCGGAAATCGGCCTGAGCCGATCTCGATGGCTAAAGAAAGAAAGAGCTCGCCGAAGAAACCGTCCAGCGTCGCAAACGGGCAGTTGGCGCGTTATCGTTCCATGCGGGACTTCCATATTACATCCGAGCCCAGCGGCCGTTCCTCAGCACAGCGGAACGCAAACCAGTCTCCGGACTTACCATTCGTGATTCAAAAGCACGCGGCGACGCGGCTTCACTACGACTTTCGGCTCGGATGGGATGGAGTGCTGAAGAGCTGGGCAGTTACGAAGGGTCCGAGCTACTTCCCTGGGGATAAACGCCTCGCGGTGCAGGTTGAGGACCATCCCCTCGACTATGGAGGATTCGAGGGAATCATCCCGAAAGGCCAATACGGCGGGGGGACAGTGATGCTTTGGGACCGCGGGACCTGGGAGTCCCATGTGGACGTAGCGGTGGCCCTGGAGAAAGGCAATCTCAAGTTTGCCCTGCACGGCGAAAAGCTGAAAGGCAACTGGGTTCTGATTCGCATGGCAGGGCGGGCTGCGAACGAGAACAAGCCAAATTGGCTCCTGATAAAAGAGCACGATGAGGAGCAGCGCGGCCCGGATGATGATCCCATCACAGAGCAAGCACCCAACAGCGTTGCATCCGGGCGCGACATGGAAGCTATCGCCAAGGCAAAGGACCGCGTGTGGAATTCTGCGCCAATTCAAGTCTCTGTTGGCGAACGGCCGAAGCCTGCGCAGCCGAAGAAGCCGGATTCCAAAGAAGCAATCCCCCAACCGATGACCGGGGTAACAAAAGCACACAGGGAGAAGCTGCCGCTCTTCATTGTCCCGCAGCTTGCGGCCCTGGCGAAGACTCCGCCGGCAGGGGGCAGCTGGATTCATGAGTTGAAGCTGGACGGCTATCGAATTCAAGCGCGCGTGCAGCATAAGCGAGGGAAAGCAACGGTGCAACTGCTTACTCGCACCGGGCTCGACTGGACGCATCGGATGAAGCCGATTGCCGAGGCCGTCTCCGCTCTGCCGGTGAAGAGCGCTCTGCTCGATGGCGAAGTGGTGGTGCTGGCAAAGGATGGTACGACAAGCTTTGCGGACCTGCAGGCCGCTTTTCAGGATGGCGCAGGAAACGCCCTGACATATTTCGTATTCGATCTCCTTCACCTCGACGGACGCAATCTTAGAGGCGTCCCGTTGCTGGAAAGAAAGTCGATTCTAGCCAGGTTGCTCGCTGGCTCTTCAGCAGGCGAGGTTCTTCGTCTGAGCGAGCACCTTGACGGAGACGCCGGTGCAGTATTCAGTCGCGCATGCAAGTTGGGAGCAGAAGGGATTGTTTCAAAACTGGCGCGCTCTCGCTATTCATCGGGGCGAGGGAACTCCTGGCTGAAGTTGAAGTGCTACCAGGAGCAGGAGCTGGTGATCGGCGGGTTTACGCTTCCGTCGAATGGAACTCGCGGAGTTGGCGCGCTGCTATTGGGATATTACCGCGGAGGTAAGCTTGTCTACGCCGGACGCAGCGGCACGGGCTTTACGCAGAAGACACATACCATGATGCGCGAGCGCCTTGAGAAGCTCGACCGCAAGCAGACGCCGTTCGATGAGATTCCCGCAAGCGCCGGTCGAGGCGCACATTGGGTAAGGCCTGAACTGGTTGCGCAAATATCCTTTGCCACATGGACCGCCGACAATCTTGTGAGACAAGCCGCCTTCAAGGGGCTGCGCGAAGACAAGCCCGCAAAATCGGTTCAGCGCGAGCTAGCGACGGGTCGCGCTGCGGAAGCGGAGCGCGACGAGAAGGCAGATGCGTCCTCGATGCACAAGCCGGAGATGATTGCTGCAAGACGTATTTCATCGAAGGCGGCCAGTTCGAATGAACCATTGCCCATTCGGCTTACCCACCCGGACAAAGTTCTCGATGTGGAGTCGGAGCTGACAAAGGACAGCCTGGCCCACTACTACCTGGAAGTGGCAAACTGCATGCTGCCTTATATCGAGGGGCGTCCGCTGACCCTGGTTCGATGCGTAGACGGCACAGGGAAGTCATGCTTCTATCAGAAGCACAAGAATGCCATGCTGCCCGCCGACATTGGCAGCATCGACATTACCGACAGAAAGACAGGAACGCTCGAGCCTTATATCACGCTCTCCACATCGAAGGCCCTCGTCGAGTTGGCTCAACTGGGAGTGCTTGAGTTGCATCCATGGGGTTCCCGTAACACGTCCCTTGAGAAGCCCGACCGGATCGTATTCGATCTCGATCCGGATCCTGCAATTGGCTGGAAGAAACTGGCCGCGGCTGCCGCCGAGGTGAGAGAGCGCCTGAAGAACATGGGTCTTGAGAGTTTTCTGAAGACGACTGGAGGCAATGGCCTGCATGTGGTCGCTCCGATTCGTGCAGAGAATCCCTGGCCGGTCGTGAAGGAATTTGCGCACAACCTGGTGCTTGCCATGGAGAAGGATGCGCCGGATTTGTATCTGACGCGCATGACCAAAGCCGCGCGGAAAGGCAAGATCTACCTTGACTATCTTCGCAATAAGCGAGGCGCCACTTCGATCGCGCCGTATTCTCCACGAGCGCGATCGGGAGTGCCCGTGGCTCTTCCTTTGAGGTGGGAGGAATTGAAAATGAAGGAGCGGCCACGTTTTCTCGTGTCCGAGTTTTCAAAGTGGAAGAAGCGTCTTGCAAGAGACCCGTGGAGCGGCATCGGGAAACTCAGACAATCTCTTCCCAAGCCCATGAAAAAGTGAATCCGCAACCGAAGCAATGCGAGGGCTCACCTGTGAATTCAGGCGTCTTGGGGTATCGTTACCGGTAGAACCATCATTCGGGCACTGATCCAGGTCGACTCATTCGGGCCAGAATTGAGAGATCAGTTTAGGAACGGTGCGTCGCACAACTCGGCACAGATAGACGGCCAGATTTGAGCCCACCTGTAGAAGGTACCCCTCAAGAACTGGAATGGGCTCTCTTTCTACCAAGCCGCTGCTCGACGAGTTGAAGAAGACGCCTATTTGCTAGCCCTAACCCTTGTATCGCACAGGCAACTCGACATTACTAATGGTCAGACATTGCCGCCATCTCAGGGACGCGTCCGGAGCCATCTCCGAGTGCCTTACTTCCAATTCGCAGATGACTAGCTACTGCACTGTGAGGATGACCGTCCCAGTGGCTGTCGTTGAGCCTGACGTGCCGGTCACGGTAATCGTGTAGGTCCCCGCAGTGGTGCCAGAGATTCCTCCACCT
>DASRLI010000008.1:0-16918 GCA_035648535.1 Occallatibacter sp. | reverse complement strand
TCAGACCGGATCGCCAGGTCAGTCAAGCACTTTTTAGATGTGCTGGACGAGCTGAACCGTCTGAACGTCGAGTACATCTCCTTCAGGGAAAATATCGACACCGGCGGCCCGTTGGGCCGGGCCATCGTAGTCATCGTCGGGGCCATCGCGGAACTCGAACGTAGCCTGATCATCGAACGGGTGTGCGCCGGAATGCGGCGCGCACGGATTGAAGGTCAGGCTAGGTGTGTACCTACAAACGGAGAGGCATCATTGTGAATTGTGTTGACCTGAGGCTCCGATTACTTTTGTACGGCGTCTAAGCCCCGCTCCAGCAATTCTTGGACCTCCTCCATTGACGCCATAGAAGCCTGTGCCCCAGAGCGCGTCACGGATACGGCGGCGGCGGCAATCGCAAAGCGAGCGCTTTTGAATGGTTCATTCCACAAGAGCAATCCCGTAGCAAAGGCTCCGTTGAACGCATCACCGGCCCCAGTGGTGTCGATTGCACAAACCGGTGCAGATTTGAGCATTAGCTGATTGTCGGCGCCAGTCACTAAGAAAGCACCGCGAGCCCCCAGTTTGAGAACCAGCCGCCTAACTCCTTTTTCAAACAACCTCTCAGCAACGAGATCAGGAGACGATGAATTGTCAGCGCATGTGTCGCCGCCCGCAAAGAACGCAGCCTCAGTTTCATTGGGCGTGAACCATGAGATGGATTCAAGAAGACTGCGCGAAAGTGGTCTCGCGGGTGCCGGATCTAGAATCAAAGGAATGTTTTCACGTTCGCACATTGTAGCAAGATACTCTACAGTCTCGAGAGGGATCTCAAGTTGAGTTAAGACCAATCCCGCCGAACAGATGATGTCACGTTTTTGTTCAAGGAATTCCGGGGTGAGGGTCGCGTTCGCTCCCGGAATCACGACGATACTGTTTTCCCCGCGATGTGATACGACGATGAGGGCAATGCCGGAACTTCCTAGAGAGACTCCGACACCTGCGGTGTCAACTCCCGATTCTTCAAGTTGATTGCGGAGTTGGGCACCAAACGAATCGTCTCCCACTTTACCTATCATGCGCACCGGGTAGCCAAGCTTTGCTACGGCGACTGCCTGATTTGCACCTTTTCCTCCGGGCTGATATTGAAATTCTGTTCCCTCAATCGTCTCGCCGACAGAAGGGATGTGTTCAGCGGAAGCGACAAGATCCATGTTGATACTGCCTACAACCACGATCGGCTTACCGTCTCCGGTCATAATTTACTCCTTTAGAATTAACTTCTGAATTTCTTTACAAGCGCCGGTTTCGGAATGGAACGCAAGCACACAAATATCGAGAAGCTAATAGAACTCCGCCGATGCAGTCGGGAGTTTATGCGCATTTGTAAACAGCACAAGCGCTGCTAGCACCATCTGAACCGTCCGCTGATTCCTTTTGCTCAATCTTTCTTTCCTTTGGTCGTGTTCACATCGGTGGGGTTAGGAGGAGATCACCCAAACAAGAAGACTTTGATTCCACGGCATTCATCACTGGTGCAGTACCTTCTACGTCTTGATCGTCAGAGAGCACCAGTTCAAAGACGTTGCCTGAATCGGTTTTTCCTTCCAACGCCAGCTTGATCAGTCCCGGAAGACACCGGAGAACTGGAACGGTGCCACAGTGAAAACGGACTCTCTAGCGAAGCGAGGGCCAATGGATTCTCATTTGTGGTGTGCATCTGCATTCGACGCATACAGCCGCAACCTCACTGTGCCGACATGTCTCACAGCGAGGGCAACCTCCCAGGATGCCCTGCTGCAAATGACGAGTTCACGAGCACACCATTTGACCTGCGATCATGTCAAATGTTCTCGCCGGCCACTAGACCCGGTCGGCGACCAGAGCCGGTCCTTGATAAGTCAGACTGAGGCCCCAATCCATCTCTGACGGGAAATCTGGGAGTGCTATTTCGCCAGATATATCGCTCTTCAAAGCGCCGTCACCGACCGGACTCCAGGAGCCGTCTTGTGGATTGAACCACTTCGCTTGATACATGGCCACTTCACGCGCGCCACGAATTCGGCTGCGAATGCAACCTTTCTCAAAATAGATGAGAAAAATAGCCTTGTCAGGTGTGCGGGATGCATAGGCCCATCCCTCGTATGACTTCACGTTCTGGGTTTGGCTAGGGTCGACGAAATCATGATCTGGGACCAATTCCTGGTAGCGTTTTCCGATCGAAAAAACAAAGGAACGCAGATACTTCATCTGATTCGCGGAGTTCCATTTAAAAGCGTCCCACATCTTTATCGGAGCTTCTGGCTGAACGTCAGCACCCCAGATTGCTTCTGCGCCGTAGACGTGGCCGGCGAATCCACCTGACAGCACATTTCCGTACATCGCTGATCGGACGTATTGATCGTCAAGCGGAGTGCCACCGTCGGCACCGAACTTGTACCCGACTCCTCGAGCATCCTTATAGCCCGCGTAGTATGGCTCGCCGTTCAATGCGGGCTTGGGATTCTTGTCGCGAAAGATCTCCGTCATGTACCAGTAGTACTCGTGTTCACGGCGATTCCCGAGTTGATGCAGCGTGACCCACGAGTTCTCGCCCCAATTCACGAGTGTCGATGGGCTGGCATTTGCCGAGAGCAGCGTTCCGAAAGGGGGCGGCCCATATTTTTTGAGAACCAGGTCAATCGCCTCCTGAAACTTCGAGGGGAGAACCGAGTCGTGCGTCGTGTCGAGATGGATCGGGCTCAATACGGTGTTATTCGCGTGGTAGCGGGCAAAGATATATTCAACATACCGCGCATACGATTCGGGCCATTGATAGTACTTCGCCCAGGCGGGGCTTGAATCGCGGCGCGCCGCTTCAATGAACGCCACAAAACCCTGTGCATTCAAATAGTCGATCTTGCGATCGATATATTGGAAGTACTTGGGGTTGATTCGATCCACGTCGGGATAAACATCTTCGTACCCCGGAATCTTCCCGGGGAATTCAAATGGAAGACCCCCCTCATTCTCCATGTTCTTGGCGCTCTGAGTGCCAAACTCGAGCCAGCCTTCCCGAATGAGAGTGTGGTCCTTGTCGTTCATATACAGATGCCATGGATATTTGTCAGTCTTCCACGCGGGGTGGGCCGCGAGAATGTTAACCCAGTTGAATCCCTGGGCCTTGCGGTATCGGACGTAGTCCTTGAATCCAGCTTCCGGGCCCATCGGCCTCTCAACATCGTCGTCGCGCCAGGGGAAGCAATGGGTGCCGGTTGCCCACCATGTATCGCCGAGTGCGAAGAAAGGCGTGCCGTCCGCAGTCTCTACTGCATGTTGGTTCTCTGTCGCGCGCAAGAACCCGCCCCGTAGCGGGTTTTCCTTCTTCTCCGCATCCGTCCACTCACTCGCGACAAATGATCCCCGCTTGCCGGCAAGACCGGAATCAGCCGGGTCCGAGCCGCTTACCCAGTGCCATGTACCTGGCGCCGTGGCGGTCACCCGCACGCGGAAGGTCTTGTCTCCGTCCCAGAAGCCGTAGACGCGCTTATTAAAGCCAGGCCCCGTAAGATCAACCCACACGATTACATCTGTATAGGGATTTGGAAAACTGTGATTCGCGGTCAATGAGAGTTCGACCTTTTCCCAGACGTGCCGCCGGTCTGGACTTCCTGCAGCCTGCATACCGAACGACTTAGCAGGAAGGGCTTGGGCTAAAGCGGCGCCAGTACTTGAAACAAGAAAGCTTCTGCGAGTGAAGGGCTTGAACATGGGATCACCTCTTTGTGAATCGAGTCAGTAATTCACCGAGACAAGTCGGCGAAGGTAATTGAAGAGGGCTCCGATTTCGATCTATATCAACTTCGAAGCCCATTCCTGCAAACCGTTTTAGAAGCATCGGGAACAAAAGTCAGCGCGGGTCATTTTCTTAGAAGAAGCCGCATCCCCCAGTCGTCGTCCGAAGGTGGCGGCGGAATAGCGACCCAGCCACTGAGATTGGTCTTGAGTGTTCCAGTGCCAACATCCTGCCAGACACCCTTGCGTGGGTCGAACCACTGGGCATCATAGGCTGCGTTGGCAATGAGTCCGCGCACGGTTGTAATACCGTCCCCCGGAATATTGGGTATCGGCCCGACTGCCGGGAAGGTCCTCTCAACCGGCATATCACCGTGCTTGAAATAGGCGCCCTTCTCGAAATAGACGAGCATAAAATCTCGTTCGCTGGTCTCGGCAGCGTAGGCCCATCCGTCAAAACCGATCACGTCCTGTGTGCGGCTTGGAGTCACCAGGTCGAAATTCGGAACCAACTCCTGATATCGATCGCCCTGGCTCATCACAAACGTTCGCAGGTGCTTCATGTAGTTCCCTGCATCCCACTGGAACGCATCCCACATCTTGACTGGGAAGCCGGCTTCGATGTCCGCACCCCAGATCGCTTCAGAGCCGTAAAGGAAACCACCGAGGCCTCCGGAAAGAAAACTGCCGTACATCGCGGAGCGCACGTAGCGGGAGTCGTCCTGACTGCCACCCGCAGCGCCGTGCCCGTTGATGCCGGTTCTGCCGGAGTAATACCCCTCACCGTTAAATGCAGGCAATGTCGGTTTCGCAAAGAACTCATCCGTCAGGAAGAAGTAGGATCCGTGTTCGCGAGGAAGGTTGCCAATCTGGTGGAGAGTGAGGAACTTGGAATCCATCCCTGGCTGCTTCCACATGACAAGGGTTGAAGGCTGAGTGTTTGTGGTGACCAGGTTACCGAAGGGCGGCGGACCGTATTCCTTATAGACCATATTGATCGCCGGCAGAAAGTCGGAGGCCGACATTGCCACCGGATTAAGATCGAGGTGAACCGGACTCAGGATCGTGTTGTTCGCCCCATAGCGAGCGTACATGTATTCCACGTACCGGGCATAGCTATCCGGCCATGGATAGAACTGCTTCCAGGCTTCTGTCTGGTCGCGCCGCAGTGCTTCCATGAACACTACGAATCCATGTTCGTTCAAGTAATCGACCTTTCTGTCGACGTACTTGAAGAACGCAGGATTGATACGCTCTACATCCGGATAGACGTCCTCGTACCCAGGGACTTTGCCAGGAAACAGAAACGGCCTTCCGCCCTCGTTGTACTCTTCCTTGGCTGGCGCATTTCGGTAAGCCTCGGACGCCGATCTCAGGTTCTGCGCCGAGAACTCCACAGCCGTATCGACCCATGCGCCGCGCACTACAACCGAGTGCCCATCCTTCTGCGTAATGATCGTTGCCGGCTTGCCGTCGTGCCCCCACGCCGGGAAACTCAACAAGATTGAAACAAGGTTGAACCCCTGCGACTTGCGAAACCTGACGTAGTCCTTGAATCCCGCCTGAGGACCCATTGGCCTTGGATTATCGTCATCAAACCAGGGATAGTGAAACGTTCCGAAAGACCACCAGGTGTCTCCTTCGATCAGGTACGGGGAGCCATCAGCGAACTGCAGGGCGTGTCCATTCGCCGTTGCCTGAATAAAGCCGCGCCTCAGTGGGTTCTCCTCCTTCTCAGACTCAGTCCACGTGGTCGCCGTGAAGGAGCCGGTCTTGCCGGACAGCCCGTCATCGGATGGGCTGGAGCCGCTCGTCCAGGTCCATTCACCCGGCCCAGTGGCCACAACGCGGACGCGGAAGGTCCGGTCCCCATCCCAAAACCCGTACACGCGCTTCTTGAAATTAGGACCGGCCAGGTCAACCCATACTTTGACATCGGTGTACGGGTTCGGAAACGCTTTGGCCGCGGTGAGTGTAATCTCCTGCTTCTGCCACACGTGGACGGGCGACGAGGCAGGAGCCGCAAATAGCGCAGCTGGCATCATTGCGAGGAAAAGAAAGAGGGCAAACCGAACGAAGCATCGCATAGTGATCAATTCATCCTATCGAGTGCGTATTTCGCACTAGCCTTCAATTACGGACACTGCCGTAAGTCTCTTTATGCCGAGGTTGGCATCCGATGGTTGCACGAAAAACCAATAACTCGCGGCCCCAACCAGGCAGGCGAGACTCGCCCCCATGAAGGCCAGCGCGAATTGGCCTGTCCGCGCGACGATCAACCCGGTTAGCATGGCAGCGACAACTCCCGCTACATTCGCGCACGCGTTCTGAAACCCTGTCCACCGACCCGCCGCCTTGGCGCCGGCGAGAGTTTGCGAGAGCGCCCACAGGTTCGAGGCGTAGATTCCATAAGCGAAGCATGCGACCAAGAGCCCGGCCAGTGCCCATTCAATGCGAGGAATCAGCACCAACGGCAGCAGAAACGCAGTCAACAGCAACCCCGTGCAGACAAACGCCTGGCGGACCCGGACGGCCGATGCACCGCGCACAATCAGGCGGTCCGCCAGAATCCCGCCTCCCATCGATGTAACCGCCATCAGAAAATATGGGGCGGCTGCCCATACCGCCATCGCGCTCAGCGAGAAATGGCGCTCCCTGACGAGATAAGATGGCAGCCAAGTCAACAGGAAGTACCACGCATAGTTTGCTCCGAATTGTCCGCAACAGGTGCCCCACAAGGCACGCCGGCGGAGCAGGTCCGTCCAGCCTATTTCCACCGCGGCCACGCGCTCCGCGTGCGCCAGTCTGCGTGGAGCGATAAACATCCAGGGAATCAGCCAGACCAGACCCGCGCCACCAGTTAGCAGAAAAAGCCATCGCCAGCCAATGCTGGCCACCATCAGCCCACCGCACAAGGTACCGAGCGCGGGTCCTAAGCGGCAGCCCATATCGATGACCGAGTTCGCCAAGCCCCGGCGGGTCTCGGGAAAGACCGAAGTAATCACACGGGAGCACGCAGGATATGCGACCGCCTCCCCAAGCCCCAGCAGCAGCAGCAGGCACAGCATCACCGCGAACGAGCTGGTAATGCCCATAAAAAACGTCGCAAGTGACCAGATCAACACGGCAATCGTGTAGATCAACCGAACATCGAAGCGATCTACCAGCCAACCTGTCCAGATCTGGCCCACCGCGTACGTCCAATAAAAGGCTGAAAGCAACAGGCCGAGCGATTGCGGAGATAGTTTCATCTCCGGACCGAGGACTGGCGCAGCAACCGAAAGGTTGACGCGGAGGAAGAAGTTCATGGCCATCGCGATTGCCAGGAGGATAAGCAGAGCCCACGGATGACGCACCTGCACGCGCGAGTCGTTCATGATCACCAGTCCCAGTCTTAACGCCGCGTTGCGGAGATTGCCGCCTGCCGTTCCATTTCTGCTAGTTTTTCCACCCGACGACGGAATTCCTCAGAGGTGCTGAAAGCCGCATTCAGGAACGCCAGAAGGCACTCTTTGGCCACACTTGACCCCACGATCCATGCACCTACACAGGCGACGTTTACGTCGTCATGTTCAACGCACTGGTGTGCAGAGTGAATGTCGTGGCATACGGAGGCGCGGATTCCGGGAATCTTGTTTGCGGCAATGCACGCACCTACGCCGGTTCCGCACACAAGAATTCCACGTTGCGCTTGCCCATTGAGAACGCGGGAACAAACTTCCCTCGCGATATCGGGAAAGTCTACCGGCGAAGGATCGTAACATCCGCAGTCCTCCACGAGATAGTTTTCTTGCTTTAAAAAATCCACGATTGGACCTTTCAGGCTAAAGCCCGCATGATCGCCGCCAATCGCGATCGACATTTGATTCTTCATCGATTTTTCCTCTCCAATTTGAGGTCTGTTCACCGCTGCAAGGATTCTACTCGTGCACTTCGGCGCTCTCCGGAAGCGTCATCCCGAAAGCGTAGACAGGCGCGTTTTACGATCCGTGTCATGAGTGCGCTTCTGGTGTTTTCTTTAGTAGAATCGGCTGTGGTCTTGGGATCACAGCCGATTCAGGAGCGGAACATTCAGCGCCGGACCGTAAAGCGCATTACTAAACGAGGTTCACTATGCCCGACATTCTTCGCCATCAGAAAATCAGCTTGAGCGCCAATTGCATCTGTCGTGGGTCATTGGCGAAAGTTAGTTTACCGAAGGTTGGTGTGCCAAGGGCATTACCGGGGAAACCGAAGTTGGGATGGTCGAACCCGTTAAAAACATCCCAGCGGAACTGAAGTTTCACCGGCTGGTCCTTCACATTGAACAGCGATGCCTCTTTCGAGAGAGACAAATCGATATTCCTATAGTTGGGGCCAATAATGGAGTTGCGCTGCTCATTGCCATACGTGTACGGTGCGTTGGCTGCAAACGCCGCGGTATTGATGAATTGGTTTACCGTCCGTCCGCCCGAAACAGCGTTCGGATTGCCCACGATATTGGCCCGATCGGTTTGGCCTGAGTTGGAGGGGTTGCCGTTCACGGTGACCGAAAAAGGCCTTCCGCTCGTGAGCGTCACGATGCTGTTCAGACTCCAGCCGCCCAGCACGGCCTCAGCCCAAGGAGCAATGTGTGAGCCGAATTGCCGTCCGCGTCCGTAAGGCAGGTCCCAAAGTCCGCTGAACACGAACGCCTGTCCAAGCTGCGTATCTAACAGACCGTACTCCCCACGAAGGTTCGCGGGATTCTGATAGTTGTAGCCTGGAGAATAACCTTGGGGAGCGACATCGTAGGTGTTGCCTAGCGCCCTGGACCATGTCCAGGCTGCCAGCACCGTAAAACCACGGGACATTTCGTGTGTCACCTTCGCTTGCAAGGAGTTGAAATTCGTGTTTCCCACAAACTCCGTCCGCAGAATTGAACCCAACGGCGAAACGGTAACTCCTTGAACCGGCCCAGCAATGGTAGGAGCAGATGTGGGAATGAATATACTCGAGAAGCGGCGCCGCGAGTTGATGTTTCCCGGGCCCAGCGACGTTACATAGTTCGTATCTTTAAAGTTCGCCAGATGCGTTCCCTTGATGCCAAAATAGCCGACCTGGAACATCCAGTTATTCGCAAACTGGTACTGCACGTTCAAGTTATATTGCTGGGTATACGCATGTGGGGGCTGGCGTTGCTGAGAAGCCAGCGACACTGAGACCGCATTCTGAAGGGTCACTTGATTGGCGGGAATTCCGTTCTGTAGAAACGACGCAGGGGTGATTCCGCCACTGCTTGGAGCGACCGAAACGTCGTATGGAGGATTGACAACCATTGATTGAGAATCGCCGAATGGAGAGAACCTCTGAAATGGCGAATACACCCCATAGCCAGAGCGCAAAACTAATTTGCTATGAAACATTTGATATGCCAGTCCCAGGCGCGGCTCAAAATCAAGCGGGCTGTTTTTCAAGAAACCCTGACCCCTCGTGGAAGACTCGAGCACCATCTGCGGCTGCAGGGGATTGGTGTCCAAATCGACATTTGCGAGCCTGTTAAATACGTCATGGAATGGGTACAAAAACTGGTAACGCACGCCCCCAGTCAGCGTGAGGTCCCTGTTGACCTTCCACGTATCTTGAAAATATGTTTCCAGCAGACTTGCCCGCGCTTCCACCTTTGTGACCGTGCTGAATGCGGAGTTATCGACATAGCCCAAAAGGAAGTCGGCAACCGCATTCCCACCAGTTGCGTTGAGAGGGTTCCGCGTGTATCTACTGGTGAAGTTGAAGGTTCCTTCTAAATTCCGGGCATTGTTGTTATTGGTTTGGAGCCATTCAACCTCACCTCCGAATTGGAAGGTATGCGCGCCCTTCGTCCAGGTCGTATCGTTCCCGACCTGACGATTCTGTCCCTGGGACCAAACGGGTGAGAAATTGCTTGGTCCAAACGAGCTATAACCGGATATGCCGAAGTTCGGGAAAGTTACGGGAAGACCCGTTGCGGGTACTTGCAAGCCAAGCTTTGCGGCGAAATTCCCGAGGGAGACCGCTTCCGGACCGGGGCCCTCCCAGAACCTGTCGCCGAACCATCCCGCTCTGGTGGATGTCACAAGCGTTGGAGAAACGAGACGCGTCCAGGTAAGACCGCTGCCATAGGTCTGAATGTATATCTCGCGATCGTCGCCGCCAAACGCAGGCGCAGGCAGGGTTTTGAAGGATGACGGTTGAAAACTCTCCTCGCTGTTGAATATTACAGAAAATTGGTCTTTCTGGGAGAGTTGGAAATCCTCTCGCGTGTTGATTCGAGTGAGGTTTTGCTGGAACGGCGAAATGTACGTGTAATTCGATGAAAGGTTGCTGTTTTGGGGAGCCGGAAACAGATTGATGATCTGTTTTGCAACTGCGTCGAACCGGTTCGATGGGATGATGTTCCCGCTGAAAGCCGTCCGCGTATTCGTCGTTGAATTGTATGTCAGGGGGTCGTAGACGGGAACACTGAGCGCCGAGAAATCTCCTTGCCGCATGGCGGCTGTCGGAATCGTGTTGACATCCGTGCTGGACTCTCTCAGCACTAGGTCCTCCCAAGAGAAAAAGAAGAACGCCTTGTCCTTGATGACGGGCCCGCCAACTGAAAATCCGAAGTCGTTGCGCTTGTACGGGGGCTGATTGCCATTATTGAAGTAGTTCTTTGCATCCAACTTTTCGTTTCGAACAAACTCGTAGGCAGTCCCGTGAATCAGGTTGCTCCCTGACTTCAAGGTGAGGTTCACGACGCCGCCGGCAGATCTCCCGAACTGCGCCGGAAACGAGTTGGTCTGCACTTTGAACTCCTGGATCGCGTCAACTGACGGCTTGATCACCTCGGCTTGATTCAAATCAAAAGATGTGTCATCCGTGTTGTTGTCGAATCCATCGAGCAGGTAGCTATTGTCCGTGGTGCGCACTCCTCCCGTGCTGAATCCTCCGGCCCTGCTTGAGTCAGTACTGTTGGATCCGGTTGCGTTACGGGATTGGCCTGGAGGAGGCAGGGTGCCCTCGGAAAGCAGAGCCAGCTGAATGTAGTCGCGGCCGTTCAGTGGCATGCTTGAGACTCTCTCCTGTTCGATTACTGACCCCTGTGATGCGTCGGAAGTCTGGACCAACGGTGGAGCTTCACTGACCGTTACCTGCTCCTGCACACCGCCAACTTCCAAAGCGAGGTCCAACACAGCCGTTTGCTGAATATTCACCACGATATTCCTGCTGGTCATGTGCTTGAACCCTGCCAGCTCGGCTTCGACCCTGTACTCAGTGGGCCGAAGCGGACCCGATGAATAACGGCCGGCACTATCCGTAGTGAGTGTTCTCTTCTGGTTGGTTCCAATCGCAACGACGGTAACTTTCACTCCTGGCACGACTGCACCCGTAGCATCGGTCACCGTGCCAGCAATGCTCCCCGTGTCCGTCTGACTAAATAGCATTCCTCCGCCCAGGAGGGACAACGAAAGAGCGATCACACCCAGCGTGGACCAAATCTTGAAATCATTCTTTGTCGACAATGTTCTTTTTGAAACGAGGGCCAAATTGGAAAATCGAATTTTCACGAGACAAGCCTCCTCTGAATATGAATCGATTCACGATACTCACTGAGGTTCGAAATTGTCAAGAAAAACATTCATCAATCTTCTTGCGATTCAACTTCAGTCCTTTTCACGCGGAGATCACGCGCCAGAACGATGAGCCTTGCTTTTCATTTATCCGCAGGGGCCCTGAATTCAGTGCATAATCGTAATCATTGGAATTGCAGCCTTCTTGCTTCACAAAGGCTGCAAGGCGCACACATTCCTTTTGCTAAATAATTTCCGGATTGGATCGACGAAGCCGCTGATTGCATATTGTCAGGCTTATACGCTATTCTCGATGAATCGATTCATACACTTCGCCTAGCCTTGGCGCACTGTATTGGAAAGCGGGAAGCTAAATGCCTTGGGCAGTATCTGCGCCAAGACGCCGAGAATTGATGACAGCCGATATCTCTGCGAAGCTAAGGCCGTGAAATGTCCTTGTCCAGTAGCATTAGGTTTGAATGCCACTTAAAGGATCGACAGAATGAAGAAGGGCTCTGAAGCAACAATCAAGGAGGTGGCACAGCGCGCCAACGTTTCGGTGGGCACCGTGTCCAACGTCCTTTCGGGATCAAGTTCAGTTGGCGCCGCCATGCGCGCGCGAGTTCTTGCTGCGATTGCAGATCTTGATTACCACCCCGATCAAGTCGCCCGCAGCCTGAAGGTCAAAAAGACGAGAAGCTTGGGATTGGTTTTGTCAGACATCACCAATCCTTTTTTTGCCCAGGTTCTACGAGGTGCCGAAGATTGCGCTTTGGCAAACGGCTACGTCTTGATCACCTTGAATTCCGATGACAAGGTTGAGCGTGAAAGAGAGTTCCTGGCAGTTCTGCGATCATTCCGAGTCGACGGCATTCTATTAGTCGTGGCACCGAACTCTGGCGACTCAACCCATATCGCGAATGTATTGAGATCAGGCACTCCTATTGTTTGCCTCGATCGTGCCACTGAGAACATTCCCCTTGATTGTGTGTCAGTCAATAATATTGACGGATCACAGTTGTGCGTCCGGCACTTGATCCAGCAGGGACATCGGCGCATTGCGATAATTACTGGATCCCCGACTTTGCAGACTTCAAAGGAACGTCTTCAAGGCTATCTTGCAGCGCTGAAGGAGGCGCAGATCGAGGTGGAGTCTGGACTGATAAAAGAAGGAGACTTTCGCGAAGCTAGCGGCTATCGGCTCGGAAAGGAGCTGCTCCTTGCTCATCGCAGACCCACGGCTGTATTCGTTTCGAACGGTTTGATGACCATCGGTTTCATTCATGCCCTCAATGAACTCTCTCTACAATGTCCAGATGACATCGCGGTCGCGTCTTTTGATGACTTACCGCTATCGGAGGTTTTTCGCCCGCAAATTACCGCCGTGAATCAGCCCGCTTATCAAGTTGGGTTCGAAGGAGCCCAGTTGCTGATAAACCGGCTGCAACGCAAAATCTCGTCGCGTACTCCGGTTACAATTTGTCTGAACCCCGAATTGAAGATAAGAGAATCGACCTCCATCCGTTTGGACCTTGATTACGGGCATAAATCGACCGGTAGATCAACAGACGGGGCCCGCCGAGGCCCTGGGAGGCGCGCGGTAGCAAGGACCATATCTGCAATCTAAGACGAATCCAAAACGCAGGTTCGGGTCAAACTTCTATAGCGTTGGTGTGGATACGGCCGACAAGTTCACTTATCGGCCTAACCACTTGCGAACTACGCGCCTCTGTTAGGTATTTCGAAAGTGCGCTGGCAGGCTTGACATGGTAAGTGACGGAATATATGCTTTGCTCGCGTTCCGTATAGTTAATCGTGGCTGTAATCAAATGTCACAAAGCGAAATGTGGGTCTGCGTGTGGATTATAGCGTTCGCGTTGCATCATGAAGTGCGCTCTCGATCCAGTCTGTGCATGGTATCCGTCGGCTATTCATGAAAAACTCCGCTGTGTAGAGCGTCCTTATGGCGCTACGTCTTACTTTGGAAAGGGACCAGTCTATGAAGAAAATTCTCAACCGAACTGAAGACTACGTTTTGGAAATGCTGGAAGGTTTGTGCTCCGCCCATCCTGCGTATTTCAAACGCCGCGGAGCTGAAGGCCGGGTATTGGTCAGGCCAGAAGCTCCGATTGCCGGAAAGGTTGGCATTGTAACCGGCGGCGGATCGGGACACTTACCGGTTTTCACTGGATACCTCGGACCTGGCCTTTTGGACGCTTGTGCCGTCGGTGAAGTTTTTGCTTCACCTGGCGTCGAACTGATGGCCGAGGCGATTCGTGCCGCCAACGGTGGTGCGGGTGTGCTACGGCTTTATGGCAATTATGGCGGCGACGTAATGAACTTTGACATGGCCGGCGAGACCGTCGAGTTCGAAGACATCCGCACCACGACGGTGCTGGTGGCCGACGACGTTGCGAGCGCTGGCCCGGCAGAGCGCGAGAAGCGCCGCGGCGTGGCCGGCATGGTTTATTGCTTCAAGATCGCAGGCGCCAAAGCAGCCACGATGGCTTCATTGGAAGATGTAACGGCGGTTGCGCAGAAAGCAGCAGACAACTGCCATACGGTGGGCGTGGCACTTACGCCGTGCACGGTGCCAGCAGCCGGACGCCCGACTTTCACGATCGGGGAAACGGAGATGGAGATCGGAATGGGTATCCACGGGGAGCCCGGAGTGCGGCGAGGTCCACTGCGCACGGCCGATGAAATCACCGGAGAGATGTTGAAGATGCTCCTGGCTGACATGCCACTGAAGTCCGGCGATCGCGTCTCGGTGCTCGTCAACAGCCTGGGCGCTACGCCGCTCGAAGAACTGTATATCTGCTACCGCTACGTGGCGCGCGAACTGGCCGCGAAGGGAGTGGACATCATAGCGCCACTGATTGGGCGATATGCCACCTCGATGGAAATGACCGGCATGTCGCTGACCTTCTGCAAACTTGATACGGAGTTGGAAGCGCTGCTGCTGGCTCCGTGCGATTGCCCATTCTTGAGGTGTTGAGTTGACTACTACGATGACAACTAATTCCATCCGCTGGGCAATCAGCAGCCTGAAGGAGAAGATGGATGGCGCAGCCTCGGAGTTGAACAAACTGGACGGAGCGCTTGGCGACGGAGACCTGGGCGTGACGCTCTCGCAGGGTTTCCGGCATCTCCAGGATGATGCGCCGAATCTGCCCGACGATGTGGGGATGGCGCTGCTGCAGTGCGCGCAAGCATTCACGCGGGTCACGGCATCTACCTATGGCACCTTACTCGCCACTGGCATGATGGCCGCGGCCAAGGCCACGCGCGGGCAGAACGCGGTGCCATGGACAGAAATTCCGCAACTGCTGGGCGCCGCTCTCAAGTCGATGTCAGACCGAGGCAAGGGGCAGCTTGGTGACAAAACGGTGCTGGACGCGCTGAACGCCGTGCGTCTGGCGACCGAAGGGCTCGACGAACCAGCAGCCCAGGTGAAAGCAGCCATCCAGGCCGTGGACCAAACCATGGCCGACTTTCGTGGCCATCCGTTTCGTCGTGGGCGCGCCCGCATCTTTGGCGATAAAGGTCTGGAGCTTGATGATCCCGGCATGGTCGCATTGAAGCGGATCATTCAAAGCCTGATTTAAGAGTGGCAGGGGAAGGAATCTTCCGGCGGTCTCCCGAGCTTCTCTCCGGAAGCTGTTGCTGCTTTAGTCGCTGTCTGTTGAGATGTTCAGCCGAGTCACCGCGTCGTTATTGACGATTGGCGACCCTGCCAAGCGCCGCCAAACGGCTCGTAGGCAGGAGCCTGCCGAGGATTGTCGGCGGCGCAACCGCGTTTGCCGGGTGTCCCTCAGAAGATGATCCATCTGTAGTTGGCAAACTCCCGAACATTGCTCTTTTGGCCTTGGCGGTCGAAACCGCCTGCAAATGCCGGGCGTGCTGGATGAATTCAGGAGTTTTCCCAACGAAAGGACCATGATGGATACCCGAAGAAGTGAAACAACCCCAGACACGATTCTCCGCTTGACTGACGTGCTCAAGAGGACTGGGATCAGGAGATCGACGCTCTACAACAGAATTGCGAAAAAGGAGTTTCCACACCAAGTATCACTCGGCGGCCGCGCAGTTGGTTGGCTGAAACGAAAAGTCGACGAATGGGTTAGCGGGCGCATGCGTCTTCGACCAGGGTCGGCGACCAGATTCAAAGTCCCTCTACACCAATTGGAAAACTGCTCTAGCTGTGGAGGCTCAAGAGGTTGTTCCTGTTCAAGCCTGAACGGGAAGCCGGAGTATTCAGTTTGAGGCTAGCATGGGGTCGATGGAAGTTGTAGTCATGCAGCCATAGGTCGAGTAGCTCTTCACGTTCGGCGGAGTGCTGATAAGAGCGTGCGTAGGCCCACTCTCGCAGCGCGGTCTGGATAAAGCGTTCTGCCTTGCCGTTGGTTCGGGGCGTATAGGGCCGCGTGAAGCGATGCTTCACATGCTGGTCGCACAGGGTCTTGCGGAACAGCCAGTGTTTGTAGCAGGAGCCGTTATCGGTCAGAACGCGACGGATGGAGAAGCCGAAGCGGTTGAAGTGGGCACGAGCCATGAGGAAGAAGCGGATGGCCGACTGGTGGCTCTGGTCGGGCAAGATGGCCGAGAAGGCGATGCGGGAGTGGTCGTCGATGGCGATGTGCAGGTACTCCCAGCCGGAGCCGCGCGCTTGGCCGCGCCGCTGACCGGTGACGCGATGGCCAGGCTTGCGGATCCGCGCCAGACGTTTTATATCGAAGTGGATCAGGTCGCCCGGGTGCCTGTGCTCGTAGCGAATCACGGGCGGAGGCGGCTCAAGCGAACTCAGACGGTTCATTCCGGCGCGGCGCAGCAGACGGCTGACAGTGGCCCGGCTGATCTTGAGTTCGTGGGCGATGCGCCAGCCGTTCCAGCGCAACCGGCGAAGAGCCAAAACCCTTTCTAATAAAAAAGATGATGTTTGCCTGGGTGAGCGATGCGGCCTGGAACTGAGGTCTTTGAGCCCGGCCGGGCCCGGCTCCTTGTAACGACGGGTCCACTTGGCCGCGGTCTTGGCGCTGACGTTGAAAGCCGCTGCAGCGGCTTTCAACGTCGAACCCCGCTCCACAACCATTTTCGCCAACTGCTCTCGACTATGAATCGTCAATCGGGCATTCTTGTGATAGTCCATTCGGTCTCTCCTGAAAAACTGATTGCTCGTCACAACCAGCTTCTCTCGTTCAGATCGAATGGACAACCTGTTGAAACTTCACATCTAGCTTGCGTGCCGCTTCACTTCAACGTGTGCCAGCTTCTCGTAAAAACGCACGATGGCGCCGTGATCGAGGCTGCCCATGCCGTCAGCCTTGAGCGCCTGCAATATCTCCATCACGACGGCCGTCAGTGGCAGCGGTACGCCGATTTCGTGGCTGGTTTCGAGGACGTTTGCAATGTCCTTGAGATTCGTACTGATCCTGCCTCCGGGATCGAATTTCCGGTCCAGCATCAGCGGGGCTTTGGCATCCAGGACCGTGCTTCCGGCCAGTCCGCCACGGATTGCTTTGTACACCAGCTCCGGATCCACGCCCGCTTTGGTCGCCATCACCAGCGCTTCAGAGACCGCGGCAATATTCAACTGAACAATGATCTGATTTGCGAGC
>DASRLI010000007.1:0-2668 GCA_035648535.1 Occallatibacter sp. | reverse complement strand
GAACAGCGCGCGAATCGTTCGTGGCATCTTCGTCGCGGCCTATTTGATATCTTCTTCGTTCGCCCCCCGCCTATCCTCGCCTAGTTGTTCCTCTCCACATTAGATTGACGCATCCACTCGGGCCGATTGGCCGGGTGTCGCGTGTCATATTCTTCACCGGCGGAAATGTCACGCCGGTTCAGGCCCAGCATTCACAGAATTCCATTTAAGAGGTGCACTCAAGACATGCGAAAGCTAGCCTCCTTGATTTTTGCCATTGGATTGGCGTTTCCGGTCACGGCGAGCATCGTTGCCTGCCACTCGGCGGATAGCAAATCAGACGCCAGAGCTGCAGCGGTTCCATCCGCAAAGGTTGCCGCGGCGCAGCGGGGCGATATCTCCCATGTGCTGACTTTGGCCGGGCAGTTCCAGCCGTACCAGGTTGTGGATGTACACCCCAAGGTGAGCGGTTACATGTCTCGCATCAATGTGGATATTGGCGACATTGTTCACCGAGGGCAGACACTTGCGGTTCTTGAAGTGCCGGAGTTGAAGGCGGAGTTAGAGCAAACAGTTTTCCAGCTGCAGCAGACCAAGGAGGAGATCACGCGGGCGCAGCACGAGATTAACCGGGCCGAGGCGGAGCACGCGGCTCTGCACGCAGCGTCCGAACGGCTAAAGCAGGCGGCGGCGGGGCGGCCGGGATTGATTGCACAACAGGAATTGGACGATGCAGAGGCCAAGGATCTCGCTTCGGAGGCTCAGGTGGACGCAGCCAAATCGGCGATGGCGGCGGCGCAGGAACACACCGGCGCCGCGCGGTCAGACAATCAGCGCGTTGAGGCGCTGCATAACTACACCAACGTGACAGCGCCGCTGGACGGGGTTGTGATCTGGCGATACGCGGATACCGGGGCGCTGATCCAGGGAGGCACCAACTCCAAAGACCAGGCGCTTCCCATTGTGCGGCTTTCGCAGAGCAGTCTTTTACGTCTGCGCATTCCTGTGCCCGAGGACGATGTGAAATACGTCCACCTCGGCGATCAGTTGCAGGTGCGCGTGGACGCGATTGGACGATCGTTTACTGGGAAGATCGTGCGGTTTACGCGCGAAGTGAACTTTGAAACCCGGACTATGGAAACGGAAGTGGATGTGGAGAACAAGGACCTCTCCATCGCACCGGGGATGTATGCCAATACGCTGTTGCAGTTGGCGCACGATACAAATGTCGTCACTATTCCTGTGGAGGCGCTGGTCCTGAATGGGCAGCAGGAAACGGTCTACGTACTCGATGACAGCAACCGCATTCACATTCGCAACGTCGCGGTGGGCCTGCAGGGATCGAGGCTGGCCGAGATCACGAACGGGCTCAACCCCGGCGATCGCGTGGTGATAGGCGGTCAGGACAAGTATCAGGAGAAAGAAGAAGTGAATCCGTTGCTGACTACCGAATCCGCTTCGGAGACCGTGCAGGAGACGGGCGGCATGATCGACATGAAAGCGGAAGCGACTAGCGGAGGCGCACACTAATGCCGAAGTTTGCGCTCAGGTTTCCTTTCTTCATCATCATGCTTTGCCTGCTGGTTTCGCTTGTGGGAGCAGTCAACATCGCTCAGATGCCGGTGGATCTGTTTCCCAAAATTGACATGCCGGTGGTGGTAGTAGCCACGTTCTACAACGGAATGCCGCCGCAGCAGATTGAAGCCGACATTACCAACACCTTTGAACGCTTTTTTACTCTGGGCGCCAATATCGACCACAGTGAATCACGCTCACTGACTGGCGTGAGCTTGATCAAGATCTATTTCAAGCCAGGCACCGATCCTAACGCTGCGTTGAGCAACATTGCCAATCTGGCCATGGCCGATCTACGGCGATTACCGCCGGGAACGTTACCACCGGTGGTGCTGGGCATGGATGCCTCGACCCAACCGGTGTGCCTGGTGACGTTGAAGGGGCACGGACTGAACGAGACCAGCCTCAAGGATCTGGCGCAGTTCCAAGTGCGCAACCAGATTTCAAATGTGCAGGGCGCGTCGGTGCCGCAGCCATATGGAGGAACCTACCGGCAGATCCAGATTTACGTTGATCCGCTGAAGATGGAGGCTAGAAACCTGAGCCTGAACGACGTGGTGACGTCTGTCAACAGCTCGAACCTGATTTTGCCGGCCGGTGATGTGCGCATCGGATCAAAGGACTACAACATCTACGCCAACAGCCAGTTTCCCGATGCGAATTCGATGAACCAGATGCCGCTGAAGTCGGTTGGCAACTCATCGGTGCTGGTAGGCGACATTGGCAAGGCGATCGACTCAGGCGCACTGCAATACAACATCGTTCGCATCGACGGACAGCGCTCGGTATACGTGCCGGTCTTCAAGCAGGGCGGGGACAGCAACACGATTACCATCGTCAACGGAATGAAAGCCGCGATCAAACACCTGGTCGACATTCCTGAGTCGCTGAAAACGGCGGTCGTTTTTGACCAGTCGGTTTTCGTCAAGCTGGCGATCAAGAATGTTTCCAAAGAGGCGCTCATCGGACTCGTGCTGACCGGGGTGATGATTCTTGTATTCCTTGGCAGTCCGCGCGCCATGATCGCCGTAGTGCTTTCCGTTCCGCTCTCAATGGTGGTTTGTCTTCTAATTGTCGGCTACACGGGCGGCTCCATCAACACCATGATTCTCGG
>DASRLI010000006.1:0-6856 GCA_035648535.1 Occallatibacter sp. | reverse complement strand
TCCGCCCCGAAAATACGGCGGAAGAACCGCCCTACTCTCTTCAAGAGTCCCGGCTTCTTCTGCGCCGCAGGCTGCGGAGCATTGGAATTTGCACTTCCGTTCGCCACTGGAGCTGACGCCGATTCCGGCAATGGCGCGGTTTTGGGCGCGTGCTCTGCGCTGTTGTAGACCAGCGCTGCCACCGAAGGCTGCGTCGATGCGGGCTCCTCGCTGGTCGGCGCTGGAACGGGCTTGGGCATCGGTGCAAGCCCTTCACTCTGCGCCACAGGAAACTCATTCCCTTTAGGCTCGGCTGGCGGGCAACCGCATGATTCCTTCTCCTGATCCACGACTTCGTGCAGGCTGCCGTGCTGAAACATGACGCGCTGGCCGGCCTGTACACGGTAAGCGCCCCCATCAAACACGCTCGAAACCAGCACGTAGGGCGCGTTGGTGCCGGCGTTGTCAACGCAAGTATCGCCCTGCGGACCAAGGCGAACTTTGAGCTCGGCTGCTCCAGGGCCGGCGATAAGGATGCGGAAGTCGGGGGTGAGCAGAACGTCGGAGTCGCGGCTGGTGGCCAGGCTCATCTCCACAGCGCCATGGTCCATGGCCATCATCAGGCTGGGAACTTGACCGGCGGGAACGTTGGAGTCGGCCGCAAGTTTGACGATAGTGTAAGCACAGATGAGCAGTGTGCCTCGATACGGCAAAGTGACACGCGTAGACTGGCTGCCCGCGGTGATGGCCCCGTTGGCGACGATCAGAGCCCGTCCGTTGTTGACCTGCAACGCGCCGGTAACCTCGGCAGCGAAGCCTGGAATGTTGCTATCGAGGGGCACGATGGCAATGGGATGGCCTTCCGTGGCCGAAACCCCGGCCTGCTGCGCGGATTGGCCTGCCGGCGCTGATTGAGCCGCCTGCGTATCCGGAGTTGGCGGCGGAGTTTGTGCGGATAGCCACGATCCAGAGATAAGAGCCGCCGCGAGCGGCAGGAGTCGAGCGAGCCCTAGGTACGATGCCGAGCTCGGAACTTTGGTCTTCTCTCGCGCAGGGTCTCGCATCGAGGCTACATTTCCAGGAAGTTGCGGATCATCTGGTGGCCACCCTCGGTGAGGACGCTTTCGGGGTGGAACTGCACGCCTTCAATGGGCAGATTACGATGGCGAAGGCCCATGATTACGGAACCGCTTGCGCCATTCGATTCCGGAGTGCGAGCCGTAACGGCAAGGTCGCTTGGCAATGAGTCCTCTGCGACAATCAGGGAGTGGTAACGGGTGCAGATGAGCGGGGTGGGCAAGCCGGCAAAGATACCCTTGCCGTCGTGCTCGACCGAGCTTGTCTTGCCATGCATCAGGCTGTGTGCGCGCACCACCTGGCCTCCAAAGGCTTCACCGATGGCCTGGTGGCCCAGGCAGACGCCGAGAATGGGCGTCTTGCCGGCCATGTGCCTTATTAGCGGGACAAGGATGCCGGCTTCGCCGGGCGTACAAGGGCCGGGAGAGAGCAATATGCGGTCGGGGTGCAGAGCCTCGACTTCTTCCACAGTCAATTCGTCATTGCGGCGGACCACGACCTCCGCACCCAATTCGCCCAGATACTGGACGAGGTTGTACGTAAATGAGTCGTAGTTATCGAGGACGAAGACCATTGTGAATTCCAGTGTATCGCGCAAGCGGTAGGATCGGCTTGCCCTAATGTCGCTGGCGAATTGAGCCCTCAGATTCCACTGCCGGTTGCAGAGCGGCGGCGCATCTGCAAAACTGGCCTTGGTTGCCAACGATGGTTCTTCATTTTTTGATTCGAGGACGTGTGCAGGGTGTAGGCTTTCGCTGGTTCGTGCACCGCGAGGCCAGCGAACTCGACCTGCGCGGCTGGGTACGCAACACCGAGGACGGCGACGTGGAAGTCGTCGCATCCGGTAGCGCTGAAGACTTGGCCGAGTTGCGTGCCAGCCTGCGTCGCGGACCCCGCGGCAGCCGCGTGGATAACTTGATCGAGCACTACCTGGACGATCGTGAAGCCACTGGGCTCAGCTCGTTCAGGATAGATGGAGCGTGGTGAAAAAGGCAGCTACCGCGTTCTTCCTCTTCCAGCAAGAACCGCCAACTAACGGCTCCGCGTACGGCACCCTCTATAATCTTTGAGGAAGACGAATTGTATTCCCGCCTGTTCCCTTCCCGCAGAATCCTAGTTTTTCTGAAGCCAAATCGAGGAGCGAATGCACTTATGCCCGAAGCAATCAAGCCAATCAACATTGAAGATCTGAAGAAGCTGGTGCGGACCGTTCCGGATTTTCCCAAGCCTGGGATTCTCTTCTACGACATCACAACATTGCTTAAGGACAAGACGGGGTTTGCAAAACTGATCGACGCACTAGCGGCGCACTATCTTGAGTGCAAGATTGACCTCGTATTAGGTATCGAGGCACGCGGATTCATCTTTGGGCCGGCGCTGGCCTACCGCCTGAATGCAGGATTTGTGCCTGTACGCAAGCCGCGCAAACTGCCGGCTCCGGTGGCGCGCGTGACCTACGACCTGGAGTACGGCACTGACACGCTGGAAATTCACATGGACGCGATACAGCCCGGCCAAAGCGTGGTGTTGGTGGACGACCTGCTTGCTACCGGAGGCACGATGGAGGCGACCGTAAAGCTGGTGAAGCAACTGGGCGGGAATATTGCCGGGCTTGCTTTCGCTGTCGAGCTGGACTTTCTGAAAGGGCGCGACCGCTTCAAAGAGTACGACGTGTTCAGCCTGCTGCACTACAACGAGTAATGGGCTTGCGGGGTTCTCCGGCCGCTCGAAAGGATGCGCCAGCATTCCGATTGCGGCCGGTGTAAGGCCTTTTCCAATGCGCTGGTTTGATTGCCCTCTTCCCTATTGAGCCGGCTCCGGCGCCTCTTCCGGCAAATTGGATTCGGGCGCTTCCTCCGCGGACTCTCCCTGCAGCATCTGTGCATCTGCGAAGCGGTATCCGACGTACACGTCGGTGAGCAGATAAATGGGTTTAGAAGGATCGTCCTCAATCTTCTTGCGCAACTGCCGGACGAATGTACGCAAGTATTCGACTTCTTCACGGCAGTCCGCTCCCCAGACCGCAGTCAGCAACTTGGCATAGGTGACAACGCGGCCGGCACGGCTCATGAGGCAATGGAGAATATCGAACTCCTTGCGAGTAAGATGCACAATTTGGCCTCGCTTGGTTACGTTGCGCTTCACCGGTTCAAGGCGGAGTTCTCCAATTTCGATGGGCGCGTCTTCGGCGCGGGCCGGAGCACGGACGCGGCGGACTGCCGCACGAATGCGGGCGACCAGTTCCCTGGTACTGAAGGGCTTGGTGACGTAATCGTCCGCACCAGACTCGAGCGCCTCAACTTTGTCTTCTTCCTGGTCACGGACAGTAAGCATCAGAATCGGCAGCCTGGGCGCAAATGCCCGAACGCGGCGGAGAGTCTCGACGCCGCCAATGCCGGGCATATTCACGTCGAGAAGAACCACATCATAGGTTCCCGTGCGCAGCAGTTGCAAAGCCTCTTCGCCGCGTGAGGCTTCGGCTACCTGAAAGCCGAGTTCAATGAGTGGGGGGCGTAATGCTCTGCGGATGGCCGATTCGTCGTCTACGATCAGGATGCGAATTGCTGGCTGGCTTGTCACTTTCTCCCCTTTTGCGCTGCGTCCGGAATGGCAGCAAAAAACGTGGTTCCCTCATGCTCATCGCTCGCAACCCAGACATAGCCGCTGTGAATCAGTGCCACTCGCTTTGCCACGGAAAGGCCGATCCCTGTACCGGAGGCCCGGTTGGCGTGGGTGGCGGAACGATAGTAGCGATCGAAGATGCGTTCGCGGTCGGCCATGGGAATTACCGGGCCAAAACTATGCACGGAAAAGATGACTTCAGTCTTGGCATGGTCGGCGCGGATCGTGATAGTTGTGCCAAAAATTGAGTACTTACAGGCATTGTCAATGTACTGCGTCAGCAGCATTACCATCAACTGGCGATCGCAGAAAAGAACAAGGTCTTCGTCCTCGAGTTCGATAACCACCTTCATGCTTGCCAGGCGATCCTTTAGACTGGCCAGCACCTCATCAATCAGCGCCCCTACGCCGACCGGGGTGGCATGGATCGCGATTTCGCCCGCATCCAGCCGGGCAGTGGTGAGTAGCCGGGTTGTCAGTTCGTTGAGCACGCCAGTCTGTTCGTCGATCAGAGCCACCAGTTCGGCCTGCCCTGGCGACAAGCGGCCCATTTCACCCAGGCCGGTGCTGGCGGCGCGGATCGCAGTCAATGGGGTTTTGTATGCGTGCGCGAGGCTATCGAGTACCGTGGCGCGCAACTGCTCGGTGCGGCGCTCGGTCTCGATCCGGCTCTCGTTGGCAAAAGCGCGATAGCGGTCAAAGGTAATCGCAATCAGGGAGGCGATGGCGTTGTTGGTGAGCGGGCTGGTTTCGCCCCGTACAACCAGACTGCCCACGGGTACCGATCCCAGGCGAACGACCCGGCGGCCGATACCAGTATCGGGATCGTCGTCCGAGGTTTCAAAGTAATAGACGTTCTGCGCCATCTCTTGCGGATCTACGTTCCAGAAGCCAGCCTGATACACGTCGTGCAGGTCGGCATCGAACACCGCCACCGCTTCCAGGGAGAATATTTCGTGAACCAGCTCAGCCAGCTGGGGGCCCGGCTCAAGGTGGAGGTTCATCTGCAAAGTGCGGCGGGTGAACTCATAGAGATCGTGCATCTGGCCGCCCCAGGACTCAGCTTCCTTCGCATGCCCGGTAACGCGCGAGGAAAGCCGGCTGACTATGAGAGCTACCAAAACGAAGGCCAGCAGGGTCACCGAGTTGGCGGGGTCTTCAGCCAGTTCAAGTTCCGGATGCAGTGCGGTGAAATAGGCGTGTACCACAACCGCGGAGAGCGATACGATTACCGCCTGCCAGAATCCGCACAGCAGAGCGGTCGGCAACACAATAAGCAGATAAAGCAGAAGGGCTACTGGGAGTAGCCAGCCGAACCAGTGTGCAAGAGCCGCTACCAGCACCACGGCCACAATTCCCAGCGCGCACTCCAGTGCAAACAGGAGCACACGCGATCCCGAGCCGCGCGGGCTTCTTGCGCCGAAAACAGAACGAGCTGGAACAGAGCTTGCAGACAACCAGCCACCCACCTTCTGAACGATGCGGACGCACGGAAAGCCGGCTAACCAGGCTCGAGGGTTGGCAGCGGAACCGTCAACCACTCCGCTGCGTCAACCCGCTAGTCACGACCAATTCACCAGGGAACGCTTTGTACAGGCCAATTGAGCAAACAATGAAAGCGCACTAGAGATTTTAGCAGGTTACTCATTTCATTTTCATGCACATTCGTGCTATTCGGGCTCCTTACACGTGTGCATTGATCCAGTGCACGGAGTGGACTGAGGTCTGAACAAAGGAGTCTTCGCAGGCCTATGAAATTCTTTTTTCAATCCTCATATGTTCTTTATGCCTGGTTTGCGTTACTAGTGTTAATCCGCTGTGACCTGATTGCACCAGGGAGCAGCACAGTACGATTGCAAACCAATCCGATGAGAATCCATAGGGCCAGAAAGCTCGTGCGGGCTTACAGGCTACGTGTGCGCAAAATTGCTAACTGCCTAGACAAAGCCTTTATCCCGTATTTCCGGTTCAGTTCATTGCTTGTCATCCCAAAAACGTTTTCCTGGAGGAATAGTGCCGATGTTTTCTAAGCCGAATCGCATACTGCAAACGATGGCCTCACTGGCCATGACAACCGCCCTGCTGGCCGGCGCGCAAACACCGGCCCCGGATGCCGCGCAGGCGGCTCCCGCAACGCCGCCTGCTGCGGCCCCGGCGGCACCTGCAACAGCACCAACCCCGCTTTCCACGTTCGTTCTCACAGGTCCGCTGCAATGGCAGCCGCCGGCAACCTTTGATGCCGGACCGTTTGGCAAGCTGTCCGTCAACGGCATCGTAACCGGGTTCTCGCAGTTCCAGAACAATTCCGTGCCGGGAGACGACAAGGCGCAGGCCACTCTGAGCAACGGGGAGATCTTCATTCAAAAAGCGGACGGAAAATATCAGTACTTCATCCAGGCTGGCGTCTATACCATGCAGGCACTTTCAGTGCCGTTCATGAATGCCCAAAATACCGTGAGCAACTACTATGGGCCCGTTCCAATCGCCTACCTGAAGTTGCCGATAGGAAAAACGACGTCGTTCCAAATCGGCGCTCTTCCCACGCTCATGGGTGCCGAGTCCACGTTTACGTTCCAGAACTTTAACATCGAGCGTGGCATCCTTTGGAATCAGGAAAACGCCGTCAATCGCGGCATTCAGGTGAATCAAGCGCTGGGCAAATACCTGTCCGCTTCGCTCAGTTGGAACGACGGTTATTATTCCAACCGTTACTCGTGGCTCTCGGGCTCGGTGACCTTTACAAAGGGACCCCACACGCTGGTGTACGACGGGATGGGGAACCTCTCGCACACCGTTTTCCAAACCATAGCGACCCCGATACAGAACAACGGCTATATGCACGCGGTGATCTATACGTACACCAAGGGCCCATGGATCGTTTCGCCCTACTTCCAGTACGGCAAGCTGCCGACCAACGCGAAGGTCGGCGTGCCCACGGGTACATCCGCAACCGGCGGCGCGATCAACGTCAGCTATGCCTTTAAGAGCGGCTTCTCGCTTCCGGCGCGCGTGGAATTCCTCACGAGTTCGGGGAGTACTACCGACGGATCGGTCAACTTGTTGGGCTTTGGAGCGGGCAGCGGAGGCACCACTTTCACCGCAACGCCAACCTACCAAAAGGGAGGCATGTACGTTCGCAGCGATCTCGCGTGGGTGCGCGCAACGAACTACACGCCGG
>DASRLI010000005.1:0-11875 GCA_035648535.1 Occallatibacter sp. | reverse complement strand
TTTGCGCGCGCATCATCGGGCAGTTGCGGCCCAAGCAGGCTGCCGATTTCGCCAGTCAGTTCCGGCACGCCAATCTCATTCCACCACCAGTTTGGATTGCGGTAATCGTGATCGGTCCACCACTTCAGCGCCAGCAGAGTTTTACCTTCGAGCGCTTCATCCGGATGGCCGCCGTTGCGCGCGAGCCGCGCCGCCTTCGCCATCACTAGCATGCGATTGAGATGCTCGCTGTTCACCCAGACGGAGCGAGCCGCGTCTGTGTAATTGATATCGGACCAACTGCCATCGGCCCCAAGCGCCGCGGCATACTTCCGGCTGGTGGCATTCACCTGCTCAATGGCAGAATCGCCAACGGGGAGCACGGCGCGAACAAACCGGTCGCGCACCACTGCAAGGTCGGCGTCAGGCGAAGCAGCCGTCGCCAGCCCGTCTGTTGGAATTACCGGCCGAGAAGCAGATAAAATGGCGGGCGCGCAAAGCAGCGCGAGAACAAGTGACAACAACTTGGTCATGGAACACTCCAGATTTGTACGGTATGAATGCTGTTGAATCTTCGCGGTCAGAGACATGTTTCTCACCAGTGCTTGTGCTCCGACACAACATCCAGTTCCGATCCCGCAAGCAGAAACGCGCCCACGCCAAAGTTATAACTTGAGCTCGGCGTGTACTCCGCCGGCGCTTCGCCGATGGGCTGAATACTGCCAAGGCGACCATCCTGATAAACATGCGTGAGCATGCCGCTCCAGGCCTTCTCCACCACCGGCAGGTATTTCTCCGCGTCCAGCATGCGATGGTTGATGCCCCAGGCGATGGCGTAAGTGAAAAACGCCGAACCCGACACTTCAGGAAGCGGATAGCTCCCAGCATCGAGCAGGCCGGGACGCCACAGGCCATCGCTACCCTGGATCGATGCAACTTCTGCCGCCATCTCTCGGAGCAAGGCGATGTAATGCGGGCGCAACGGATCGTCCGACGGCAAGCTTGCAAGAACTCGAACGATTCCCGCCATTACCCAGCCGTTTCCGCGCGACCAGAAGATTTTCTCGCCGTTCTTTTCCCGCTTGTTGAGATAATTCACATCGCGAGAGAACAAATGTTTCTGCCTGTCGTAGAGGACCTTCTCGGTCTTTCCCCACTCCCTGTCAACGTAGGCATTGTAGGTATCGTCCCCGGTAATATCCGATAGTTGCACACCCGCGGGCGGCGCCATAAAGAGCGCATCGCACCACCACCAGGCCGGCTTCTCCGGATCGTTCAGCAATGCCACTGCATCGTCAAACTGTCTCCGCAGCGGCGCAACTTGTTCCTCTTTGTGCGAGGACCGATAGACCTCAATGAAAGCCTGCGCGATTGCAAAATCATTGGCTGGGTATGTTGTGCGCTCCAGCTTCCAGCCAAAGTGCTCTCCCACCGAAGCAACATACTGGCTGTAACGCGAATCGTGCAGCGTACGGGACGCCGCCATTAATCCAATATCAAGCGCGCCAAAATCCCACGCGCGGCTGGGCGGTTCCGCCTGAACACGCTGCAACTCCCAGTCAGCAACCTTGCGCATGGCTGCGCGAATCTGCTTCGAGTGCAACGCGGGTGAAAGATCGGTGGCCAATGGCCCCGGGTCGCTGGGCTGGTCTCCCGGAGAAGGCGCCGCCTCATTCTTCGTTGGCTGCTGGGCAAAACAGGCGGCATTCGATGTTCCCAAGAGCACAGCAATCAAAATTCCCAGGAGCATCGCGGTCGAGCCCGCAGCCCACAGAGTCCTGCACAGCCAACGCATTCTAATCTCCATTTATTAAGTCCGTAGCTAAGCTATTGTTCCCCGCCGGAGTCTTACGGCTGCCCACAACTGGTCCGTATCCATCATACGATCTCGATCTTCCGCCCTATACAACTTGCCGAGTGTGCGTCTCTCTCGATAAAGTGTCATCCACCAGGCATCTTTCGGGCGGCGCCGTCCCTTGGCGTGCCGCGCACCGCGTAAATACCTCTTCCCCAAAAGGATTTTGCATGTCTTCCTTACCCGTTACCCCCGTCGCCAACCAGGATATTGACTCAACGCTGCGCGAAAACCGTGTGTTTCCGCCGCCGCCCGAGTTCAGCGCCAAAGCGCACATCAAGAGTCTGGAGCAATACGAATCGCTCTACAAGGAATCAATCCAGGACCCCGAAAAATTCTGGGCCGGGGTGGCCGGCGATCTGCACTGGTTCAAAACCTGGGACAAGGTGCTCGACTGGGATCTGCCCTGGGCCAAATGGTTCGTCGGAGGCAAGCTCAACCTCTGCTACAACTGTGTCGACCGACACGCCCTCGGCGAGCGCGCCGGCAAAACCGCACTCATCTGGGAGGGCGAACCCGGCGAAGTGCGCCGCCTTACCTACGCCGAACTCCACGTTGAAGTGCAGAAGTTCGCCAATGCCCTCAAGTCGCTCGGAATCAAAAAAGGCGATCGCATCGCCGTCTATATGGGCATGACGCCCGAGCTGGCCATTGCCCTGCTGGCCTGCGCTCGCATCGGCGCCGTCCACTCCGTCATCTTTGGCGGATTCGCCGCCAACGCCATCGCCGACCGCGTCAACGACTCCTCCTGCGTCGCCATCCTCACCCAGGACTCCAGCTTCCGTCGCGGCAACGAAATCCAGCTCAAGCGCACGGTGGACGAAGCCATGGCCGCCTGCCCCACCGTCAAGCACGTGGTCGTCTATCGTCGCTCCGGCTCGCCCGTCAACATGGTTCCAGGCCGCGACCACTGGTGGCACGACCTTGTGGCCGCCGCCGCCCCCGACTGCCCCGCCGAGCATCTCGACTCCGAGGACCCGCTCTACATCCTCTACACCTCCGGCACCACCGGCAAGCCCAAGGGACTGGTCCACACCACCGGCGGCTATGCCGTGCAAACCTACATCACCACCAAATACGTCTTCGATCTGCGCGACGAGGATGTCTACTGGTGCACGGCCGACATCGGCTGGGTCACCGGCCACTCCTATGTCGTCTACGGCCCGCTGCAAAACGGCGCCACCGTGCTCATGTATGAGGGCGCACCAAACTGGCCCGACTTCTCCCGCTTCTGGAAAATCATCGACGGCCACAAGGTCTCGATCTTTTACACCGCGCCAACAGCCATCAGAGCCTTCATCAAGTGGGGCGATCAATACGTGGAAAAATTCAAGCTCGATTCGCTGCGCCTTCTCGGCACCGTCGGCGAGCCCATCAACCCCGAAGCGTGGATGTGGTATCGCGAGAAGATCGGCCACAACCGCTGCCCCATCGTCGACACCTGGTGGCAAACCGAGACCGGCGCCATTCTCATCGCGCCCATTCCCGGCGCCGTGCCCACCAAGCCCGGCTCAGCCACGCGGCCTTTCTTCGGCATTCAGGCCGAGGTGGTTACAAAAGAAGGCGCGCCCGTGCCCGCCGGCAGCGGAGGCCTTCTGGTCGTTCGCAAGCCCTGGCCCTCGATGGCCCGCACTGTTTACGGCGACCCGGAGCGCTACCAAAAGACCTACTGGAGCGACGTTCCCGGCTGCTACTTCACCGGCGACGGCGCCCGCATGGATGCAGACGGCTACTTCTGGCTCATGGGCCGCGTCGACGATGTGATCAACGTAAGCGGCCACCGCCTGGGCACCATGGAAGTGGAATCGGCGCTGGTGGCGCATCCCAAAGTAGCCGAAGCCGCAGTCGTCGGCCGCCCCGACGAGCTCAAGGGCCAGGCCATCTCCGCCTTCGTCACGCTCGAAACCGGCAACCCGCCCAGCGAAGAATTGAAAGACGAACTCCGCAAGTGGGTCTCGAAAGAGATAGGCTCCCTCGCCCGCCCCGACGACATCCGATTCACCGAAGCGCTACCCAAAACCCGCAGCGGCAAAATCATGCGCCGCCTGCTCCGCGAGCTAGCCACCCACGGCGAAATCAAAGGCGACACCACTACCCTCGAAGACTTCACCGTAATCGCCAAACTCCGCGAAGCCGAAGAAGGATAAAGCCGCCTCGTAAACGCGCCTAAGCAATCTCCGTGGTCCAGCTTCCGGCACATCGCGAGCGGCGGCGCGGGCACCGTTGAGATTGAGCCCTTCTTGGGCATAGGCGAGGCATGCGCTGCGCACGCGTCACAATTCGAAGCTAAATGAGCTACATTGCCCAGCGCGAGTCGTAAGCATTCGCCCACCCTCTTAAGCATGATCAAAAATAAGTATTTCGCAGGAATCGCGCTCCTCGTCGTGGCGGGAAGCGCGTTCGCAGCAGGACCAGGACCAGCGCCCGTGAACCTACGCACGGCTGGCGATTTTGTGATCCTCACAGAAGCTGGCATTACCGATGTACCGACTTCAGCGGTCACTGGAGACGTTGGGACGAGCCCAATCACCGGGGCTGCCGACCTCCTCACCTGTACTGAAGTCAAGGGATTGGTCTTATCCGTCACTACTGCTGGCCCCGCGCCATGCAACATCAAGAACCCAACCAAATTGACTGCGGCTGTCCTCGACATGAAGACCGCCTATACGGATGCCGCCGGACGGTCAAACCCTGATTTCACCGAACTCCGCAGGGGAGTCATTGGGGGAATGACACTCGCTCCCGGCCTCTACAAATGGGGCACAGGTGTGAGTATGCAGACAGATATCACCCTCTCCGGCACCTCGAACCAGGTGTGGATCTTCCAGATTGCGGGCAATCTCCTCGAAAGTAACGGCGTCACGGTTCACCTGAAAGGCGGCGCACAAGCCAAAAACGTATTCTGGCAGGTTGCCGGACTCACGATGCTCGGAACAACCTCACACTTCGAGGGCATCATCCTGTGCAAGACACTGATCGCCGTACAGACTCACGCATCCATCGACGGCAGGCTGTTCTCGCAGACCGCTGTTACATTGCAAATGAATAAAGTCACCCAACCATAAAGTAGCTGCCGGGTGACCCACACATTGCTGCTGCCTCCTTCGATTGTTGGCAAAGATTGAAGGCTGTGCCCCATTCATCGCGGCTCCATCGCGATGAGTGGGATCTGAGAGTGTTTGCACCCAGAGAGTGCGTGATCGGGCCACCCGCCGCCCTGACCGTCCCCCCAAAAAAACCGCTGTGTCATCTTGAGCGGAGCGCAGCGAAGTCGAAAGATCTGCGGTTGCTCTTGCGGTTGCTTTTGTCGCGCACCCATTCTTGCCACGACCAGCGTAGCGAGCACAGTAGAAATCGAATCCTCCTGGACGACAGCAGGATGGGAAGCTTCTACGAAATCTCAGGTCTCAAAATCGAGACCTGGGCACCCGTTTTTGTGGTGGGAAATTGAGATGTGGCCGACCCGCCCGGCAGAAGAAAACCTGCACGAAACTATGCCAACAGTAGTCTCAAACTCGATGACACGTCCCGTTCCGGCAAAAGTACACGCACCCTGACGGCGGAGTCGCATAGAAGCCGGTGCTCTTCCAGTTCGTACCTGGCGCGTTCCATATCGACATTCATCTCGGCCGCATGCCTTTTGCTGACCTGATAACCTGCTGATGAACGAGCCCCGATGTAGTCGCTTAGCCCAGCCTCAAAAGCTTGTTCCAGATTTCTACAGATTGAGCAACCCATACCTGTGCCTCTCCGGCGTTCTGCCGGACCAACCATTGCCAAGGTGCGTTCGTGATTCAAAAATTGCCTGAAACCTCGATCGAAGTGAAGTGCAGGCCAAAGAGAGAATGTTCCCGTGTGAAGTCTTCGACAAAAGTCCGTCTGCCCGCCCGTGGTCTGTCCGGTTCGATCTCTGAAAAATCAGCTCTACCGGCTTGTCCCACTGGGCTGAACGAAGGTCGGCTCTGGTTACGACTCACAGGGAGACGATTGTTTACATCGCATTTCTTGAGAAGGATCATCGCTGCTCCAATCGTTCGGTTGCTAACTTGAACCGTGCTCGTCTGGGGCGGAGCGTGTAATGCGGAAGGCGAGAAGGGAAAATTCTGTACTACTTTGATCATACGCCCACCGCCACCCACGTGCCGACAGTTTCCCCTTTTTGGGTGGGCGGGTGGCCCATTCATCACGGCCTCATCGTGATGAGTGGGATCTGAGAGTGTGCGCACCCAGAGAGTGCGTGATCGGGCCACCCGCCGCCCTGACCGTCCCCCCCAAAAAACCGTTGTCATCTTGAGCGGAGCGCAGCGCAGTCGAAAGATCTGCCGTTGCTCTTGCGGTTGCTTTTGTCGCGCACCCATTCTTGGCACGACCAGCCTAGCGAGCACAGTAGAGATCGAATCCTTCTGGACTGTAGCGCGACGAGAAGCTTCTACGAAATCACAGGTCTCAAAAGCGAGACCTGGGGGCACCCGGCAACAAGCTTCGTCATCCTGAATAAACTCCCCTAAAAAAACGACTGTCGTCTTGAGCGGAGCGTAGCGGAGTCGAAAGATCTGCGGTTGCCTTTAGGAGTCCATTCGATCCGTTGCACGTTTCAGGTCTGCGGGTTCAACGTCGTACCAGTCTTTGCTCAAGTCCACCCACGCCGGATTCGCTTTCTCGATCAATGCAATCTTCTTTTCGCGTCGCCATCCCTTCAGCTGCTTTTCCCGCGCGATCGCGTTTCCAATGTCTTGATATACCTCGAACCAGACGAGCCGATCACAGTTGTAGCGCTCGGTAAAGCCATCGTGCTCTTTCCATTTGTGCTCGAAAACGCGCTTTTGCAAATCTCCGGTAACGCCGACATAGAGTGTATGACTACGACTCGCGACGATATAGGTGCAATAGGACCCCGTTTGCCTGGCTGGGATCATACCCGCCCAGCAGTTTTCCCGCTGTGACAGAGACAACCGCAAATCTTTCGAATCCGCTACGCTCAGCTCAAGATGACAACCTCCTTTGGAATTTTGGATTTGTAGTGTCCCGCCCAGGCCTCAAATGCAAAGCCGTTGTCATCTTCAGCGAAGGTCGCCGCAGCGACCGTAGCCGAAAGATCTGCGGTTGCACCTGCAGTTGTTCTTGTAGTACGCCCAATCCTTCAAACTACCGGCGTCGCAGGCACGGTAGAGATCGAATCCTTCTGGACGGCAGCCGGAACGGAAGCCTCTACGAGATCGCGTGTCTCACGCAACAGCGAACGTGAGCGGGGGCACCCGTTCCAGTTTTGGGACGTTGAGATGTGGGACACCCACCGTCCTGACCGTCCCCCCCAAAAAACCGCTGTCATCTTGAGCGGAGCGCAGCGCAGTCGAAAGATCTGCGGTTGCTCTTGCGGTTGCTCTTGTCGTGCGCCCATCCATCGCGCGACCGGCGTAGCGAGCAAAGTACAGATCGAATCCTGCTGGACGGATGCGCGACCGGAAGCCTCTACGAGATCCCATGTCTTCCGCTGCGGCGAACGAGACCTGGGGCACTCGGCGAGCTGAAAGCTGAATGCTCCACGTCGATGCCGGCCACAATGGTCTCTGAATCCAAAGTACTATGGGGTTTTCAACCGATCGGGAGGCACAGGCATGAGTATTACGCGCAGAACGGTGCTGACAAATTCAAGCAAGCTGGCCCTTGGGCTGGCCACCGGCATGCCGTCGGCACAGGAAATGCCGGGCATTCAGCCGGCGGAAAAGTCATCCGGCGGCAAGTTCAGAATTCTGGTCTGTGGCGGACACCCTGGCGATCCAGAATACGGCTGCGGTGGAACGATTGCCAGGCTCACGTCGCACGGGCACGACGTGTCGATTCTCTATCTCAATCAAGGCGACTGGCCCCCCACTTCGGTTGAGGTCAGGCTGGCCGAAGCCCAAAAAGCATGCGAAATTCTAAAATCGCGAAGGCTATATGCCGGGCAGCTGAATAGTCGCGCAATCGTCGATGCGAATCACTATGAAACTTATCGAAAGATACTCGAACAGCAACGGCCAGACGCGGTCCTGACGCACTGGCCGCTCGACAATCATCGAGATCATCGCGCGTGTTCGACTCTGACATACGATGCGTGGCTGCAAATGGGCAAGAGCTTCTCCCTGTACTATTACGAGGTTTCAAATGGGGAAGATACTCAGCAGTTCTTACCCGCATACTATGTGGACTTCAGCGCATTCGAGCCGCTGAAGCGAGCCGCCTGTTATGCACATGCGAGTCAATCGCCCGACAGGTTTTACGCGCTTCAGGACTCGGTCGCGGCATTTCGCGGCGTCGAGAGCGGGTACAAGAGGGCAGAAGCGTTTCTGCTGCAGAGGGGCAGCGCTCGCGATACTCTCCCCATCGCTCTAGCGTCTTGAATGGAGTGAACAGTCTGAAAGCGAAGTCCGGCCCGGTGGCCCACACATTGCTGCTGCCTCCTTCGATTGTTGGCAAAGATCGAAGGCTGTGCCCCATTCATCGCGGCTTTATCGCGATGAGTGGGCCGCGGAGCCCTGCCGTCCACTCTGACTCGATTTCAACGGCTCCTCGCATACCGGTCGCGCAGTGGTTGAAGCTGCTCCATCGGTAGTCGCCGGGAGATGCAAGAGTGGTTAGGTTAGAGTCAAACACCCCAGAGCCTTCCTGTTGCCATGGTCTCGTCCATTTCCCCGTATTTTTTCAATACCTCGGTGCGATACCCGGGCGAGATCGAAACTGCCTGCGCGGCAATCCGCTCGCAATAGCCGCAAGCCTGGCAGTCCAGGGAGGCGCAATCGCGGTTGCGAAAACTGTCCAGGAAATTCTCCGGGATCTTCCGTGCATCCAGCCGGATCGGTCTAGTGGTGGTCAATGGAAGTACTCTCTGCGGCAACCACGGTAACTGCCCGTACTACCTGTTCCTGAACGTAAAAGACCGGGCACTCTTAATCTTTCAGGACGCGGGAAATGGCCCTATTGTTGAACCCGCTGTTCATCATGGAATGCACGACATCTCTTCAATAGATGTTATGAGCGCCGGGATAGATGATGCAGTCGAAGTCTTTGAGTTTGACTGCAAAGACTACAAACCTGCGTATTGCTATGAAGTAAAAGCCGACCAAAACGGCCGAGTGAAAGCAAGCCCACATCACCCCTGCCACTAGTTCTCTGCCCACTGCGCCATGCCAACCGTTGCACTACTCCTGAATAACCGGCAATGGTGAAACTGGGAAAATTTCGCTCACTTTCGTAATCACCGAGGACAGTCCCCGAATAGCAAAATTGGCACGCGGAGCAGGATCGAATAACGGTCCCGACCCGACGAAACGATATGCTTAGTCCAATGACATTGGGCAACGTCGACGCAAATTTGGTTAATGCATTCGCGACTGCACTTCGAGATGACGCGCTCAGGGTTGTTTCCGTATTGCCCGATGCTATGAATCCTGCTGGAGATTTTTCGGTTGTGATTGGTGGAGGAACTATTTGGATTCCGCATCGGATTTATCACGATCCAGCACAGATCGAATTCGATCGCTTAACTCAAACTCAAGCGGTTCTGCTTGCATGCCTCTTGACTCGACATCACAGCGGCTTCGTTCGAGCAGAATATTTGGCCAGGATTTTGTATCGCGACGATGAATGGATACCACCGTTCGTTGTGCAGCTCGTGGGCGAGTACGTTGTCGAGATTGTCAAGCTGATTAGAGACAACCTTCGTAGCCTCAATCCGGAGACTTATCGTCACTTCCTGATCCGCAATGCAGCCTTTTACCGGATGAAAACGAGCCGCGTCCAGAGCTACTGGGATTGCTACTATCGCAGTGAAGATCAAGAAGAATATGCAGGCTTTCAGGTCGTCAAGTATTTCGATCAACTGATCGAAGATCAAACGCCCCAATAGCCGGCAATGCCTACCTCACTTCTGGTGTATTTTGGGATCGCTCCGAAAGGCTCCGAATTGATCCGCACATAAGAATCTGGTCTGTTTGCCCGATTGCGCTCAAATATGAGTACCAGAGCAGCGAGCAATACTCTCATCGATTTCTTCAGAGGTGCAATTCCGCGGAGGATTAGGCGAGGGCTATCCCGCCACGTTCAGCCCTCATGCCTATTCCTGTTTTGGTGCCATTTTGGTGCCAATTAGCGCCGACTGTGCCGGTTTTACCGGTTGTGCCGGCTGTTAAGTCCTTTGCCTTCTGTGTCTTAGGTTATCGATTTTCCATGGCATGGAAGAGGTCGTCGGTTCGATCCCGACCAGGTCCACCAAAACTCCCTAAAATTTGACTTGGGTTGGGGATCCTTCCCCTTCGCTTCTCTCAGGGCCAGGATTTCGCCTGCGGGCTAGAGCGCCCGCAAAACGGCTCAAGTTCGATCCCGACCAGGTCCACCAAAGTCCTTTAGGTCATGTTTGGAGCGTCCCGGCAAGCTGTGAAAGTCGCGAAACTCGCTAATGTGCTTCCCGTGGGTAAATCCAATT
Organism: Occallatibacter sp.; assembly: GCA_035648535.1. Lineage (GTDB taxonomy): Bacteria > Acidobacteriota > Terriglobia > Terriglobales > Acidobacteriaceae > Telmatobacter. Next base: position 1,580 of record DASRLI010000005.1, on the reverse strand, counting down.
CTGAAATAGTGAGAACTGGTCTTTTGTTAGCGCTTCCACTCATCGTGCGCGACCTTGATGGCATTGGGGAAGGCGATGATATCTGTCGGGAAGACCTCAATGTTGGAACCCGTTGCCGCCTCCGGAGCAGGCGGCGCCCTTGCCGTTCTTGCCGAGCCAAATGTTGGTCTGCCAGGCGGTCGGCATACTGTTTGCGCGCGCAAGGGCGACAGTCCGTCGTCGGGCGGTTTGTCATTTATGTGCAGCCATACGAAATTCACATGGGTCTCGGAATCAGCATTGTGCAATCCTCATAAACTGAATCTCAGACTCGACGTTCACAAGGGGGCGATCAGCTATTGCGTGAAGGATGCAACTGGTCAAGTGCACCAGGAAGGCAAGATCGGATCGAGAAATTGGGATAGAAACGGACGCCAAGATACGGATGCCAAGAAACGTACGCCGAAAAGATCGCGAGCTTAGGCAGGTGGGGGTATATTGGTTCGCAGCCGAACGGCCAAGCGAGAATTACGGGTAGAAGGAAAGCAATAAGAAGTCGAGGGATAACTGTGGCCAAATCAGGGAGCCGGCGATATTTTGCAGGCCTTTCAAAGAACACGTTCCTTCTTGCCCTCGCAAGCTTATTCTCTGATATCTCCTCGGAGATGCTCTATCCGGTCTTGCCGGTGTTTCTGACGCAAACATTGAAGGCAACAGGCAGCATCGTTGGCCTGGTGGACGGATTTGCTCAGGCCGCGCAGAATATCGTGCAGGGCTTTTCCGGCGCTCTGTCGGACAAGTTGCAAAAGCGAAAGTCGATCGCACTGGCCGGGTATTTCCTTTCGGCCGTTGCCAAGCCACTGATGGGGCTTTCCACAGTGTGGCAAGGCTTGTTTGGCGCACGGTTGCTGGACAGGCTTGGCGCCGGCACACGTTCCGCTCCCCGCGATGCACTCATCGCGACTTCAGTGGATGAGAAGGACAGAGGTAGAGCGTTTGGACTTGAAGGCGTTGGCGACAATGCGGGTGCGTTTCTAGGCCCACTGCTCTCTGTCTTGCTGCTCTACGCGCTTCACCTTGCTCTACGACCTGTCTTCTATCTGGCTCTCATCCCTGGCCTGTTGGCCTTTTTTATGGTTCTGTTGGTGAATGAGAAACCAGTAAAGGTAGCCTCTAAACCAAAGATAGATGTCAAACTCCGGCAGTTTCCGAAGGGTTACTGGAAATATCTACTTGTGATCGCCTTGTTCGGGCTCGGCAACTCCAGCAACGCATTTCTGATTCTGCGGACACAGGATATCGGTGCTTCCCTGGAAACGACCATTCTGATTTACGCAGGATTCAATCTGGTGGCCGCCCTGATCTCGTATCCAGCTGGATCACTTTCCGACACGTTGGGAAGAAGAAATGTTCTGCTCGTTTCGTTCATCATTTTTTTGGTCGCCTATCTCGGCTTCGCGCTGACTCAAAATGTCCTGGTCGTTGCAGTGCTTTTTGGCTTCTACGGGCTGTATGAGGGGATATTCCGCTCTGTCGGCAAAGCATTTGCATCCGATTTCGTGCCGGAACATCTGCGCGCTAGCGGCGTCGGCTGGTACAGC
>DASRLI010000004.1:0-8887 GCA_035648535.1 Occallatibacter sp. | reverse complement strand
GCGCTGCAGTGAACTCTCGGCTGCTATCCAGCGCGTCGCACAGTTTGCCGACGAACGTTCCGGCGCCATCCGTATGCGTCTAGAAGGCAACGAGCTCAAGATCAGCGCCAACTCCACCGAATCCGGCGAGAGCGAAGACACCATCGACACGCCCTACTCCAGCGACCCCATCGTTGTCGGCTTCAACTCGGTCTACATTCTCGACTTCCTCAAGGCCCTCAGCAACGAAGGCGAAGTCCGGCTTGAATTTAAGGACTCCCAATCCGCCGGTCAGATGCGCCCCGAGGACCCCGACGCCGAGTACAAGTACCGCTACGTCCTCATGCCCATGCGCATCTGATCAGTCAGCCAAACACCAGAACTCAGTCCTCAACTCAGTGACAAAATCCAGCGCCGACCATCTCTCACAGAGTGGTCGGCGCTTTTGCGTGAGCGAACGACGCGAACAACAAACCTCAAACCACACGTAATGCGGCAGCTCATCCAAACCAGACGCGAGAGGTCGATGACAAACAAAAAGGGCGGCCCTTGCGGGCCGCCCTTTTCACGCCTTGTTTTATCTTAGAACGCGATGCGGATGAAGATGCGTGCATTGCGATGTCCATCCACAGTGTTTGATGGATTAGCAAAGATGTTGCTTCCGTTGTTGCTGAAAGCGTCGGTAAGAGCGCCAGTGATGAGAGAGGAATTTTCAAAGGGGGCATTGCCCGACGTGTTATTGGCATAGCCGTGATTGAAGATGTTGAAAAACTCGCCACGGATATCCACTGTCGACTCATGCCACACCTTGAACGACCGCTGGATATTCATATCCCACAACTGGAAGCCAGGGCCGTAGAGGTTGTTGCGTCCCACCGTGAAGAGAGGGCGAGTGCCGGGAGGTGGCACGATCCAATGGACAGACGAGGGCGCCACTGGGTGGCAAGGGTCGCTTGTGTACCACCAGGTTGGACCTGAGCAGAGAGTACCCTGCGATACCCCATACTGCCATGTGTCGTCCCAGGCGTAAGTCGACAGAGGCGCCTTCGGATTGCTCAGGATCGGGCGATCGTTGTTGATGCCATCACCATTGGTGTCGTATCCGGTCTCAGGGTTCAAAACCGTCCCGCTCTGGAACTGCGTGATTCCGGCAATGCTCCAGTGATTAACGATGTTACCAATTACTTGCATGCCGCCTTCGGTGTGCCAAACCGGCGGTTGAAACACATAAGAGAACACCAGCCGTTGCCGGACATCGTACTCAGATGGCCCGTAATCCGTAACCTTGCGGTCGGTTGGATAAGAGGCGCTGGCGTAGGCGGACTGATTGTTGGTGGTAAAGATCTCCGAGCCATCGTCCATACTCCGGGCCCACGTATAAGCGCCGCGGAACAACAGGTGAGAACTCATCTTCTTGTCCACCTGTAGCCACATGCCGTTGTAGTTCGAGTCCTCGGAATTGTCACGGAGAACAATGCGCCCGCGGCTGGAAATGCGGCGTGCGGCGCTGGCGAAGTTATTCAGTTGCGGATTGAACTCGGTTTGCCCGTAAAGGTGCTCCCCGCGCTCACCAACATAGCTGACCTGCGCGATTAAGCCGCCTGGCAATTCCTGCTGCGCATTCAGGTTCCAGTGGAAGGTCTTCGGTGATAGCAGATGATCCGGAATCGGGTTTGCCGTATCGCTTGGCAGCGGGGTCTTGGTCACGCCCGCGAAGTTGGTGAATGTCGACCAGGCAGGCTTGCCGCGTGGGTTAGCAGTGGTAACCGCGCTGATAATGCTCTTGGCGGAGTTGTTCGGAGCCGACGCCTGGATGTTGTCGATGATGTTGGTGAAGAGTCCGTCGTAGAACATGCCGACGCCCCCACGAAGAACGGTCTGATGCTGGCCGAACCAGCTTGGGCTATACGAAATGCCAAATCGCGGACCCCAATCTCTTGCATCCGCTGTTTCAGCCATGTTGCACGTCGTGGTCCCGCTCGGGAAGCAGGCTTGGTTATTCAAGTCAATACCCGGATACGGAGTTCCCGGAGCGTTAAATGGCGCGCCGTTGTACTCGTACCGGATGCCATAGTCGATGCTCAAATTCTGCATCACCTTCCAGGTGTCCTGCGCAAAGTAGTTCTGCGAAATCATGTGCGGCCGCGCCGTAGGACTGCCGAAGTTCTGGGCGATCGTGCCGCTCTTGCCGCCGAAATCGTCGATATAGTTCGCGAGTCCGGTGTAGCCGGGCGTAACAGTGAGATACGAGATCGTTCCATAAAAGTTGAATGGAATTGCGTCCCTGACGCGGATGTCGGCAATGTCCACGCCGAACTTCATATTGTGCTTGCCCCGCGTCATGGAGACGGTGTCCTGTGCCTGGTAGGTGTTATGGAAGCGTCCCTGGGGGATAGCTGTGTTGATGCCGTAGCCAGTCAAACCGCTGATGGAAACTCCAGGCGTGCCGAACAGCTTGTTTGAGGTCGTGCTGGCGGGCAGACCAAAGGTAAAGCCAATGCGGCCATACGAGAGCCGGAACTCATTCAGCAGGTTGGCATTGAAGATATGGGTTTCCACGATCCCGGCGTTCATTGCGACGCCGTCCTGGTCCGAATCGAATCCGGGAAGCTGTGACGGGAAATTGGTGGTGTCAAATGGAGTTAGGAATGAGCTCCTGATGTAACGCAGGCTAAGCGTATCGTTGCTGTTAATCAGGTAGTCGCCCTTCAGGTCCAGTTCAGGAGACTCTGAGGAGTTACCCAGATTGCGCTGTGTGTAACCAATCTGGACTGACCCGCGGTCGATTCCAGTGACGGGATCCTTGCCAAGAGCAATCGTATTAATTCCGCCCGCATTGGCAAGCTGATTAGGGTCTCCTACCAGACCGGCATATGCCGCGATCAAGTTGTTGATCCGGGGATTGGAGGGCAGCGCCTTCAACGTGGCATAACCCGCCGCCGAGGGCACGGTCAGCGTCGCTAGACTTGCGGTGGCACGGTACTTGTCCCACTGGTAAGAACCGAATCCAAACAACTTATTCTTGATAATCGGTCCCCCGACTGTGAATCCAAACAGATTCTCGCGGTAGAGGTTCTTGTCGATCTTGTTCCGAACATCATAGTGAGCCGTTGCGTCCAGAGCCGAATTCTCGTGGCGCTCATAGATCGAGCCGTGGAACTGGTTCGTGCCGCTCTTGAAGATCAGGTTCGAGACTGATCCGGCGCCGTGGCCATACTCAGATGTGTAGTTGTTCTGAATGATGACAACTTCTTTTTGAGCTTCGATGTTCTCAGGCTGGAAACCTTGCCCGTGAATTCCGGCGTCGTTGTTGTCCTGGCCCTCAATAAGGAAGTTGTTGGTCCGGGGGCGGCCGCCGCCAACCGTGAAGTCGACGCCGTTACTGAAACTGCCTTGTTGCGGACTGGTCACGCCAGGAAGCGTCAGAGCCAGCGAATACGGGTTGAGACTGCTGAAAGGAAGGGACTGAATTTCTTCGGTGCTGATCGTGCCGCTGATCTGTGCGTTGTCGGTGTTCACGGTCATGCCGCTCGCCACCACTTCGACTTCTTCAGTCGCATTCCCCAGCTTGAGGGCGATGTCGCTCGTAATGATCACGGAACCGGGTATGTACAGGCTCTTCACGACCGTCGTCTGAAAGTTCGCAGCCTTCACAGTGACCGTGTAGTAAGCCGGAGCGATCGAGTCAATGCGATACGCTCCATTCTCGATCGTCTGTGCCGTCCTGATTGCGCCAGTGTCGGCAGACTGGATGCTCACTTCGGCGCCCTGAACAGCCAAGCCACCGGGGGCAACCACAGTACCTACCAGGGTACCGCTCGAGGTCTGTGCCTTCATGTAACCAGCCAGGGCCACAAAAAGCATCAATACCATTCCAAGGGTTCTTGTAAATCGTGTCACTGTCATCCTCCGCAAACGCTTGAATAAGAAACAGCTAGGGAACAACCATCCGGGAGCTAAGTAGAACTTACCCGCCTTATCCGGTGGAGCGTTGGTACTAAACAGCAAAAGACCGGTAATTGGGAATCCGCCACTGTGGGAGCAATTAATGGACCATCTCTGTTGATCCTGTAAACAGCAGAAACAAAAGCACTAAATACTGTCCACGATGGGCACAGACGGATCGATGTCCAGAAATCCATAGAATTTAATATGAAAAACAGAACAAAATCGAAATATATTATGGCAAAGAGGAAGGATATTCCCCTTGAGATATCTTCAAGAAAAAGGTCTTTTCGGGGATTTCTAACTTCTACGGGAGTTCATTAGGTTTCCAAAAGCCAACTGCATCATTTCAGAATCCCGCGAACTGCTCCCTGAGCTACCGGGAATCTGGACGAATGCACTTCTGCCCTAAGCAGTCTTCCGATTGAGGTAGGAGTTTTCTTCGATGCGATCAGATTGCGTTTCGTCTCCGGCCCATCGCAGCACTCACACCTTCATGAACTCCAGCGCGCGAATCAGGTAGCTCTTCAAATCGCGCCGATGCACCACTGCATCCAGGAATCCCTTTTCCAGCAGAAACTCCGATCGCTGAAATCCTTCCGGCAGCTTCTGGCGGATGGTCTGTTCAATCACGCGCGGCCCGGCAAACCCAATCAGCGCGCCAGGCTCCGCAATGTTCAAGTCACCCAGCATCGCAAAGCTTGCGGTTACGCCCCCCGTTGTGGGATCGGTGAGCACGCAGATATACGGCACCTTCGCATCGTCAAGCTGCGCAAGCGCAGTTGAGATCTTCGCCATCTGCATCAGGCTTACAACACCCTCCATCATGCGCGCACCGCCAGAGGCCGCAACCACGATCAGCGGCTTGCGGCTAACGCGTGCACGATCCACAGCGCGTGCGATCACTTCGCCCACCACAGCTCCCATCGATCCGCCGATGAAGCCGTACTCCATCGCGCTCATCACAACCGCGTGAGGTCCCATTTGTCCCACGGCATTGATGACCGCATCGCTGAGCCCGGTATCCTCCTGCGCTTTGCGCAGCCTCTGTTTGTAGGGCTTCACATCTGTAAAATTCAGCGGGTCGGTCGAGCGCAGGCCCGTGTCCACCAGCTCATAGCCGGCTTCAAGCAGCAAATCAATGCGATGCCGCGCGTCGAGTTTAAAGTGGTGCTGGCATTTGGGACAGACGTTCAGGTTAGCTTCAAGATCCTGCCTGAAGATGGGCTGGCGGCAGCCGGGGCACTTGATCCACAATCCCTCGGTACGCACGGTTTTTCCTGCAGCATCCGTGTCATTCTCGGGACCGGGGCCGGACTCGTATTCGCCGTTCTCTCGCTTGAACCAGGACATACCAAACCCCATTGTAAATGGCTTGCCCTAGGCAGGCTCGCTCGAGCGCAGGTAGGCATCATCCCCGTCAATCCAGTCCTGGCGCGGCGGATTGAAGATATCAAGCGCCACAGAGTCAACCAGCGCAATCACCTCATGCGGCACATTCGGAGGAATGCACAGAATCTCACCAGCCCGCACCGTGACTGTTCTCCCCTCGAGCAGAAAATTCAGCGCTCCCTCTATCACATTGCTGATCTGCTCGTTCATGTGCTGGTGCACTGGCACGTGTGCGCCCGTCTTCAGCACCAGGCGGGCAACCATGGTGTTCGCGCCCACCACATACTGCCGGGTAGTCAACTTGTTCATCTGCTCCGGTTCTATATCGGCCCAGCGATGGAGTTTGCTTACCTGCATGGTTTTCTCCTGGTTGGATTGGCTCAGATCGCGTGACGCGTTTCCAGATGCAACTTCATCGTCACTTGATCATGGATGCCCGCCCTTGAATTGCCTACCGATTCAAAGTTGGGAAGCGGGCATCAGTATTCTATCCCGCGTTGCGCAAGAATGCCCTTCTCGTAAGCATGCTTCACTTCACGCATCTCGGTAACGGTATCGGCCAGCTCTATCAGCAGCGGGTGAGCATTGCGGCCGGTCAGGATCACGTGCACCATCTCCGGACGTCCGCGCAGTGCTTCTGCCACCACTGCCGGATCAAGCATCTTGTAGCTGATGGCGTAATTGATCTCGTCCAGCACCACCATGTCCCACTCGCCGGAGTAGATCGCCTCGCGCGCCTCGGCCCAGGCCGCTTCCACCATGCGGATGTCTTCGGGATCGGTCTCCGCGCCACCCACCTTCACAAAGCCGCGTCCCATCTGCTTCAGCACAAAATTCGATCCGAACGCCTGCACCGCATCCAGCTCGCCGTAATGCCACGACCCCTTGAGGAACTGCAGCATCAGCACCTTCATCCCGTTGCCCACGGCGCGCAGCGCGGTACCCATGGCTGCAGTGGTCTTGCCCTTGCCAGGTCCGGTATTTATCAGAATCAGTCCGCGTCGGGAATCCGTCATAAAAGCTCTCAGAGGTCAGCTGTCAGTTTAACCCGCTCGACTCCGGAGCTTAGGGCGCAGTCCAAGGTCAACTCAGACCTGACAACTGACAACTGAGAACTGACAACTGGCAACTGAGAACTGCGAACTGCGCTTCAGTGCCCCCCGTGATATGGATGGCCGGTCAAAATTGTAACTGCGCGGTAGATTTGTTCTGCCATCACCAGCCGCGCCAGCGCGTGGGCCATCGTCATCGGCCCGAACGAGAGCAGGAGCTTCGCCTGTTTACGGGCTGCGTCAGACCAGCCGCTGGCCGGACCCACCGCGAAAACGATGTGCTGGCTCCCCTCGTCGCGGCGTGCGCCCAGCCACCCGGCGAATGCCTCCGAGGTCATCTGCCGCCCGCGACTGTCCAACAGCACCGCAACGGCTGGCGTTCTACCCTGTTGCCGCCCCAGCCATTCAAGCATGGCCTCCTCAGTGCGGAATGCCTCCGTACGGCAACGCGCAAACGCCGAGCAGCGTTCGAGATAAGTTTCAATGAGCGGGTCGAGCGAGTCCTTCGAACCGCGTCGGGTTCCGATATGCGCCAGCGTGACCAGCATCTAGAGGAGGATACCGCAAAGGCAACAACTGGCAGCCAATTAAGGGATAGAAGTGGTTCCAAAAAAGGAAGGTTCCAACCATTTTTGGAATAAGAAGCCAAAATTCTACAAATTGTCATATATCCGCTTCGGAGCGCTGAGATCCTTTCGTCATCTGGTTCAGTATAGGTTGTCTCTTATCAATGTCATAGAGAACTAGCAACATTCTTGCGGGTTGGCCATATTCGTGCATACACCCCCCAAGCAGTCGGCTTCCCGCCCTCTACTTTCGGGCACGACAGTGAGACCTGAACCTTGATCGACAAAATGTAAGTCGCAAGTGCTTTTCGGGTTCCTGTCCCCTCTATCCATCCCGATTATTGGCTGCTTGCGGCTTCTTTCTGGATCAAGTTCTTCCCGCTTTGATGCTGACGCACGATGTTCATCGCATTTTCACCGGCCCTTTGATGCCGAAGAGGATTCAAAAGTTCGTTTCTCTGGAGGAGATCAATGCCAGCTTTCCGATTGAACAGCACGTTCCTTGCAATCAACCTCATGGCTGCCATGTTGCTTGGCGGCAGTTATGCAGCATGCGGCCAGGCTACCAGCGGCAACATCGCCGGAACCGTCATCGACAAGAGTGGGGCCGCCATCGCCAACGCCACGGTCACTGCAACCAATGCCGCCACTGGCGTCTCCGCCAGCGCGCAGGCCAGCAACGTCGGTGACTTCGCGATCCCGAATCTGCTCCCCGGGACTTATAACGTCTCCGCGAGCGCGAGCGGCTTCGCGACATTCACCCTGAAAAACTTCGTAGTGAACCTGAACACCACATCCACGGCGCACCTCGTGTTGCCTGTCGCCACCGCGTCCACCGTCGTCCAGGTCTCTGCCGACGCCGGCGCCGTCATCGACACCACCACCACGCAGCTTGAGTCCTCCTTCGAATCGGAAGAACTGAAGAGCCTGCCTACCTCCTCCTCCGCCAACGGCGTTCTCAACCTCTCGCTGCTCGTGCCTGGCGTTGCCACCGGCGGCGGCCTCGGCGTCGGCACCGGCCCCTCGGTCGGCGGTCTTCGCCCTGAGGCGAACAACTACACCATCGAAGGCATCGACAACAACAACAAGGGCGTCACCGGTCCTCTCGTCTACATCCCTAACGATGCCGTCGGTGAGTTTACAGCCATCACCAATCAGTTCTCTCCGGACTTCGGCCACTCCGCCGGCGGTCAGTTCAACACCACCGTCAAGAGCGGTACCAACAAGATCCATGGCGTCGCTTACGAGTATTTCCAGAACCGCAACCTCAACGCCGAAAACGCCATCCAGGGCGGCAAGCAGCCCAACCCCCGCTATGACAACAACCGCTTCGGCGGCGAAGCGGGCGGCCCACTCGTCAAAGACAAACTCTTCTGGTTCGGCAACTACGAGTATCAGGACGTAGGCCAGAGCGGTCAGTACTTCCTTTGCACCCCCACTGCGGCCGGAATGACCACCCTTAAGGGCATGGCCGCCCTCAACCAGACCAACCTCGGCGTCTACACCAAGTACATGCCCACCTCGCCCTCGCAGGTCACGGGCGGAAAAACGGGAAATGACCTCGTCTGCGGCAACGAAACTTCCGGCCCGCAGTTCCTCACCGTCTACACTGACGGCGTGTTTAACGCCGCCGGCCCCAGCTACTCGGCCAACGTCGCTCCCGGCGCCGGTGACTATGGAACCGGCGGCGCGCAAAACATTCCTCTCGGCAACTACCTGATCGCGGCCCCCAACTACAATAACTACAAAAACCTCGTCACCAGCACCGACTGGACCATCTCGTCCAAGGACAGCTTCCGCGGGCGCTACATCTACAACAACGCTCAGGGCATCGACACTGCTGCGGCTCTTCCGGCCTTCTTCCTGGCCCTGCCCCACATCTACCACCTCATCGCGCTCAGCGAGTACCACGACTTCACGCCCAACTTCATCAACGAAGTCCGCGTAGGTTTT
>DASRLI010000003.1:0-6101 GCA_035648535.1 Occallatibacter sp. | reverse complement strand
AGTCTTTTCCAATTGAAAGATGAGCCTGAAGGATGTGGATGAGTCGTGCTTTGGAAGGCTCCTTTTTTTGTTTGTTCTGGGAGAGTGTAGCAGTGGTGGCCGATGCGGTGGGAATGTGGGAATCGGCACTTTGATTTCCATATTTCCTCCGCCTGTTTTTGAGTGTTCGGATTTCATCCGGCGGACCGCAGTTGGTCGAAGAGTTTGGCTTTGGCCTGTTGCATTCGTTGCGCTGCGTCGGTGTCGCTGCGGGCCATCTGGATGCGTTGGAGTGCGTGGACGCTGAGTCCCGGCCGCAGGTATTGGTTGGGTTTTTCCAGCGCCATCAGGGTTTCGAGCGGTGTCCGGAAGACCCTGTAGTGGACGCGTTTTCGTCCTTTAGCGTCGATGTGGACCTCCGGCTGGGCGCAGGGGCGATGGTAGTTGAGGTAGGGGTTGAGATGGTCGCGATAGAAGCTGTCGATCTTGCCGGCGTGGGCCTGGTCGATGTATCCGTAGCCGATGTGCTTGCGGATGACCCAACCGTTCTTGGTCTCGACCAGACCGTTGTCGCCCGACTGCCTGGGCCGGCTTTTGGTCTGCTCGATGCGCAGTTTTTCGAGTAGTTGTGCGACGGTGCGGTTGACGAACTCGCTTCCGTTGTCGGAGTGGAATCCGCGGATGCGGAAGGGGAACTGGCGCAGCATGGCCTCTAGCACAGGCAGCAGGTAAGCCTCTGAAATGCGGGCAGTTGCCGCCGCGACCTGCCACTGTGTCCCCTCATCGACGGCGTTGATGTGGTAGACGCCCTTGGCGCCTGGGGAGTCGCCCCGATGGACCGTATAGAGACGCAAAAAACCAGGTTCCCCGCGCGGATCGGGCTTGCGCCGCTCGCCGATGGAAGCCGTCGTGGGCCGCGTCTCGGTGTAGTGGAGCAGCCGCTCGCGATAGCGCTGGCTGTGGCGCAGGTTGTAGAGATGGCCGTTGGATATCTTCGCCAGCCGCTCGAACCCGGCCTTGCCGTAGACCTCAAACTCGCGCTTGAGAATCGACCTGGTGGCTGGCCCGGAGAGCGTCTCATGGGCCTGGTCGACCGAAGCCAGCAGCTCGACGTCGGCCCGCGTGTAGCGCGCCGCGAAGCGGTGACGGGCATACGCGGCAACACGCACCCGGCCGCAGGCGTTGTAGCCCTGAATCAGCCGCGAAACCTGCGCCCGGCTCAGACCGGTCATCTTCTCCACATAGCGCCGCAGCAAGCCGCGAGCGGCCTTGCCCTGGCTGGCATAGCCGTGCTCGATCAGCACCGCCTCCACCCAGCCATACATCTGTTCCCGGTTCTCACTCGCAAAGCGCAGTCCCTCGCTGGCCGACACCAGCAAACGAATCTGCTCCAAATTCAACTTCTCGGCTTCGTGCATGCTGATTGTCAATCCTCAGCATGACTCATCCTTCAGGCTCATCTTGTGTTGGAATCAAGCCTGACCTTCAGGCTCATCTTGTATTGGACAAGAGTAAAACTTTACAATCAATAATGATATATTACAATTGCTATGCATAGCGCGGACAAAAGGAATACATGCGAGATCTCCAAGCACACCGATCAGGATTCAAAGGCGCCGAGCTTTCACGACAGGGAATAGGAGGAAACTGAATGAGAGCTGGAAATCTGATGATCGTGCAGGGTGGGGGTCCCACCGCCGTCTTCAATATCAGCCTTGCCAGCGTGATCTCCGAAGGGATGCGCCAGGACGGGATCAGAAAGATTTTCGGAGCCCGGTCGGGAGTGAAGGGACTGGCGCAAGGTGATGTCATCGACCTGAGCAGGCTGACAGCCGAAGATCTCGCCATGCTGCGGAACAGCCCCGGAGCCGCCCTTGGCTCCTCAACGTCGACGGCGCTGTTACTCCGAAGGATCACTTCACGGCGCAGCACTTCTGGCATGGGGTACCATCCCGAAATCTTTCAACGTCCCCGATACTGCAGCGCGGGGTGTAGGAGAGAATATTTCGATCTCTCCGTCAATCGAACGACGCAGTTCCCCGCAATAACTACTACGGCTCACGATTCTCCTAATGGTCAGCGGACTTTCAAAGAGCATGTAGCTAGCCCTTGAGCTTTCTGGCCAGAAACATAGGAACTCTGTTCACCATGTAACCGGTGTTTATTTCGATGCTTGCGACAACTTTAAACTGGAGAATCCCATGCAACTTAACTCCCAGCCCTCTAACAGCATAACTCGAAGTGCAGCACCCCTCACTTCAAGTCAATCAGAAAAGTTTTGCCAACCAGCTTTCTCTACCGCCGTGACGATAGCTCAAGATTTTTACCTAGCGCATCCTTCACTGCGGCTATCTCTCCATCTAGTAATTCTGCTGGGATTTTGTCTTACGTTCTCCTCCGCTACTTTGCACGCGCAGGACTTTCGTGCATCTATCACGGGACAGGTGACGGACTCTGCCCACGCTGTAATTCCAGGCGCTGCCATCACGGCGGTCAGTGTCGAGACTCGACAGTCGTATACCACAAAGTCTGACAAACAGGGCGCATATTCCCTGCTGTATCTGCTGCCCGGCACGTACACCGTCACAATCAAGGCGGAGTCGGCACATTTTCAGACCATGGTGTACAACAAGATCATTCTGAATTCGTCCCAGCAGATGGGGTTGAATGTAACTCTTACTCCGGGCAATGTAGCGCAGGAAGTTGTGGTGACAGCCGATAGCGTCGATCTCGATACTGTCTCAGCGTCCACTGGCGGCGTGGTGGACCAGCTAAAAGTTGAGAACATGCCCTCCACTGGCATGGATGTCTTCGATGACGTTTCGTTTACCGAAGGAATTCGGGCCGCCAGTGCAAATACATTCGGCCTGACTATCCGGAACAACTCAGATCTCTACGCCGTAGCTGGTTCCCAGACTGATGAAAGTACATATTATGTCAATGGCGCGCCGATGAGCAATCAGGACAATCTCGGCACGTGGTACTTCGTCCCAAATCAAAGTGCGGTACAGCAGGTGCAGGCCAGTGTAATGCCCTATGATGCGCAGTACGGCCGAACCGGGGGCGGGGTGTTCAGTGTCAGCATAAAAGAAGGCGCCAATGCTCGTCATGGCTCTATCTACGACTACTATGGCAATGCGTTTTTGAACGCAAATACCTGGATCGCCAGTTTAAGTCATGCGCGTAAAGCCATCAATATCAGAAATACATTCGGAGCTGAAACCGGCGGACCAATCCGTCGCAATAAGATGTTTTATTATGGCTCGTACGAAGGCTACCGTCAGGATCAGCCAACGATCATCGTAGAGAGCGTGCCGCCTCAGGCGTGGCTAACCGGAAATTTCACAGGGTCAGGGTTTACGATCTACGATCCCCTGACTACCGCATGCGTAAAAAAAGATGCTTTAGGGAATTGCACTACCTATGGGAGAAAGGCATTTCTGAACAACACAATTCCCGTGTCGCGGCTAAGCCCGATCGGACAGAAGATTCTCTCCCTGTACCCCGCACCGACCAAATCTGGTTACGTCAACAATTATGTCGTAACGCGACCGACTTACTACCAGTACAATCAATATATTGGTCGGGTGGACCAAAACTTTACAGACCGTACCCGTATGTACGTGGTGGGTACGCTTCAGACGAACAGGTTGACGGACGGGGGCAATCAATTTACCAATGCCGCCTCTACCGCGGTAGACACGCCCGATAATGACTACAACATCATCCTGGATCTGACGCATGTTGTTTCCTCCTCGATGGTGCTGGATCTCAAAGGATCCTATGGACGCTATTATCTGCTTTCGACAACTGGTACTGCGATCAAGAATAACTTCCAGGCCAGTGAGTTGGGGTTAACCATGCCAGTCGTCGGGAGTACATCCCATCAGAACATCGTGCCGTCCTTGACCGTATCGGGTATGACACCTCTATTCGGGAACAGCCAAAGCGGCGGTGCCAATGCACAGGCTGATTTCTCAGGAAGCGTGACGCAACTGATAGGGCGGCACAACCTACACTACGGCGCCGAGTTCCTGGATATACAGTCGTCGCCAACAGGCATCCCCGGAAATCCTAACGGAACGTTCACGTTTAATTCCGGCTTCACCCAGCAAAATCCTTTCCAAGCGGCGACCGGTCAAGGGCAGGAAATAGCGGATCTGCTCCTCGGCTATCCAGCTGCAGGCAGTGTCTCTTGGAACTCAAATACATTTACTACCATGCACTATTATGGCTTATTTGTTCAAGACGACTTCAAAGTCCTGCCAACTTTGTCCCTGAACCTTGGCCTTCGCTGGGACGTCAATATGTCCCCGAGGGACCGCCACAACCGGATGAACGCCGGTTTCTGCCTGACCTGCACTAACCCGTATAGCAACCAGGTGAACTACGCCGTGGCTCCCGGCCTGCAGGGACCGCTGCTTGGAGGCCTCCTGTTCGCGGGGGTGAATGGAGCCCCAGGCGCACCCTTCCAGGTATTTTGGAACGAATGGCAACCAAGGGTTGGATTCAGTTGGAGTCCTCACCCAGATATGGCAGTTCGCGGGGGCTACGGGATATATGACGCTGCTGCGTCTGGGGGCATCAACGCGAGTGGTTTCAGTCAGGGCACATCGTTTGTTGCTTCACTGGATGGCAACATGACTCCCAGCCCCTACTTCAATAACGGAACGCCGTTTCCAACTGGAGCGATCGCACCGACTGGAGCGGCCTCCGGTCTGGCAACTAACCTCGGAAACGGCATCGGCTACGACAATACGGACCGCCGCATTCGCATGACACAGCATTGGTCCCTCGGCATCCAGCAAAGGTTACCAGGAGCACTGCTGCTGGACATGGAATACCTGGGCAGCACGGTTCATGGCATCCCGGTGGCAACCTCTCTGGATGGCCTCTCGCCGACTCAGCAGCAGGCCTGCAACGCAAGCGGAGCAGCCTGCAATAACAATGTGCTGAATCCCTTCTACGGCGTGTTGCCCGGGAATTCCTCACTGGGTGCATCCTCAACGATTCCGGCATGGAAATTGATGCGGCCGTATCCTCTTTTTGACGGGATCACGGAAAACTCAGTTCCCTCGGGAGACTCGGCGTATAACTCTCTCAACGTTCGGGTCGAACGCCGTCTGAAGAGTCTGGACTTCGTCTTCAACTATGCCTGGTCAAACTGGGCGAGCAAAGATAGCTATCTCAACAACGGAATCTTTCGTGATGCCAGCTTGTGGAAAGGTCCGGACCCGTCTGATCAACGAAACTACGTGGATGCCAATGTGGTCTATCCACTTCCACGTATCAGGCGAAATGGATGGATGGGTAATGTAGTAAACGGTTGGCTGCTTGACTCGACTGTCATCTTTGCATCGGGTACGCCGCTGGCTCTTCCGTCCGCAAGTTTCAGTTGCGCCAGCTATGCACCGGAGGGAGGCCAGACGCGGGCACACTGGTTCAATAATGATGAGAGCTGCTGGACGAATTTATCTACATGGCAGCCTCGGACAACGCCGCTTCTTATTGGATCCCTGCGAAATCCGGGATATGCGCTTTGGAACGCAGCGTTCCACAAGAAATTCACACTGCCGCGCGAAGGAACGTTCCTTTTATTCCGTATGGAAGCTGTGAACGCCGCCAATCACCCAACGTTTGGAGCGCCAAGTCTTGCCATTGGCACGCCAGCCAAGTTCTCACCAAACACCAGTTGGACTGGCTTCGGAACGCTCCCTACTACTTCGGGCCGGGTCCCGCGTTCCGTAATCGCGTCCTTGAGAATCCTCTTTTAGGAGAGGCGACGTTGCCAATTGCTGCCGGATAGCGGAGGCCGGTTCGGCCCTCGCTATCCGGAAACGCATAGGCTAAAGACCATCTTTTGATTCCAGTCAGCCCCGCTGAGCGTCCCGACCAAACCAAGGAAGCTACATTGAACACTATTCAAGCCTTTGTGGCTATTTTCCTGCTCGCCACTCTTGAGCCATTGCTCTCTGCGCAGGCCAAGTATCCCTTTCAGGACAATAGCCTGACCACGGACCAGCGTATCGACAATGTTCTATCTCTTTTGACACTTCAGGAGAAGATCGACTTATTAGGCAAGAACCTGAATGTGCCCCGTCTTGGGATCTATGGATCGGGGA
>DASRLI010000002.1:0-5850 GCA_035648535.1 Occallatibacter sp. | reverse complement strand
AGAACCCTGAGGAATAGCAATCTACAGAACAATTTGGACTTGACTTCCAGGGGATCGAAATCGACGAAATGGCTGCTTAGAATTGGCCATTCGAGAGCAAAGGGTTGTTCAGAATTACACGAATAACGGCCTAATTGAGGCTAAATGCGCCTAATTAGGCCTTATTTGCGGCCGATTTGCGGCAAATGGCTGCTTGGATGGTGCCGATTCGGGGGTGATTTTTCGGGTTGGTCGGGATTGTGGGGGGTGGGGCGAACTTAGCGTTGTAGAGATACCGGCAATCCTAGAGCGGTGAGGAACAGAGAACCACTATCTGCGTGTCGGATTTCCGGAACATCTCCATCTTTCCTAGTGGCTTAGAGGCTGAATTACCGCTCTCTCGCGGAGGTTAGCTTTCGATCGCGGGTACCTGAGAGCGCCCAACCGGGTCTGTCCAACCTTATTGGGATGAAGACCTTTTGGGAATTTTAATGTGTGATTGTGTAGAATTGGGGCAATAATTGCTTGAGGTAAAGTGAATCGTGTATCCTGCCGATTCATCAGAGAACAAGGCAACATATTGCAGGAGAATTGCCATCAATACTTGCAGGGGAGAAGAATGACACGAATCGCTTCAGAGAATGAATTCACCTTCGTTGGTGGCCAACATCTTGGCTCCTCCCCTTATAGCTTTGGCGTCCCCGTAGGGGGTGCGCGTGAACACCCGCTAGAACCGTCAACGACAGTTCCGCTCCCATTCCTTCCAATCACGGTCTTGAATGACGCCATCCTTGTGACAAGACTTGGTCCATCAACTGAGGACCATTCGGCGTCAACGTCATCGTAACTTTATGTGAAGACCGGAATTCGCTCTTTATGCTCTTGCTCTGAATCGCAGCGTGAAGTAGTTCCGCGTCAATGCTCTCCGTGGTGTTTAGAGCCATGTTCCCAGCGAATGCAGTGAACAATTGTCCCGACGGAAAAAAGGGCTCAGTGTTTTCAAAGTCCTTCTCAAAGTCGCAATAAAGCTCCCAGATCGTGTTCTCCAAGTCTCGTGACGGATTATCAAGAACCTTAAGCTTGAGGTCCTGTCGTGCCTCCTTCCTGTTTATGGGGTGTCCGTGGAAGTAGAGCTTCGATGTCATGTTTTCGACCAGCTCGTCAATTATGTGGTCCGCGTCCCCTTCCATGTGCGTCTTAAGCACCTTGGTGGCAATCATCCTCGACTGCGAAACAAATCGCTCAACATTTCCAAGTGCTAATGGGTGGACCTGAGAGCACAGCGATTCAATGGTCTTTACCAGCTCGTCTTCATGCGTGATTCCGACAGTCTTCTTAATAAAAGCCACGTAGGCCTTTACATCCTCAACGCTAATTGCGATAGGCTGACCTTGCTGGTTCTTTGGATTGAAATCGTTGCTCACCGAAGGATCTATCGGCCCCAACTCACCGAAAGGGTGCATCACAATCTCGTCAGCGCCGAGTGCGAGTAGCGTCGCGGCACTATATGCCCTATAGGGTATCAGGACGTTAAATTGTTTCGAGAATTCTCGAAACAGCGACACGAGCCTCCAAGGCACGACCCCGTTTCCGCCATTGCTCACCAAGAACAAGTCAAGGCGCGGGATGGGCCGCTGATTAATCGCTAGGAGATGATCGAACATCACTCTTACCTGATCATCAGAAATCGAACCCTGAACCCCAGGGCGTAGCGATGTGAGAAGACAAATCACGGAGGAACTTCTCAGCTTCTCAAGTTTTGCAATTAGGTCTATTCTGCTGAAAACTTTCTGTTCGTTCGATTCCGGTGGGCGTTTCTTAGCCATCGTCATCTCTTCGGGCTTGCGATTTCAACTCAACGAAAGACAGTCACGAAGTTGAATCACTCGCTCAGCGATACAGGTGTCTCTGAAGACACCGCGTAAAGGATACACCATGCCAGCGCGGCGCTCGGCCTATAAGCTCTGTTTCGCGCGGCACAACCAATCGCTGAATTGTTCGTCACCCTGTGATGAGGCGCGCCACCGGCCAGACTGCCACCGAGTCGCGAAGGGTTTCTCAGGCAGGAAGGTTATTCGCTCGGAGTTCTGCGTCGAGATCCTTGCCCATACGGGCAGGAACGGGCGGGAGGGCTGCAATGTCGGCGGAGGTGGTGCGGAAGTTTACGATGCAGGCGCGGAGGGCGAACTTGCCGTGGATTACGGCGTTGGAGAGATAGGCCTCACCGCTCCGCCGCAGGCGAGGGAGCAGCAGGGGCTGAAGCCCAGCGTTTGTTTTATGGCGTTGGCGGCACGACTGAAGTCGTGCCCTGACACAAAGCCTTTGCGTATGGCGGTGGCCCACATCTTAATCCACCACCAAAACTGGGCCACCATTCATTTTGGGATGGTTAGATTTGGGCCAACCGTCGCATCGTATCTACGTAAGCAACTTCTCAGTTGACGATTCCAACAGCGTTGAGACAAGCGCCAGGGGCAGGCCGACCACGTTGAAGTAGCAGCCCTCGATGCGCGGAATCCAGCGCGCTGCGCGGCCCTGGATGGCGTAGGCGCCGGCCTTGTCCATGGGCTCGCCAGTTGCAACGTAGGCGGCGATCTCCTCGTCGGACAAGGCGAGGAAGCGGACGGCGGTGGCTTCGGCTGCAACTTCAGCGCCCTCCGCGGTGACCAGAGCCACGCCGGTAATCACGCGATGCGTGCGCCCTGAGAGCAGCCGCAACATGCGCGCGGCGTCGGCAGCGTCCTCGGGCTTGCCCAGGATGTGATTGTCGAGCGTTACCGTAGTATCGGCACCCAGCACCGCAAGAGAGGACTTGCTGTTCGGGCTTGCTTTTCCCGTGGGGCCGTTTTCTGACGTCAGTTCGCGAAAGACGACCTGCGCTTTTTCACGAGCCAGCCGCGTTACGTAAGCAATGGGGTCTTCGCCCTCCAGCGGCTCCTCGGGAATGTGCGCAGGGTGCACCTGAAATGAAAAGCCGGCCTGCGTAAGCAGTTCACGGCGGCGGGGCGAGGCTGAGGCCAAAACCAGCATATTGGAATTATGGCAGGGCGCCGCGGGTGCGGCCCGAGCCGGTTAGACTGAAAAAGAGGGGCTGGCACACCAACAGAGGCAAGGCCCGGACAAGGTTCAAATGCACTTCAATTTTGGTTTTACGACCGTCCAGGTGCTCTGGACGCTCACGTTTGCGGCGCTGCTGGTTCTGCTCGTGGTTTTGCTGGGGCGAGACCGCTCGCGCCGCTTTCCCTGGTTCACTGCCAGCATGGCTCTCACAGCGTTGCGGCTGCTGGCCAGCAGGATGCTCTTTGAGCGCATGCCGCCCATGGCCACGAGCAGCATCTTTCTTACACTCGCCATTTTGGAGGCGCTGGTCTCTCTGGCTGTATTGGTAGAGCTGGCGCGGCGCGCGTTCTCGGGCGCTACACGGAGCGCATGGATCATCGGCACGCTGGCGATGCTTGCCGGGGGCGCGGCGGTTCTGGCTACATGGGGCCCATGGCCGCCTTGGAAGACCCTCACAACGGAGTCGACCCTTGCAGTGTTAAGGCTGATGCAACTTGTGGCGCAGAAGACCGATCTACTGGCTGACGTGCTCACAATCGAGCTGGGCGTGGTGGTGATGCTTTTCGGGCGGCGCTTCAAGGCCGGCTGGCGCAGCCACACGCAGCAGATTGTCATCGGCCTCTCTACCGCGGCGATTGGGCAAATGGCGATGCGCGGCATCTGGCAGATAATCGCACTCCACGCAGCGCCCCACTCCCAGGCGGAATACGAGCGTGTTATCGGCCTGCAGGAGAAGCTCTACAACTCGAACAGCGTGGTGTTTCTGGCGGTGCTGGTGTGGTTCATCGTATGCCTCTGGATCGACGAACCGGGAACGGGGACGGCGGCGGCAGGAGCGGAAGCCCTACCGGCAGAGGCTGATGGAGTGGGAGCGGGTGAGGAGAAATAGCCCGGCGCTGAATGGACTACTTCTCGTCTAAAAGTAGTCCGCTGTTCACCGTCAGCTAAAGTATTTTGCTGTTCACTGTCAGCTAAATATGGCAGCTTGCCTGGCCGCGCTTTTCGAGATAGCGCTGGTGGTATTCCTCGGCGCGCCAGAAGGTCTGCGCCGGCTCGACCTTGGTCACAACGCGCTTCGGCTTGAAGCGTCCCTCTGCGGCAAGCTGCTCAATCTTGGCGAGCGCCTGCGCCTGCTGCTCGGGCGAGTGGAAGAAGATGGACGAGCGATATTGCGTGCCCCAGTCGGGCCCTTGGCGGTTGAGTGTCGTGGGGTCGTGCAGCGCAAAGAACGCGTCCAGCAACTGCTCGTAGCTCACCAGTTGGGGATCGAAGTCGAGTTCGACCACTTCGGCGTGCCCGGTCTGGTCCGTGCAGACGTCCTTGTAGCTGGGCCGCTCCGACTGGCCGCCCTCATAGCCCACGGCAGTTGCTGTCACGCCGGGGATGGCCGCAAACGCCGCCTCGACTCCCCAGAAGCAACCCGCCCCGAATGTCGCTTTTTCTGTGCTCATAGCTCCTTTGATGCTCGGGGACAGGCCCCGGTAACAGTTTTTGCGTCAGGTCGAAACAAGCAAGACTTGGCTATACGTCGATGAATTGGTTGAATCTCAGAATCTGCATGGACGTTGAGCAGGTCACTTCTCATGATTGACTCTTATCTAACTAGTAATTTTCGGTTTGCCGGTAATCCAACCATAGCCGGAAAATCCACGATGACTGGATCCCTGGGCGGTAGGGTTATTTCACCTGCAATCAACACGCGACTACTGCACCGGCTTCCGGGCAGAAGAATCGCTCGATTCTTCCCAATCGATGGCTGGTATACTCCCCCAGTGGGTCGCCTATGCAGCGAAGAGATTTTCTAAAGTCCGCATCGCTTGCCGCTCTGATGCCGCAGTTGCATGCTGCGGTGCGGCTCAAAATCACCGGCATCCGGATCGTGAACCTAAAGGTCGTCCGCGAAACCGGCAAGATGGAAGCGGCGTGGAATCCGGGAACGGCGACCACACAGCGGATCGGCGGCGGCTCGGTCATCGAGATTCAAACCGACCAGGGACTTTCGGGCATCGGGCCGGGGATGGACCCCGCCTCGTTGGAGGCGGCCAAATCCCAACTCGTCGGTAAGGACCCGTTCAACATCGAGCAGCTGGCCGGTCCGCTGCGCTACTACGTGGGCTCGAGCCCTCGCACAATTTCGGCTGTGGAGATTGCGCTGTGGGACCTCATCGGCAAAGCCACCGGCCAACCTCTCTACAAACTCTGGGGCGCGGCCAAGGATCGGGTACCCGCCTATGCCAGCATGATCCAGCTTTCCACTGCGGAGGAAAGGGTGCGCATGGCGCTCCAGCTCAAATCGCAAGGTTGGAAGGCGATCAAGCTGCGGGCGCATTACCCCACATTGAAGGAAGACGTGCAACTGGTCGAAGCGGTGCGCAAAGCGGCGGGCGACGACATGGATATCATGGTGGACGCCAACCAGGCCCAGGCCTTTGGCGCCTGGCAGCCGGGGGTGATGTGGGACTTTCGCCGCGCTCTCGAAACCGCGCGCGAACTCGAGCGTTTGAACTGTCTCTGGCTTGAAGAACCGCGCCTGCGGTACTCGTTCGATGAACTGGCCGAGTTGAGCCGCCTGGTGGGCATTCCCATCGCCGGGGGAGAGAACAATCGCGGCGTACACGAGTACCGGTGGATCCTCGAACAGAATGTCTACAGCATCGTGCAACCCGACATTATGGTGGCCGACGGCGTCACCGGCTTTCGTGAGATCGCCGCTCTCGCTCAGGCACACCACAAGCGATTGATTCCCCATCACGGCGGAGGCAATCTCGGCACCATCGCCCAGCTCCACGCCATCGCCTCCTGGCCGCACGC
>DASRLI010000001.1:0-4022 GCA_035648535.1 Occallatibacter sp. | reverse complement strand
GCCTCGCTCACCCAAAGGAAACCAAACCTGATTAGAGGCAATCCAATCAGCGATGCTGGTTAGACCAGCGAGCCACTCGACAGGAGCAAGTTGCAACTCATCAACAGTCGGTGATCCTTCGGGAGCCAGTGTTGCCCAATAAGCAACAAACAGCATCTTGCGAGTAGCCCCCCAGGCTGGTCCTTCAATGTAGGGATTGGGACTCTGAATCTCTCGGGCGTTGAAGTTGTATCCATGATGCGCACTGATCGCTTGCAGTACCCCATGAGCCCACATTGAGGGAACGCCCACAGTGGGGAGAATATCCATCAAGAGTGCCGCGCTGGCTCCGGCGTGATTACTAATAGTTAGAGAGGCCACGCTGAACGGTAGCCCGGCCATCTCGACATTAGCCTTCCCTTGGGGCCATTTCGCCTGAAAGCCTGGAATGCCCTTGCCGAAGTCGTGAAGCCCGACGATGGCGGCGATCCATCGGCCGACCCTTTTGGGGGGCAGACCAAACGCCTGTGCCGCCCACAGATATGCTGCTCCGGATTCACGCTCAAGCAGCACTTCAGCAGAAGCAGCAACATCGAGCATATGCGCTAGTAGACTATGCCACGAAGTATCACCGCTCTTGGCCCAAAGCGACCGAAGTCGTGTATCTAAGGACGAATAAGTTGCGGCCATGCGTCCTCCGTGATGGAAGCCTATGCACAGTCCGTCTGGAGTGGGAGTGGCATGTTCCGCCGAGAAGTCAATCCGCGAGCCTGAGAATCTGTACCGGTAATTGCAGCCATAGTACCCCTGCAAGGGTGATTGGAGCAACCCACAACTCATAGGCGCTGACGAAGACATCAGCGTCAGGCGTGTTTGGTGCCAGTTTGGCCTGCTGAAGCGTGATGACGCGTTTCTTCGGGAAGTAGCGTGCCGCCGACGAACAGTCGTTATCGATCAAGAACTTATAAGGGGCCATCGCCCTCGACTCCCGTACGAAGGGCAGCGCGAATCATTAAAGCCTCCAAGTGCCCCGGAGAACATACCCTTGAGGGTAGTGTCCTAATTTGAAACCCCTCGATACGTGACCGGCTCACGTTTGGCAATGAAATTGCTTTCATTGAATCGCCTCCAACAGTTCGCCAAACTCCCAAACGTGACCCGTCAAACCCGCCGCCATTGCCGGAGTGATCCTGAGAGATTGATGGACCCGAACAAAGTTGTAATGGGCGAAGTGAAGGGCAACGGATGCCTTGAGGTTTTCCAGCTTCTTGGAGAAGGCATTCGTGAGCCGGGTAAACCGCCGCATCTGCATACGCATGGTAAGGTTTTGCCGTTCGATGTAGGACGTAGAGACGGCGGACGGTCTAGCCTGCATTATTCGTGAAGCCTGAGGTAGCGAAAGCCTTTTGTGCTACAAACATGTTGACAAGACAGTGTTTAAGGCACATTGAGAGGCTTTCGCTTGACCGATTCTACCGCGACAGAGCGTTTATTGTTTCCAGAGATTGTTGCCAAGCCGGTGGTGCTGGAGTTCGACCAGCGGCAAGGCAGTTCCGATGGTGGCGCCGTGCTGCTGAAGGCAGCTGAGCAGCGTTACGGATTGATCGCCAGTATGGCAGGCTGTTTGCGCGATCCCCGGCAGGCGGGCAAGGTTGACCATTCGTTGCGGGATCTTTTCGCTCAGCGCGTTTTCTCCATCGGCTGTGGTTATGCCGACGCTAACGACTCGGCTCGATTGGCTGCCGATCCGATGCACAAGAGGCTGTTGGACCGCGATCCGGTTACGGGACTCGATATGGCTTCGCAGCCGACGCTGTCGCGCTTTGAAAATGCCGTTGGTCCGCGTCAGCTTTATAGTATGGGAACGGCGCTTGCCGAGAGCGTAATCGGACGTCATGCGCAACGGTTGCACCATCGCGCCCGGCTGGTCACCATCGATCTTGATCCGACCGATGATCCCACGCATGGGGCGCAGCAGTTGTCCTTTTTCAACAGCCACTACGACAACGCGTGTTACCTGCCGATGATGGGCTTCGTAACATTCAACAACGAGGCGGAGCAGTATCTGTGCGCGGCTGTGTTGCGGCCCGGCAATGTTACAGCGGCGGCAGGCGCGGTGGGGATTTTGCGCCGGTTGATGGCGCTGGTTCGTAACTCGTTTCCGAAGGCGCGCATCCGCGTTCGTCTCGACGGCGGCTTTGCAAATCCTGAACTGCTGGCATTTTTGGATAGCGAACCCGGCGTCGAATATGTGGTGGCGATGGCCAGCAACGCGGTGTTGAATCGCAAGGCGGAAGAGGCCATGCAGTACGCCCGCGTACTTGCGGGGCTCACCGATCAGACCGAGCGCGTTTACAGTGAAGCCCGCTATGCGGCGGGCAGTTGGAAGCGAGAACGCCGCGTCATTATCAAAGCCGAAGTCGTGCGCGCCGAAGAGAAAGCGCCCAAGGATAACCCGCGTTTCGTGATCACGAATATGAAGCAGACTCCGCAATGGCTTTACGAAGAGGTCTACTGCCAGCGTGGCGAAATCGAAAACCGGATCAAGGAACTGCACGCCATGGAGATCGACCGCACCAGTTGCAGCCTCTTCTGGGCTAACCAGTTCCGCGTGCTGCTGACCGCCGCGGCCTATGTGCTGATGCAGGAACTGCGCCTGTCTGCGGCGGGCACCAACTGCGCAAGGGCGCAAGTCTGGACACTGCGGGAACGCTTCCTGAAATTGGGCGCGAGGGTCGTTGCCTCAGCGCGGCGCATGGTCATACACTTGCCGCAATCGTTCCCGTTTCTGACGACCTTCCGGCACATGGCGATGGAACTGGGAGCATCGCCTGGGTAGGACGGCAACTGCACCACGGAAAGATATCCAGATTGGCCTGATGAAAGCAACAGCACGGGAAAGCCCTGTCTCGAAACCGCTGCCGCGCCCACGACAAACCCAAATCAGGATCGCCGCAACAGACAGCATGGACAAATCATGCCGGCGTCACCATCTTCGGCAATCTCGTGCCGACCCAAAGCACGTTCACTGTGCGTTCATGAATAGTTCGGGCTAAGTCGAGCGTCGTGTGCCTTTCGCCAATCAAATATAGCCATATATCTAGCTCACCTCTGATGAGAGTTATGCGCTGCATGCTCGGAATACCTTGATGGATAATTTGAAGCAATTATACGGGGTCGCCCAGCGATCACCCTGCTTGCGATGAATGCAGCTCTGACAGAAGCAGCAGCCCTTACCAGTCATCATCGCCATCTTCCGGCTGGTGCATCGGTCTACACCCTGGGCAGACATAATGAGAATCCCTGCTGACCTCGGTCTCTGACCCCGCAGGCAGATGCATAAGCTCTCTGATGTGATCCACCAAGTCCTGACGGCTTCGGATGCAGCGATCCAGGAGAAGAAGGAACGTGCCTCGCCTTGGATCTGCCGTGACACGTCCTCGGGGTACCTCGTCATACTCGATGTCTCTTGGAACCACTCCACTGCGCTGAAGTTCCTCCCAGTAATCCGGGTGGCCCTTCTCGTAGGTCTTCAATGCACCGTAGTCAGCGGCGTCGCTGATCGGGGTACTGTCGATAAAGAGCCTGTTTCCGTAGAGGAAGATGATACCGACCTCAGCTGGCTGTGCATGTCTCCGCTGCTCCGTCTGCCCATTATTGGCAACGACCTGGCCTCCTAAATTGTCTCTTTGTTGATCCTCATCTGGCGTCTTCCGTCGGCCGGCCATGGGCGATCCTCCTTCGGCGGTGCTTGAATATGCAAAGATCCGGTTTAGGTTGGTTACTTTTTCTTATCGTTTCCCTCGTCGTCAAGAAGGCCAGCCCTCTCGAACATCGCTTGCAGCACGGGCGGCATGCAGTGCTCGGCCTTCAATTCCTGGGACACCGGGCAGTTTGCCATGTGGTTGGCATTATGGACTTCGACCTCATCCATCGAATAAAAGTCTTTGTCGCACCAGAGACAGAACCCGACAATATGATTGCCCTCCTTATCCGTGAACATCTGCGAGGGTTCAGATTCGGCCGTACGCGGTTCTTCTGTG